>DAHWFB010000012.1 GCA_027326105.1 Acetobacteraceae bacterium
CGATGTTGTAGCCGATGGTGTCGTTGAACAGCACGGTATCCTGCGGCACCACCCCGATCGCGGCCCGCACCGAATCCTGGGTGAAGTCGCGGATGTCGGACCCGTCGATGCGGATCATCCCGCCGGTGGGGTCGTAGAAGCGGAACAGCAGCCGGCTGATGGTCGATTTTCCCGCCCCCGTCGGCCCCACCACCGCGAGCTTGGCGCCCGGCGGCACCCGGAAGCTCACCCCCTTGAGGATCTCGCGGTCGGCGTCGTAGCCGAAGCGCACGTTCTCGAAGACCAGTTCGCCGCGCACCCGCCCGATCGGCAGCGGCACCGCAGCGGGCCGGTCGGCCACCTCCTGGCCGACTTCGAGCAGGCGGAACATCTGCTCCATGTCGGCGAGCCCCTGGCGGATCTCCCGATAGACGAAGCCGAGGAAGTTGAGCGGCTGGTAGAGCTGCATCAGATAGGTGTTCACCAGCACGAAGCGGCCGACGTTCATCCGCCCCGCCTTGACCTCGATCGCCGCCATCAGCATCACCACCGCGAGCCCGAGCGCGATGATCGCCGCCTGGCCGAGGTTGAGCATGTTGAGGGTGACCTGCGAGCGCACCGCGGCGCGCTCGTAGCGGGCGAGCGCCTCGTCGTAGCGCCCGGCCTCGTGCGCCTCGTTGTTGAAATACTTGACCGTCTCGTAGTTGAGCAGGCTGTCCACCGCGCGCGACTGCGCCTCGCTGTCGTTCTCGTTCATGGTGCGGCGGAAGCGCACCCGCCAGTCGGTGAAGAGCAGCGTGAAGGTGAGATAGATCCCGACCGCGGTGAAGGTGACCAGGGCGAAGCGCCAGTCGAAGAAGTGCCAGATGATGCCGGTGACCAGCAGCAGTTCGAGCGCGGTCGGGATGACGTTGAAGATGGCCAGCCGCAGGACCTGCTCGATCCCGGTGGTCCCGCGCGAGATGGCGCGCGAGAGCCCCCCGGTCTGGCGGTCGAGATGGAAGCGCAGCGCCAGGCGATGGACGTGGCGGAAGGTGCGCAGCGCCGCGGTGCGCACCGCCCGCTGCTGCACGGCGGAAAACACCGCATCGCGCAGCTCCCCGAAGCCGGCGGCAGCGACGCGCACCAGCCCGTAGCCCACGATCAGGGCGGCAGGAATGAACAGGACCGGCGCGCCCCCCTGCGGCGCCAGCGCATTGACCACCCTCGCGTAGAGAATCGGCACATAGACGGTGGCGAGCTTGGCCGTGATCAGGAACGCCATCGCCACCACCACCCGGAGGTGGGAGAGGCGGTCCCCCTTGGGCCACAGATAGGGCAGCAGGGCGCGGACGGTAGCGAGCGGAGCGGCGAGTTTGGGGGGCGGGGAGGGGGTCATCACGCGCCATGTGGCACTTGCGCGCGCGATTGCAAAGCCGCGCCGCGGTTGACAGGGCTGCGCTCCCGCCCGAGGAAGCCCCGCCGACCGAAGGAGCCGCCATGGCACCGCCCGCCGATCCCGCCGGACTGCTGGCCCGCATCGCGGCCTGCCGCAGCCCGTTCGTCCCCGGGCGCTACCTGCCGGTGCGGCTCGGCGCGAGCCTGGTCGGCTGGGCGCCGCCCGCTCTCGCCGCGCCGCTCGCCCGCATCGACCCCGCGACCCGGGCCGACGGCGCGATCGCCCTGCCCACGGCGCAGGCGAGGCTGGACCGGCTCACCCGCGCGCTGGCGGAGGAAGGGCTGATGCGCTGGCGGGGCGAGGAATTCGACCTCTTCGCCGCGCCCGGCGGGCCGCCGCTCGGGCGCATCGACCGCGGCGCGCTGCCGGTGTTCGGCCTGCTCGCGCGCGGCACCCATCTCAACGGGCTGGTGCGCCGGCCGGAAGGGGTGCAGCTGTGGGTGGCGCGGCGGGCGGCCCATCGCGCGCTCGATCCCGGCAAGCTCGACCATCTCGCCGCCGGCGGCGTGCCCGCTGGGCTCACGCCCTGGCAGACCCTGGTCAAGGAAGCGGCGGAGGAGGCCGCCATCCCGCCCGCGCTCGCCGCCCGCGCGCGCCCCGGTGCGCGCCTCGCCTACACCTTCGAGCGCGCCGAGGGGCTGCGGCGCGATCTGCTCCTTTGCTACGATCTCGATCTGCCGCCCGGGTTCACGCCGCACCCGGCCGACGGAGAGGCCGAATCCTTCGCCCTCTGGCCGCTCGCGGAGGTGCTCGACCGGATAGCGCGGACGGAGGATTTCAAGTTCAATGTCCCCCTCGTCGTGATCGATCTCGCCCTGCGCGAGGGGCTGATCGGCGATCGCGCGCACGCGGCCGCCCTGCGCGCGGCGCTCGACGCTCCGGGCTGGTGAGGCGGCGGAACCGGGGAGGGGGCACGATGTCGATCCACCGCGCGGAGGTGCACTGGCGGCTCGGCGAGGGGGAGGATTTTCCCGCCGGCCGCTACCGCCGCGCCCACCGGCTGGGCTTCGACGGCGGCGCCGAGGTCGCGGGCTCGGCCTCGCCGCAGGTGGTCGGCAAATGGGCGGACCCGGGCGCGATCGACCCGGAGGAGATGCTGGTGGCGGCGATCTCCGCCTGCCACATGCTCACCTTTCTCCATCGCGCCCGGCTCGCGGGCTTCACCGTCCTGGCCTACCGCGACCACGCCGAGGGAGTGATGGCGGAAATCGCACCCGAGCGCCACGCCGTGACCCGGGTCACGCTCCGCCCGGCGATCACCTGGCGCGGCGCGGCGCCCGACCCCGCCCGCCTCGCCGCGTTGCACCACGAGGCGCACGAGCATTGCTTCATCGCCAATTCGATCAGGACCGAGGTCACCATCGGCCCACCCCCCTGACGACCGGCCCCCTGACGATCAGGCCCTCTGACGATCAGGCCCGGGGCGATCGGGCCCGGGGCGATCGGGCTTGGCAGGATCAGCCCTCGGGCGGGGCGGCGGCGATGGGAATTTCGCGCGGCTCCGCCGGCGGCTGATCGCCGACGCCGGGCAGCGAGGGCTCGGCCGGGGGCATCTCCTCCCGCTCGCTCTCCGCCTCGCCGCCGCGGCGCGGCATGCCGCCCTGCGGGAAGTGCGGCGGCTGGCCCTGTGCCTGGGTCATCGCCGAGAGGATGCGGAAATAATGCTCTGCGTGCTGGAAGTAGCTTTCCGCCATCACCCGGTCGCTGGCGGAACTCGCGTCACGCCCGAGCTGGAGATATTTCTCGTAGAGCTGCTGGGCGGTGCCGCGCAGGCGCAGATCCGGCCCGCTGCTGTCGAAGACATGGTTGCGGTTGAGGGGAATGCCGCCATGCTGGCGGACGATCCCGCCGTTGCCACCATTGCCGCCATTGCCGCCGGGCCGGTGCCCACGGCCGCGCATACGTTTGATGTTCATCCGTCCGACGCTCTGCCTTCCTGTTCGCATGACGGCCATCGGCATGGGGGACGATCCCGCCACACCATCCAGGCCCCGAGCGGGGCCCGGACCACGCTTCCGCCTTCGCTTCGCACGTTCTCCAGGACCCTCCGGGCGATCCGCGGAGCCGGGCCCTGACGACCGGAGCGCGCCTTGAGGCGCGGCATCCTTCCGTGCAGTCTCTAAACTAATCCGCCGGCGCGCTCATGCCAAACGGTATTTTTGTGGCAGAGCCATCACCAGCGCGCGGGGGATGCCGGCGAGATCCGCCCGCGCCTCGGCCGCCAGCCCCGCCGCCGCCGCGAGCCCCGCCACCGCCGCCGCCTGGCCGGCCCCGAGTTCGAAGATCGCCTTCCCGCCGGGGGCGAGCAGGGCGGGCAGGGCGGGGATCAGGGCGCGATAGGCGGCCAGCCCGTCCGCCCCGCCGTCGAGCGCCGTGCGCGGCTCGTAGCGCGCGACCTCCGCCATCAGCCCGGCGATCTCGCCGGCCACGACGTAGGGCGGGTTGGCGAGCACGAGATCGAACCGCCCGCCGAGCGCTTGCGCCCAATCCCCGGCGAGAAAGCCCGCCCGCCCGGCGAGGCCGAGCGCCCGCGCATTGCCGGCCGCCAGCGCCGCCGCCGCCGGGGCGAGATCGACGCCGACCCCGAAGGCCGCGGGAAACTCGCTCAGGGCGGCGAGCAGCAGGCAGCCGGTGCCGGTGCCGAGGTCGAGCACCCGCGCCACCGCCGCGCGCTCGGGGAAGGCGGCGAGGGCCGCCTCGATCAGCGTCTCCGACTCGGGGCGGGGGATGAGGGTCGCCGCCGAAACCGCGAACCCGAGGCTCCAGAACTCCCGCCGCCCGAGGATCAGCGCGAGCGGCTCGCGCGCCGCCCGCCGCGCCACCCAGGCGGCGAAGCGCCCCGCCGCGCCAGCCTCCATCACGCCCGCCTCCATCGCGCCCGCCCCCGTCTCGCCCGCCCTCGTCTCGCCCGCCACCCGCGCGGCGCGCGGCAGGCCGAGCGCGGCCTCGAGCAGGAGGCGCGCCTCCCGCCGCGGCGCCTCGATCCCGGCGCCGGCGAGCGCCGCGGTCGCTTCCGCCAGCGCCGCGGCGATCGTGCTCAATGCTCGGCGGCGAGCAGCGCCGCCTGCTCCTCGGCGGCGAGCGCGTCGATGAACGGGTCGAACTCGCCCGCCATCACGCTCTCGATCCGGTGCAGCGTCAGCCCGACGCGGTGGTCGGTGACGCGCCCTTGCGGGAAATTGTAGGTGCGGATGCGCTCGGAGCGGTCCCCGGTGCCGACCTGGGAGCGCCGGTCGGCGGCGCGCGCGGCGTGCAGGCTCTGGCGCTCGCGCTCGTAGAGCCGGGCGCGCAGGATCTTCATCGCCTTGGCGCGGTTCTTGTGCTGGCTCTTCTCCTCCTGCATCGAGACCACGATGCCGGAGGGCAGATGGGTGATGCGCACCGCGCTCTCGGTCTTGTTCACGTGCTGGCCACCCGCACCCGAAGCGCGGAAGACGTCGATGCGCAGATCGCCCTCGTTCACCGCCACGTCCACCTCCTCCGCCTCGGGCAGCACGGCGGCGGTGACGGTCGAGGTATGGATGCGGCCCTGGCTTTCGGTCGCCGGCACGCGCTGCACCCGATGCACCCCCGATTCGTATTTCAGCCGCGCGAAGACCCCCCGCCCGGTGATCTCGGCGATGCCCTCGCGCAGGCCGCCGAGCTCGGTCTCGGCGTAGTCGAGCACCTCGAAGCGCCAGCCGCGCCCCTCGGCGTAGCGGCGGTAGGCGTCGAACAGCTGGGCGGCGAACAGTGCCGCCTCGTCGCCGCCGGCGGCGGGGCGGATCTCGAGGATCGCCGGCAGCTCGTCCGCCGGGTCGCGCGGCAGCAGCGCGAGGCGGATGTCCTGTTCGAGCGCGGGCAGGCAGCCGCGCAGCCGCGCGCTCTCGGCGAGAGCGATGTCGCGGAATTCGGGGTCCGATTCCAGCGCCTCGGCCTCGGCGAGGCCGCGCTCGGCGGCGCGCAGCGCCTCGATCCGTTCGACCAGCGGGGCGATCTCGGCGAGCTCGCGCGAGGCGCGCACGAAGGCCTCCCCGGAAACGCCGCCGGAGACGCCGCCCGCGAGCAACTCGCGCAGCTCCGCGGCGCGGGCGGTGATGCGGTCGAGCCGCTCGGGGGCGATCATGCCAGCGCGGCGGGCAGGTCGGCGCGCGCCACCTCGCGCTGCTCCCCGCTCGCCAGATCCTTGAGCTGCACCACCCCGCGCGCGATCTCGTCCGCCCCGAGCAGGACGGCGGCGCGGGCCTGGATGCGGTTGGCGCGCTCCATCCGCCGGCGCAGGTTGCCGCGATAGGCGATTTCGGCGCCGATGCCGGCGCGGCGCAGTTCGGCGAGCAGGCCGAGCGCGGCACCTTCCGCCTCCGCCGCCACCGGCACCACCGCGACCGGCGCCGGGCCGGCGGGCGGGTCGGCGATCATCAGCGCCAGCCGCTCCACCCCCGCCGCCCAGCCGACACCGGGCACCGCGGGCCCGCCCAGTTCCGCCACCAGCCCGTCATAGCGTCCGCCGGCCATCACCGTGCCCTGCGCGCCGAGCGTGGTGGTGACGAATTCGAAGGCGGTGTGGCTGTAGTAGTCGAGCCCGCGCACGATGCGCGGATTGACCGTGAAGGGCACCCCGAAGCGGGTGAGATCGGCCTGCACCTGCGCGAAGAAGCCGGCGGCCCCGGCGGTGAGGAAGCCCTCGATCAGGGGGGCGGCGGCAACCAGGGCGCGGTCTGCCTCATCCTTGGAATCGAGGATGCGCAGCGGGTTGCGGGCGAGCCGCGCCCGGCTGTCGGGCGAAAGCCGGGCCTCGTGGGCGGTGAAATACTCCACCAGCGCGGCGCGGTAGGCGGCCCGGCTCGGCCCGTCGCCGAGCGTGTTGAGCTCGAGCGTCACTGCCCCGCCGACGCCGAGGGAGGCGAGAATGTCCCAGCCGCAGGCGATGGCCTCGGCGTCCGCGAGCGGCTCGGGCGCGCCCAGGATCTCGATGCCGATCTGGTGGAACTGGCGATAGCGCCCCTTCTGCGGCCGCTCGTAGCGGAACATCGGCCCGGCGTAGAACACCTTCTGCGGCAGGGTCTGGGTCAGCCCGTTGGAGATCAGCGCCCGGCAGATGCCGGCGGTGTTCTCGGGGCGCAGCGTGAGGCTCTCGCCGCCGCGGTCGGGGAAGGAATACATCTCCTTCATCACCACGTCGGAGGTCTCGCCGAGCGAGCGGGCGAAGACCGCGGTATCCTCGAAGATCGGCGTCGCCCATTCGGCGCAGCCGAAGCGGGCGGCGATGTCGCGCGCCCGCCCGATCACAGCCCGGTGGGGGCGCATCTCCCCGCCGATCAGATCCCGCGTGCCGCGGACGGGCTTGACGGTCTGCACAATACCTCTCGTCCGATATTTGTTGTCCGATGTCGTGCCGCCCCCATGCGCGATCGTCAGGCGAGCGGCACCGCGCGCACGAAGTCGGCATGTTCGCGCAGTTCGGGTGCCAAGCGCGATCCGGAAAGTTCGACGAGGACGACCTGCAGACCTGACTTCCTGGCGTGCTTGAATGCCGGCACACAGTCGGTATCTCCGGTGATGACGATAAGCCGTTCGATCACCCTATTGTTCGCGTAATTGGCAATATCGAGGCCGATACGCATGTCCACGCCCTTCTGCTCGAAATCCGGCTTGAAATCATCGTCGGTCAATTCCCTCGAACCGATGGGTATATTTTTGGGAATGAACCCCCTGAATTTCAAAATTCCAAGCCGGATTGCGAACAAATCACGGCGTGCGAGGCTATGGAGCCATTCTCCTGATCGGTCGAACCTCTGCTCGTTGCCACTCACGGGAAGCCTCTGTATCCCGTTGTACGGGAGGCAATCGTAATAGAGAATCCGAAATACTTCCTCATCCGCTCGGGTAGCCGCCTGCGCCATCCTCTCGATGAGGTCTGGGTTGTAAGTGAGGCGACGTTCGCGAACGATAGCGCGCGCATAGCCACCGTCAATGAGAAGCGCTACCTTCATTGTACCCTCGGATCAAGCCGGCATGAAAAACCCCGCACCGGAACCCGGTGCGGGGTACGAATACATGCCCGCCTACGGGCGTAGCGGAATAAGTTTCTCTTAAGGCCTCCGGTCCGATTTGTCAACCTACTCCGCCGCTTCGGCGGCCGGCTGCGCCGCCAGCGCCGCCGCCTTGGCCTCCACCAGTCCGACGATGTGCTCGATCATCGCCTCCCCGGAAATGGTGTGGTCGGTGCGCCCGGCGGCGTAGATCATGTGCCGCCCGCCGCCGCCGCCGGTGAGCCCGATGTCGGTCATCAGCGCCTCGCCCGGGCCGTTGACCACGCAGCCGATGATCGAGAGCGTGACCGGGGTCTGGATATGGGCCAGCCGCTCCTCCAGCGCCGCGACCGTGCGGATCACGTCGAAGCCCTGCCGGGCGCAGGAAGGGCAGGAGATGATGCGCACCCCGCGATGGCGCAGGCCGAGAGACTTCAGGATCTCCCAGCCCACCTTCACCTCTTCCTCGGGCTCGTCGGAGAGCGAGACCCGGATGGTATCGCCGATGCCCGCCCACAGCAGCGCGCCGAGCCCGATCGCCGATTTCACCGTCCCCGTCCGCCGCCCGCCCGCCTCGGTGATGCCGAGGTGGAGCGGATGGTCGCACAGCTCGGCGAGCTGCTGGTAGGCGGCGACCGCGAGGAACACGTCGGAGGCCTTCACGCTGATCTTGAACTCGTGGAAGTCGTTGTCCTCGAGGTGCTTGGCGTGTTCGAGCGCGCTTTCCACCAAGGCCTCGGGGTTGGGCTCGCCGTATTTCTCGAGCAGATGCTTCTCGAGCGAGCCGGCGTTGACGCCGATCCGCATCGAGCAGCCATGGTCGCGCGCCGCGCGGATCACCTCGCGCACCCGCTCGGCGCTGCCGATGTTGCCGGGGTTGATGCGCAGGCAGGCGGCCCCGCTCTCGGCTGCCTCGATCGCCCGGCGATAGTGGAAATGGATGTCGGCGACGATCGGCACGCCCACTTCGGGGACGATTTCCCTGAGCGCGAGCGCGCTCTCGCGGTCGGGGCAGGAGACGCGGACGATGTCGGCCCCGGCGATCTCGGCGCGCCGGATCTGGGCGATGGTGGCGGCGACGTCGGTGGTCGGCGTGTTGGTCATGGTCTGCACCGGGATCGGCGCGTCGCCCCCCACCGGCACCCGCCCGACATGGATCTGGCGGGACTTCCGCCGGGTGATCTGCTGATAGGGGCGATAGTTCATCGCGGCACTCCGGGCGGGGCTTCTATTGACCGGCGGGCGCTACCGCCGGGGCGGGCACCGCCGGGGTGGACACCGCCGGGACGGGCGCCGGCGAAGTGGACGCCGCCGGGGTGGATGCCGGCGCGGGCGTCGCGGCGGCGGCGGGGCTGATCAGGGCGGCAAAACCGTCGCCCGCCAGCGCCGAAGGATCGAGCGTGAGGTTGCGCCGCACCTGGCCGGAGGCACCGAGCGGGGGCGAGACCTTGCCGTCGACCACGAGTTCGGTGCCGCCCGCGTTGCCGGTGGTCAGGGTCACCGCCTGCCCGGCGGGCACCGCCCAGCTGTCGCCGGGGTGGAGGATGCCGCTGAACAGGATCCTGCCCTGCGCATCCCGCACCTCGATCCAACTGTCCGCGGTCGCCCGCAGCGAGAGCCCGCCCGACGGTGCCGCCGCCGGGCTCGCCGCCACGGGAGCGGCCCCGGCGGCCGCGGGGAGCGGCGCCGCCGTGGTCGCCAGGGCGCTGGTCGGGGGGGCGCTGGCCAGGGAGGCGCTGGTCGGGGGGGCGCTCGTCGAAGCGCTGGCCGGGGGGGCGCTGGTCGGGGCGGACGCGGCTGGCGAGGCGGGGGAAGGCGCGGCGGCGGCGATTCCCGCGGCACCGG
>DAHWFB010000089.1 GCA_027326105.1 Acetobacteraceae bacterium
CGTCCTCCGGGGTGACCGAGGGGCAGGCGATCAGCGCCTCGGCCAGCGCCAGCGGATCGGCGCCCGCTCCGAGGTCGCCGAAGGGGTGGTGGTGGAGCGCGGCGCGGTGCTCTCCATGGGCGTCTTCCTCGGCGCCTCCACCAAGATCATCGACCGTGAAACCGGTGCGGTGTTCCTGGGCCGGGTCCCCGCCTATTCGGTGGTGATCCCGGGCAGCCTGCCCGGCAAGCCGCTGCCCGACGGCTCCCCCGGCCCCGCCCTCGCCTGCGCGGTCATCGTCAAGCGGGTGGACGCGCGCACCCGCGCCAAGACCGCCATCAACGACCTCCTGCGCGCGTGAGGGGTCGGGCGTGAGAGGTCGGGCGTGAGGGGTCGGGCGTGAGCGCGGACGCGGCGGCGGGCGCGGGCGTCGATCCGCTGGCGCTGGCCGAGGCGCTGATCGCCTGCCCCTCGGTCACCCCGGAGGACGCCGGCGCCCAGCGTGTGCTCGCCGCCTTCCTCGCCCCGCTCGGCTTCACCCTCACCCCGCTGCGCTTCGGCGCGGTGGAGAATCTCTTCGCCCGCCACGGCCGCGGCCGCCCCCACCTCTGCTTCGCCGGCCATACCGACGTGGTGCCGCCGGGAGCCGCGACCTGGGCGGCCGATCCCTTCACCCCCACGGTGCGCGCGGGCGTGCTCTACGGGCGCGGCGCCTGCGACATGAAGGGGGCGATCGCCGCCTTCGCCGCCGCCTGCGCCGGCTTCCTCGCCGGGGGCGGCGGCGGGCGCGGCTCGATCAGCCTGCTGATCACCGGCGACGAGGAGGGGCTCGCGCTCGACGGCACCCGCCGGGTGCTGGAATGGCTGCGCTCGGCCGGCGAACTCCCCGATTTCTGCCTGGTCGGCGAACCCACCAACCCCGCCCGCCTCGGCGAGACCATCAAGATCGGCCGCCGCGGCAGCCTCAACCTGCACGTGGTGGCGGAAGGCCGCCAGGGCCACGTCGCCTACCCCGAACGGGCCGAGAATCCGCTCCACCCGCTGCTCGCCGCCCTGGCCGAGCTGGCCTCCACCCCGCTCGACGCCGGCACCGCCCATTTCGCCCCCTCCTCCTTGCAGATCACCAGCGTCGACGTCGGCAACCCGACCGCCAACCTGATCCCCGCCCGCGCCGAGGCGCGGCTGAACATCCGCTTCAACGACGCCCACACCGCCGCCGCGCTCGAAGCCCGGGTGCGCGGCGTCCTCGCCCGCCACCTCCCCCGCTTCACCCTCGAACCGAGCCCCCCGGCGGAGGCCTTCGTCACCGCCCCAGGCGCCGAGATCGCGCTGCTCTGCGCGGTGATCGAAGCCGAAACCGGCCTCACCCCCCGGCTCGATACCGGCGGCGGCACGTCGGACGCGCGCTTTCTCGCCCCCCACTGCCCGGTCGCCGAATTCGGCCTGGTCGGCGCCAGCATGCACCAGGTGGACGAGTGCGTGCCGCTCGCCGATCTGCGCCGGCTCACCGCGATCTACCGCGCCTTCCTCGCCGCCTATTTCGCGCCCCCCGCTCGCGCGCCCGGACGATGAAGCGCTCCATCCCCCGCGGCATCCTGCTGCTCGCCCGCGGCAAGGCCCAGGGCCTCGCCGAGTTCGATTCCTCGCGCGAGGCCTTCCTCGCCAGCCTCGCCCCCTGGATCGCCTTTCCCCTGGTCGCCAGCCTGCTGCTCGCGCTGCGCGGCGGCCTGCTGGTGGCGGCGGAGGAGTTTCTCGCCACCCTCTGCGCCCTGCTCGCCCCGCCGGTGATCACCGAGTGGGTGGCCCGCCGCCTCCAGCGCGAGCGCCTGTGGCTGCGCTTCGCCACCGCCTTCAACTGGAGCCAGTGGGCGTTGCCGCCGGCGGCGCTCGCCGCCCTCTTCCTCGCCAACGCCGCCCTCGGCGCCGGCCTTCCGGTGCCCGCCGCGACCTATCTCTGGATGGGGCTGCTCGGCGCCTACGCGCTCTGGCTGCACTGGTTCCTGCTCCGCCGCGGCCTCGCCCTCTCCGCCTGGGGCGCGGCCGGCTTCGTGGTGGTGATCAATCTGGTCACCGCCGCCCTGGTCATGGGCCCCCAGCTGCTCCAGCGCGCCCTGCTGCGCGGCTGAGCTGCAAAAGTTTTTTGCTTCTTTTTTTCAAAAAAGAAGTTCTTTCTTGAAAGAAAGAACCAAAGAACTTCCGCTTTTTGCCCCCTCGCCTCACCCCTCCGGCCAGGCCGGCGCCAGCCGCCCGCCCTGGCGCAGCGGCGCGATCCGCCGGGCCAGCCCGGTGGCGTCGTCGGTCTCCACGAACAGACCGCACAGGGTGGCCTCGCCGGCGGCCGGCGCCAGCCGCTCGCCGGGCACCTTCTTCCAGAACCGCGCGGCGGCGGCGGTCTTGTCCATGCCGATCACCGAATCATAGTCCCCGCACATCCCGGCGTCGGACTGGAACCCGGTGCCGGCGGGCAGGATCATCGCATCCGCCGTCGGCACATGGGTATGCGTCCCCACCACCAGCGAGACCGCGCCGTCGAAGGAATGGGCGAAGGCCAGCTTCTCGCTCGAAGCCTCGGCGTGGAAGTCGATCACGATCGCGGCCACCGTCACCCCCAGCCGGTGGCGGGCGAGTTCCGCCGCCGCGGTGCGGAACGGGCAGTCGAGCGGGTCCATGAACAGCCGCCCCATCAGGTTGACCACCAGCGCCTTGCGCCCGTCGGCGAGGCCGACCAGCAGGCTGCCCTCGCCCGGCGTGCCGGGCGGGTAGTTGAGCGGGCGGATCACCCGCTTCTCCCGCCCCAGGAAGGGGATCAGGTCCTTGCGGTCCCAGGCGTGGTTGCCCAGCGTCAGCACGTCCGCCCCGCCGGCGAGCAGCGCCTGCGCCATGTCGGGGGCCAGCCCGAACCCGTGCGCCGCGTTCTCGGCGTTGACGATGATGAGATCGGCGGCCAGCCGCGCCCGCCATCCGGGCAGGGCGGCGAGCACCGCGTCCCGCCCCGCCCGGCCGACGATGTCGCCGAGGAAGAGAATCCGCATCCCGCCCGCTCAGGGCGCGGTGTGGAACAGCGGAAACAGCACCTTGTCGCCCACCGTGATGCCCAGCTTCGCGGTGATCCCGCCCTGCAACTCCAGCGTCGCCAGCACCGGATGCGGGGTGGAGACGATGCGCAGGCTGTGCGGCACGGTATCCTCGGCGATATGGACGACGATCCCGTGCGCGTCGATGAACACCATGTCGAGCGGGATCAGCGTGTGCTTCATCCACATCTTGGCAACCTCCGGCGCCGGCAGCGGAAACAGCATGCCGTGGTCGGCGGCGAGATGGCGGCGGAACATCAGCCCGGTGCGCTCCTCGGCCGCCGTCCTGGTCACCTCCACCTCGAAGAGATGGCGCACGCCGCCCGCGGCGACGATGGTGAGCGGCTGGAGCGGCAGCGGCGGCTGCGGCGTGCCCGCCGCCCGGGCGGGTCCGGCGAGGAAGGCGAGGGTGACGAACAGGAATGCGAGGCGGCGGGTCATGCGGCGATCTCCCGGAGAGACATCTCCGCCAGGCGGCGGATCTCGGGCCGCACTTTCCCCTCCCGCGGCGGATCGCGCAACGTGGTGAACCAGCTCTCCGGCATCGCCCGCCGCGCCCCGCGCGGATAGGGCGCGGCGCGCAGCACCGTCTCCGCCGCCGCCGGCAGCCGCGCGGGGATGGCGAAGCCGTTGAGTTCGCCCCAGACGCCGGCCCACAGCCGCGCCACCGCATAGGGGTTGTAGCCGCCGCCGCCGAGCACGAGCAGCCGCGGCGCCCGCCTCCGCACCGCGGCGATCGCCTCCCGATGGGCGTTGTTGGAGAGCGCGAGCCTGGCCATCGGATCCTCGGCCAGCGCATCCGCCCCGCACTGCACCATGATCCCCTCGGGCCGGAACGCCTCGATCAGGGGCAGGATCGCGGCCTCCAGCAGATGGCGGAACTCGCTGTCGTTGAAGCCCGGGGGAACCGGGAAATTGCGCGCCGTCCCCCCGGCGCGGTCCGCGGCGGCGCCGGTGAAGGGCCAGCGCCCCTGCTCGTGGACGCTGATCGTCAACACCCGCCCATCGGCGGCGAACGCCGCCTCCACCCCGTCGCCGTGGTGGGCGTCGAGGTCGAGATAGACCAGCCGCTCCAGCCCGCCGTCGAGCCAGGCATAAAGCCCGAGCACCGCGTCGTTCAGGTAGCAGAACCCGGCGGCCCGGTCGCGCATGCCATGGTGCGTCCCCCCCGCCGGCGCGTGCACCACGCCCCCGTCCCGGGTCAGCCGCGCCGCGAGCAGCACGCCCCCCGCCGAGGTCGCCGGCCGGCGGAACATCACCGGGTGGATCGGGTTGCCGTCGCGGCCCAGCCGGAAGCGCTCCGCGGCCGCCGTGCCCACCGTCTGGGTCCGCTCCGCCTCCCGCAGGGCCGCGAGATAGGCCGGGTCATGGAACCGCGCGAGTTCGGCCATGCTCGCCTGGGGCGACTCCAGCACCACCCCGGGCGCCAGCCAGCCCAGCGCGGCGGCGAGGTCGGCGGCGAGCGAAACCCGCGGGATGGCGAGCGGATGGGGCGGAGCGAACGCGGCGGCGCGATAGATCTCGCTGGTCACGAACAGCGGGCGCGCGCGAGGATCGGGCGGCATCCCCCTCTCTATCACGGCCGCCCCGGCACCCGCCAAAAAACCCCTTGTGCCCGGCGCCGGTTTTGTGTTCTAGTTCTGTTCATGGCGACCGTCCCCCTCCCCACCACCCCGGCCGAACGCTTCGCCGCCATCATCGAGTTCCTCTGCCGCGCCGTCGCCGCCCGCGCGGCCGAAGCCCAGAGGCCCAATTTCTCCAGCCTCGCCGCCCGCCTCACCGCGCCCCTCTTCTGCCTGGCCTGGTCGCGCCTGCGCCGCGCCGCGCCGCGCTTCGCCCACCTCGCCGCCCGCATCCGCCCCGGCGCCCCGCCGCGCCCCCACATCCGCCGCGCTCTCCCGGCCGCGGCACGCCCCGCTTCGGCAAGCCCCGCCGCGGCATCCACCGGCCCGCGTCGTTCGTGGGAGCGTCTGCCCCGCCGGGTCGGCTGGCTGCTCCCCATCGTTCCCGCCGCGCGCCCCGGCGCCAATTATCTGGGCCTGCTTCTGGCCGACCCCGAAGTGGCCGCCCTGCTCGCCGCCTCCCCGGGGCTGCGCCGCCTCCTCCGCCCGCTCTGCCGCATGCTCGCCGTCGTCCCGCCCCCCGCGCCC
>DAHWFB010000109.1 GCA_027326105.1 Acetobacteraceae bacterium
GCCTGCGGCCCGCCGCGGCCGGCGTGAACGCCAGGGCTGCGCAGGCTCGCCGCGAGGCCGCGGCGCGGCCGGCGCGAAGCCGCGCTGGCGCTTGACAGCGCGAATGGTGCAAACCTACCGTCGAAACGATGGTGGTTTTCCCGTCGTCTCCACCTGCCCGGCCGCTTCCGCCCGCCCTTCCCCGCGCGGCTGGAAAGCCGTTCGCATGAACCCTGCTCTCGCCCGCCCTCTCCCGGCCGCACCGACCGCGCCCGCCCGCCGCGTGTTCGAGCCGCCCCCGGGGGAGACCGCATCCTCCAGGCACGGCCATCCTCAAGCGACGATCGGGCATCGGGCCATGGGGAGGCAGCACCGCCTCTGTCCCCGCGACGGAGTTCGTTGACATGGGCCCACCCGTCGATCCGGTTGCCGCCGCGGCGGCCCCGCCGGCCGAGGCCGAAATCGTCATTATCGGCGGCGGCATCATCGGCACCACGGCAGCGCTCTATCTCGCCCGGCGCGGCATCTCCGTCGCCCTGTGCGAGAAGGGCCATATCGCCGGCGAGCAGTCGAGCCGCAACTGGGGCTGGGTGCGCAAGGCGCGGCGCGACCCGCGCGAGATCCCGCTGATCGTGGAGAGCCTGCGGCTCTGGGAGGGGATGAACGCGGGGATCGGCGCCGAGACCGGCTTCCGCCGCACCGGCATCGTGTTCGCCGCCGAGCGCGAGGCCGACGTGGCGCGCTACGAGACCTGGCTCGGCCATGCCCGGCCGTTCCAGATCGACGCGCGCATCGTCTCCGGCGCCGAACTCGCCCGCCTGGTCCCCGGCGCCGAGGGCAGGAGCCGCGCGGCGCTCTATTGCGCGACCGACGGGCGCGCCGAGCCGCAGAAGGCCGCCCCCGCCATCGCCGCCGCGGCCCGCCGCGAAGGCGCCCATATCCTCACCGGCTGCGCCGTGCGCGGGCTGGAACGCAGCGCCGGCCGGGTCAGCGCGGTGATCACCGAACACGGGCGGATCGCCTGCCACGCGGTCATCGTCGCCGCCGGCGCCTGGTCGCGCCGCTTCCTGCGCGACCTCGGCCTGACCCTGCCCCAGCTCAAGGTACGGGCGAGCGTCCTGCGCACCGCCCCGATCGAGGGCGCACCCACCGCGGCCTACTGGGCGCGCGACTTCGCCTTCCGCAAACGTCTCGACGGCGGCTACAACATCGCCAACGGCCATGTGAACGTGGTGCCGATCGTTCCCGACAGTTTCCGCTTCCTCGCCGCCTTCGTGCCGGCGCTTTTGTCGGAGACCCGCAGCCTGAAGCTGCGCCCGAGCCGCCGCTTCGTGCAGGAATGGCGCGAGGCGCGCCCGGTTCCGCTCGATCGGCCTTCGCCCTACGAGCAGACCCGCGTCCTCGACCCCGCCCCCGACCGGAACTATCTGCGCCAGGCGCTCGACCGGCTCAAGGCCGCGATGCCCGCCTTCGCGGAGGCCCGGGTGGTGCAGGAATGGGCCGGGATGATCGACGTGACCCCCGACGCGATCCCGGTCATCTCCACCGTCGAGCAGGTGCCCGGCCTGGTCATCGCCACCGGCTTCTCCGGCCACGGCTTCGGCATCGGCCCCGGCGCGGGCCACCTCGCCGCCGACCTCGCGACCGGGGCGGCGCCGATCGTCGATCCCGCCGCGTTCCGCTTTTCCCGTTTCAGCGACGGCACCCGCGTGCGCCCGATCGCCGGCATCTGAGCGGCACCGGAAAGGAGACCGCCGAGCATTGCCCGGCCGCGGCGGGCACCAGGACAGGCCGCGCAACCCGACCCGACAACAGAGCGGAGTTCACCGATGGAAGACGACCCCAGGACCGATCGCACGCCCCGCCTCGTCACACCCCGCCGCCGGCTGCTCGCCGCGGGCGCGGCGACCGGCGCCATGGCCTGGCTCGGCCCGAAACTCGGCTGGGTCGCGCAGGCCCACGCCGCGACCCCGCCGGCGAAGCCCACCGGGCAGATCGTCATCGGCTTCTCGCAGGAGCCGACCGTCTTCCAGCCCCTCCTGCCCCACATCGAGGTGGACGAGGGGGTCTACTTCAACCTCTTCAGCGCGCTGTGGCGGGTGGACGCCACGGGCGCCCTGCAACCCGATCTGGTGGCCGAGATCCCCACCGTCGCCAACGGCGGCATCTCCGCCGACGGGACCCACTGGCACCTGAAGCTGAACCCCAAGGCGAAGTGGCACGACGCCACCCCCTTCACCGCGGCGGACGTCGCCTTCAACATCGCGCTGATCCAGAACCCGAAGTTCCTCGCCGGCCGCCGCGCCGGCATCGACCTGATCGAGCAGGTCACGGTGATCGGCCCGCACGAGCTCCGCTTCCGCGTGAAGAAGCCCTACGCGCCGCTCAGCGCCATCCTGTCCTGGACCTTCCTGGTGCCGAAGCACCTGCTGGAGAAGGTCGCCGACATCAACAAGCCGGAGGCCTTCCTCGCCCATCCGATCGGCACCGGTGCCTTCAAATGGGGCGAGCGCGTGCCCGGCGACCACATCACCCTGACCGCCGCGGACAGCTACCACGGCGTCGGGCCCTATGTGGAAAAGCTGATCTTCAAATACATCCCCGACATGACGGTGCTCTATACCCAGTTCCAGACCGGCACCGTGGACTATGTCGGCATCCAGGGCATCTCGCCCGACCGGTACGCGGCCGCCCGCAAGCTCCCCGACCGGATCGTGGCGCCGGCACCGCAGCCCTTCATCGAGAACATCGCCTTCAACCTCGGCAAGCCGGTGTTCCAGGACCGCGCGGTGCGCGAGGCGCTCTACCTCGCGATGGACAAGAAGAGCATCATCCAGGAGATCTACTACGGTCTGCCGACCGAGACGGAGAGCTTCCTGCCCAGCCAGTCCTGGGCCTTCAACCCCAAGCTGCCGCCGCATCGGTTCGACCCCGCCAAGGCGAGGGCGCTGCTGGACGCGGCCGGCTGGAAGCCCGGTGCCGGCGGGGTGCGCGAAAAGAACGGCGTCCGGCTCGAATTCACCAACTCGACCACCGCCGGCAACCACACCCGCGAACAGGCGCAGCAGCTTCTGCAACAGAACTGGCAGGACATCGGCGCCAGGATGTCGATCAAGAACCTGCCCCCGGCGGTGATGTGGGGCGACTACTGGACCTACTCGAAATTCGACACCACCATGGTCGGTCTCGACTTCATGGTCGGCCCCGACCCCGACGCCACCCAGTATTTCGGCAGCGGCGGCATCCCGGCCAAGGGCGGCGGCGGCGACAACACCACCCAGTACGTCAACCCCGAGGTGGACAAGCTCCTCGCCCAGGGCGCGGCCGAGGTCGACCCCGCCAAGCGCAGGCCCGCCTATCTGCGGATGCAGGAGCTGACGCGCAGGGATCTGCCCTACCTGCCGATTTTCCAATACGCCATGGTGCAGGGCGTGAAGAAGGGGCTGGTCGGCTTCACCCCCAACGTCAACGTGCAGGAGAACAGCTGGAACGCCAACAGCTGGTATTGGGCGAGCTGAGCGCGCCCTCTGGCCGGGGCCCCGGGGTCCTGCTCCCCGGGGTCTCCTCCATCCCGTGCCGGCGGGCTCCGCCGCCGGCCGGCACCGCGAGGATGACATGGCGAATTTCCTGCTCGGCCGCCTCGTCCAGAGCCTGGTTCTGCTCTTCATCGTTTCGGTGATCGGCTTCGCCGTGCTGCACCTCGCGCCCGGCGGACCGCTGGCACAATTCGCCCTCACCCCCGGCATCAGCCACGCCGAACTCGCCCGGATGGCGCATCAGATGGGGCTCGACCAGCCGCTGCCGGTGCAGTACTGGGCCTGGCTGCGCCGGCTTCTGGGGGGTGACTGGGGCCATTCCTACCGCGACAACCAGCCGGTGCTCGCGGTGATCCTCGGCCGGCTGCCCGCGACCCTGGAGCTGATGGCCACCGCCATCGTGATCGCCGTTCTCACCGGCGTCTGGATCGGCGTGATGGGCGCGATCCGCCGCTATTCGATCTTCGACATGCTGGCCACCATCGGGGCGATGATCGCGCTGTCCATTCCCACCTTCTGGTTCGGCCTCATCGTCATCTACATCTTCTCGGTCAACCTCGGCTGGCTGCCGCCGGGCAACCGCTCCACCATCGGCGGCGGCGGGGGCATCCTCGACTATCTCCACCACCTGATCGCCCCCGCGATCGTTCTCGCCCTCGTCGAGGTCGCGGTCTGGAGCCGCTACATGCGCGCCTCCATGCTCGACGTGATCAACCAGGATTTCATCCGCACCGCCCATGCCAAGGGCCTGCCCGCCCGCACCGTGCTCTGGCACCACGCGATGCGCAACGCGCTCCTGCCGATGATCGCGCTCGCCGGGGTCGAGATGCCCACCCTGCTCGGCGGCGCGCTGGTCACCGAGACCGTGTTCACCTGGCCCGGCATGGGCCGGCTGCTGCTCGATTCCCTCGGCTACCGCGACTATCCGGTGGTGATGGGCATCCTGATGGTCTCCGCCCTGCTCGCGCTGCTCGGCAACCTCGCGGCCGATCTCCTCGCCGCCGTCGCCGATCCCCGCATCCGGCTGCGCTGAGGCCGCCATGAGCGCCGCCGAAGCCCTCGCCCCCGCCCCGCCCGCCGCCCGGCCCCGCAGCCGCGCCTGGCGCCGGTTCCGCCGCCACCGCCTGGCCCTGTTCGGCGCCGCGGCCATCGTCGTGATGGTGATCGCCGCCGCCGCCGGCCCGTGGCTGATCCCCTTCGACCCGCTGCACATCGACCTGCGCCACCGCTTCCAGCCGCCGGCCGGCGGCGGCCATCTCTTCGGCACCGACCAGCTCGGCCGCGATCTCCTGATCCGCCTGCTGATGGCCGGCCGCATTTCGCTGACGATCGGCTTCGCGGCGATGACGGTTTCGACCGCCTTCGGCACCGTGGTCGGCATCACCGCCGGCTATTACGGCGGCGCGCTGCGGATCGCGCTGATGCGGTTCGTCGATGCCGTGCTCTGCTTCCCGCAGATCTTCCTGCTCCTGGTTCTGGCCGCCTTCATCCAGCCCTCGATCGCCACGCTGACCCTGATCATCGGGGCGACGAGCTGGATGGAAGTCGCCCGGGTGGTGGAAGGCCAGGTCCGCTCGCTCCGCGAACGCGACTTCATCCTCGCCGCCGAAACCCTCGGCGCCTCCGGCCGCTACGTGATGTTCCGCGAGCTGCTGCCCAACGCCATCGGCCCGATCATCGTCGCCGCCACGCTGACCGTCGCCCGCGCGATCCTGATGGAGGCGTATGTCAGCTTTCTCGGCTACGGCATCCAGCCGCCGATGGCGAGCTGGGGCAACATGCTGAACAATGCCCAGGAATATCTCGCGTCCGCCCCCTGGCTCGCGATCTTCCCCGGCGCCGCCATCACGCTCGCCGTGGCCAGCTTCAACTTCGTGGGCGACGGCCTGCGCGACGCGCTCGACGCGCGGCTCGACCTGCACTGACGCCGCCGATGGCGCAGGAGCCCCTCCTCGAGGTCAGCCACCTCTCCGTCACCTTCGCCACCGAGAACGGCCCCCTGCCGGCCGTGCGCGATGTCTCCTTCCGCCTTTCCGCCGGCGAGACGCTGGCGCTGGTCGGCGAGTCGGGCTCCGGCAAGAGCGTGGCCAGCCTGGCGCTGATGCGGCTCGTGCCACCCGCCCCCCGCGTGAGCCTCGGCGGCAGCGCGCACTTCTGCGCAGCCGACGGAAGCCGCCACGACCTCCTGGCACTGGCGCCGGACGCGATGCGGCGCCTGCGCGGCAACGAGATCTCCATGATCTTCCAGGAGCCGATGACCTCGCTCAATCCCGTCCACCGGATCGGCGAGCAGATCGCCGAGGCCATCATCTTCCACCAGGGCGCGAGCCACCGCGCCGCGCTGGCCCGGGCCGGCGAGCTGCTGGAGAAGGTGGGCATTCCCGATGCCCACCGCCGCCTGTCCGCCTTCCCGCACCACCTCTCCGGCGGGATGCGCCAGCGGGTGATGATCGCCATGGCGCTCGCCTGCACCCCCCGCGTGCTGATCGCCGACGAGCCCACCACCGCGCTCGATGTCACCGTCCAGGCGCAGATCCTGGAGCTGCTGAAGGAGCTCCAGCACGCCAACGGCATGGCGGTGGTCTTCATCACCCACAATCTCGGCGTGGTGGCCGAGATCGCCGACCGGGTGATGGTGATGTACGCCGGCCTGATCGTGGAAGAGGGCGCGATGGTGCCGGTGATGACCCGGCCCCGGATGCCCTACACCCGCGGGCTCCTGCATTCGGTGCCCCGCATCGATCCCGAAACCCTGGGCTCGGCTCCGCTGACGGCGATCCCCGGCACCGTGCCCGATCCGCTGCACCTGCCGCCGGGCTGCGCGTTCGCGCCGCGCTGCGCCCACGCCGAACCCGCCTGCGCCGCCGCCCCGCCGCCGCTGGAGCCGGCCGGAGAAGGCCGGCTCGTCCGCTGCCGGCGCTGGCGCGCGCTCGCGGAGGCGCCGGCGTGACCGCCGGCGCCCCCCTCGTCGAGGTCACCGGTCTGCGGCAATGGTTCCGGGTCGGCGGCGGCTTCTTCGGCCGCCAGGACACCGTGCGCGCGGTCGAGGACGTCT
Organism: Acetobacteraceae bacterium; assembly: GCA_027326105.1. Lineage (GTDB taxonomy): Bacteria > Pseudomonadota > Alphaproteobacteria > Acetobacterales > Acetobacteraceae > DAHWFB01. The sequence goes on from DAHWFB010000109.1 coordinate 6,571, forward strand.
CCTTCGCCATCGCCCGCGGCGAGGTGCTGGGCCTCGTCGGCGAATCGGGTTCCGGCAAGAGCACGCTCGGCCGCGCGGTCGTGCGCATGAGCGTGCCGACCGCGGGAACCATCCGCTTCGAGGGCCGCGACATCACCCGGCTCGGCCGGCGTGCGCTCCGCCCCATCCGGCCGCGGATGCAGTTCATCTTCCAGGACCCCTTCGCCTCGCTCAATCCGCGCATGACGGTGCGCCAGATCGTCGGCGCGCCGCTCGCCATCCAGCGCCCCGAGCTCGACCCCGCCGCCCGGGCCGGCCGCGTCGCCGAAGCCCTGCAGACGGTCGAACTGTCGCCCGCCCACCTCGACCGCTACCCGCACGAGTTCTCCGGGGGCCAGCGCCAGCGCATCGGCATCGCCCGCGCATTGATCATGGAGCCGCGCTTCCTCGTCGCCGACGAGCCGGTCTCCGCCCTCGACGTCTCGATCCAGGCGCAGATCCTGAACCTGCTCATCGCGGTTCGCCAAAAGCTCGGCCTCACCATGCTGTTCATCAGCCACGACCTCGCCGTGGTCGGCCATCTCTGCGACCGGGTCGCGGTCATGTATCTCGGCCGGATCGTCGAGATCGCTCCCACGCGCGCGCTTTTCCGCTGCCTCCGCCACCCCTATTCGCAGGCGCTGTTCTCCGCCGCCCCGGTTGCCGACCCGACCCTCCGGCGGCCGCGCATCCTGCTCACGGGCGATCTGCCGAGCCCGCTCGCGCCGCCCTCGGGCTGCGCCTTCCGCAGCCGCTGCCGGCACGCCCTGCCCGCCTGCGCCACCGCCGTTCCCCCGCTGCGCGAGGCCGCGCCGGGCCATGCCGTCCGCTGCATCCGCGACGACGTGGCCCTGGGGCCGCCGGGCTGAAGCCGGCGCCCGCAACCCGGCGTGCGCGGCCGCGGCGGCGGCTTCCCGCCCGGGGCGGTTCCATGCCACCCTCGCGCAGCATCGGAGTTGCGCCATGACCCCTTCGGCCGCCCCTTTCGCCGCTTTCGCCGCCACCTTCGGCGCGCCGCCCCCGCTGCGCGCCGCCATCACCGCCGCCTGCCGGCGCCCCGAGCCGGAATGCCTGCCGCCGCTGCTCGCGCTGGCCGAAGCCACGCCCGCGGAGGCCGAACGCACCGCCGGCCTCGCCCGCACCCTGGTCGAGCGGCTGCGCGCCAAGAGCGCGGCGGGCGGGGTCGAAGGGCTGATCCACGAATACTCCCTCTCCAGCCAGGAGGGGGTGGCGCTGATGTGCCTCGCCGAAGCGCTCCTGCGCATTCCGGACAACGCCACCCGCGACGCGCTGATCCGCGACAAGATCGCGCAGGGAGACTGGCGCGCCCACGTCGGCCACAGCGCCTCGCTGTTCGTCAACGCCGCGACCTGGGGCCTCGTCGTCACCGGCAAGCTCACCACGACCGCGAGCGAGGCGGGCCTCGCCACCGCGCTGACCCGCCTCATCGGGCGCAGCGGCGAGCCCTTGATCCGCCGCGGCGTCGATCTCGCCATGCGCATGATGGGCGAACAGTTCGTCACCGGCCGCACCATCGCCGAGGCGCTCGCCAACAGCCGCAAGCTGGAGGCCCGCGGCTTCCGCTATTCCTACGACATGCTCGGCGAAGCCGCGACCACCGCGGCCGACGCCGCCGGCTATCTCGCTTCCTACCGCGAGGCGATCGCCGCCATCGGCGCCGCCTCCGCCGGGCGCGGCATCTACGAGGGGCCGGGAATCTCGGTCAAGCTCTCCGCGCTGCACCCGCGCTATTGCCGGGCCCAGCGCGAGCGGGTGATGGCGGAGCTGGCCCCCCGGCTGCGCGAGCTCGCCGTCGCCGCCCGCGCCCACGACATCGGCCTCAACATCGACGCCGAGGAGGCCGATCGGCTGGAGCTCTCGCTCGATCTGCTGGAGGGGCTCGCCCTCGACCCCGCCCTCGCCGGCTGGAACGGCGTCGGCTTCGTGCTCCAGGCCTACGGGCGGCGCTGCCCCTTCGTCATCGACTGGCTGGTCGATCTCGCCCGCCGCGCACGGCGGCGGATCATGGTCCGGCTGGTCAAGGGCGCCTACTGGGACAGCGAGATCAAGCGCGCCCAGATCGAAGGGCTGGCGGATTTCCCGGTCTTCACCCGCAAGCTCTACACCGACGTTTCCTACCTCGCCTGCGCGCGCAAGCTGCTCGCCGCGCCCGACGCGGTCTTTCCCCAGTTCGCCACCCACAACGCCCAGACGCTGGCCGCCATCGTCACCATGGCGGGGGGCAATTTCTACCGCGGCCAGTACGAGTTCCAGTGCCTGCACGGCATGGGCGAGCCGCTCTACGAAGAAGTGGTGGGGCCGGAGACGCTCGGCCGCCCCTGCCGCATCTACGCCCCCGTCGGCACCCACGAGACGCTGCTCGCCTATCTCGTCCGCCGCCTGCTGGAGAATGGCGCCAACACCTCCTTCGTCAACCGCATCGCCGATCCCTCGGTGCCGGTTGCCGAGCTTATCGCCGAGCCGGTCGCCCGCGCGCGCGCGATCGAGCCGCCCGGCGCGCCCCATCCGCGCATCCGCCGGCCCGCCGACCTCTATGGCGGGACGCGGCCCAACGCGCGCGGGCTCGATCTCGCCAGCGAGGCGAGCCTCGCCTCGCTCGCCAGCCTGGCTCTCGGCAGCACCCGCCGCCACTGGCGGGCCGCACCGGCGGCCGCTTCGCCCCACCCCGCGCGCCCGGTGCGCAATCCGGCGTTCGGCGAAGACGTCGTCGGCGAGGTGCAGGAAGCCTCGCCCGCCCAGACCGAAGCGGCGCTCGCCGCCGCGGCGGGCGCTGCTCCCGCCTGGGCCGCGACCGCGGTCGAGGTGCGCGCCGGCGCCTTGCGCGCGGCGGCGGACGCCTTCGAGGCGGGCATGGAGGAAATGATCGGGCTGATCGTGCGCGAAGCGGGAAAATCCTTCGCCAACGCGGTCGCCGAGGTGCGCGAGGCGGTCG
>DAHWFB010000046.1 GCA_027326105.1 Acetobacteraceae bacterium
GGCGCTGTTCGGCGGCGACTGGCCGGTGGTGGACCTCGTCGCCAGCCTGCCGGCCTGGGTGGGCGCGCTCGATGCCCTCCTCGCCGGGGCGAGTGCCGCGGAGCGGCGCGCGCTCTACCGCGACAATGCCGCGCGCGTCTACCGCCTGGCTCCGGCGAGCGGGACGGGCTGACCGGCGGGGCGGCGCCAGTGCGGCCCGCCCGCGACCGCCGGCGCGACCCGGAGATCGAGGGCCGCGCGCCCCGCCCCGGCGCGGGGCGCGCCGGGGCGGGGGGCATCGGCGAGACCGGCCAGGCCGCACCGCAGGTAGCGCTCCCGCCAGGTGCCGACGGTGTGTTTGGAAAGCCCGAGTTCCGCGGCGATGGCGGTGTTGCTGCGCCCCGACGCGGCCAGCAGCACGATGCGCGCCCGCGCCCCCCGCCGCCCGCCGCTTCGCGCCAGGGCCTCGAGCCGCGCGCGCTCGCCCGCGCCCGGCGCCGGCACCGCCGGCTTGCGATAGGCCATTCCTTCCTCCCCAGGTTCCGCAGGCGGGTAACGTTCCGCTCCCGCGATCTATTCCGGCGGCGGCGAAGAAACCGCGGACACCGACGCCGGCTTGCTCGCAGACCGGCTTGCTCGCAGAGACGATTCCGTTTGATCGGATGGTGCGCTAGCGGCGGCCGAACAGGCGTTCGAGCTCGGGGCGGGTGAGCTTGAGATAGGTGGGGCGGCCGTGGCTGCAGGTGGCGGCGCGGGGGGTGGTTTCGATCTGGCGCAGCAGGGCGGCCATCTCCTCGGTGGCGAGGCGGCGGCCGGCGCGGATGGAGCCGTGGCAGGCGAGCCGCGCGATGGCGGCGTCGAGGCGGGCGGAGAGCGCGGTCTCCTCGCCGGCCTCGGCGAACTCGGCGGCGAGGTCGCGCAGCAGGGGGGCGGGATCGGGGGCGCCGAGGGCGGCGGGCAGGGCGCGGACCAGCACCGCGCCGGGGCCGAAGGGCTCGATCTCGAGGCCGAGGCGCAGGAGATCGGCCGCGCGCTCGGCGAGGCGGCGGGATTCGGCGGGGGCGAGCTCGACCACGGCGGGCAGCAGAAGCGGCTGGCGGCGCACTCCGCCGGCGTGCAGCTCGGCGGCCAGCGTCTCGTGGGTGAGGCGCTCGTGGGCGGCGTGCTGGTCGACCAGCACCAGGGCGCCGTCGGCGGCGAGGGCGAGGATGTAGGTATCGAGGATCTGGGCGATGGGGGCGCCGAGCGGATGCTCCGGCACCGGCCGGGGCGCCGGGTGGGGACGCAGCGCCGGACGGTCGGCGAGCGGCAGGGCGGCTTCGGCGAAGCCCGGATGCGGCGCGGGCGGGCCGGCCGGGTGGGACGCGGGGGGAACCAGCGCGAGACGCGGGCGGGCGGGGACGAACACCGGGCGGGCGGGGGCGGCAAGGGCCGAGCGCAGGGCGGAGATGACGAAGCCGCGCACCGCGTCGGGGGCGCGGAAGCGTACCTCGGTCTTGGCCGGATGGACGTTGACATCGACCTCCTCGGGCGGGAGTTCGAGGTAGAGGGCGGCGAGCCCGTGGCGGCCGGGCGGGACGAGGTCGCGGTAGGCGATGCGCAGCGCGGTTTTCAGCAGCGGATCGGCGACCGGGCGGGAATTGACCAGGAAGGCCTGGCCGGCGCCGGTGGCGCGGTGGGCGGCGGCGCCGGCCGCGAGGCCGGAGAGGCGCAGGGTTTCGCGCGCCGCGGCGACCGCGAGCAGGGTCTCGGCGGGCAGGCCGAGCAGGGCGGCGATGCGCGCCTCGCGCGGCTGGGCGGGCAGGGCCAGCGCCTCGCGCCCGTCCAGCGTCAGCCGGAAGGCGACGTGGGCGGCGGCGAAGGCGAGGCGGCGGAGCGCGGCTTCGGCGGCGTCCGCCTCGGCGCGGGGGGATTTGAGGAATTTGCGCCGCGCCGGGGTGGCGAAGAAGAGATCCTCCACCCGCACGCGGGTGCCCGGGGCGGCGGCGGCGGGGGCGGGTTCGCCGACGTGGCCGGCCTCGACGCGGATTTCCCAGCCCGAGGCGGCTTCGCGCGGGCGGCTCTGGAGGGCGAGCCGGCCGGCGGCGCCGATGGCGGCGAGCGCCTCGCCGCGGAAGCCGAGGGTGGCGATATGGACGAGATCGTCGCCGGCGAGCTTGGAGGTGGCGTGGCGCTGGACGGCGAGGGGCAGATCGGCGGCGGCGATGCCGGCGCCGTCATCGGCGACCTCGATGGCGGAAAGCCCGCCCTCGGCGAGGGAAACGTCGATGCGGCGGGCGCCGGCGTCGAGCGCGTTCTCGACCAGTTCCTTGACCACCGCGGCCGGGCGCTCGATGACCTCGCCGGCGGCGATGCGGTTGACGATCCGCTCCGGCAGGAGCCGGATCGCCGCCATTCAGGGCTCGCGCAGGGCGCGGAAGCGGGCGATGAGCGCGGCGGTGGACCCGTCGTGCGCGCCCGGAGCGCCGCCGGGGGCGAGTTCGGGCAGGATGGCGCGGGCGAGTTCCTTGCCGAGTTCGACACCCCACTGGTCGAAACTGTCGATGCCCCAGAGCGCGCCCTCGATCGCGATCTCGTGCTCGAAGAGGGCGAGGAGGCGGCCGATGGTGGCGGGGTCGAGCCGGGGATAGAGCAGGGTGAGGCTGGGACGCTCGCCGGGGAAGACGCGGTGGGGGGCGACCCGGTCGATGGTGGCGGGGCTGGCGCCGGCTGCGGCCATGGCGGCGCGGACCTCGGCGAGGCTGCGCCCGCGCATCAGCGCTTCGGCCTGGGCGAAGGCGTTGGCGGCGAGCATGCGGTGGGCCGCCGGACGGTCATGGTCCTCGCGGGCGGCGAGCAGGAAGGTGACCGGGACGATGCCGGTGCCCTGATGGACCATCTGCATGAAACTGTGCTGCGCGTCGGTTCCGGCGGTGCCGAAGATGACCGGGGCGGTGGAGGTGGGGACCGGCGAGCCGTCCAGCAGCACGCCCTTGCCGTTGCTCTCCATCTCGCCCTGCTGCATCCAGGCGGCGAGCAGGCGCAGGCGCTCGTCATACGGAAGGAGGCAGCGGGTGGCGCAGCCGAGGATGGTGGCATGCCAGAAATCGGCCAGCGCCAGGGTGGCGGCGAGATTGCCGGCGAGCGGGGTGGCGCGGACGTGGGCGTCCATCGCAGCGGCGCCGGCGAGCATGGCGGCGAAACGGTCCCAGCCGGCGGCGAGCGCGATGGAGAGCCCGACCGGAGACCACAGCGAGAAGCGCCCGCCCACCCAGTCCCCGAAGCCGAAGACGTGCTCGGTGGGGATGCCGAAGGCGGAGGTGGCCTTCAGGTTGGCGGACAGGGCGGCCATCTGGGCGGCGACCGCGGCCTCGCCGGCGCCGGCGACGAGCCAGGCGCGGGCGGCTTCGGCGTTGAGCGCGGTCTCCGCCGTGGTGAAGGATTTGGAGACCACGAGGACCAGGGTGGAGCGCGGATCGAGGCCGCGCACCGCGGGCGGGAAGGCGTGGCCGTCGACGTTGGCGAGGAAATGGACGGGCAGCACCGGGCCTTCGAGATGGGTGAGCGCCTCGACCGCGAGCCGGGGGCCGAGATCGGAGCCGCCGATGCCGATGTGCAGGATGGCGCGGAGGGGGCCACCGTCGGCGGCGCGCTTTTCCCCGGCGTGGACGGCGCGGACGAAGGCTTCCATGCGCGCGCGCTCGGCCGCGGCCATCGCCGAGGCGTCCTCGATGCGGGAGCCGACCGCGACCCGGTAGCCGGCCGCCGCCGGGGCGCGCAGCGCCATGTGCATCGCGCCGCGGTCTTCGGAGACGTTGACCGCTTCGCCGGCGAAGAAGCGGGCGAGGAAGGGTTCGACGCCGCTGGCGCCGGCGTAGGCGAGCAGGGCGGCGCGTACTTCGGCGTCGATCGTGGTCTTGGCGTAGTCGAGGGTGATGCCCTCGGCGGCGAGGGTGAAGGTTCGCGCCCGTTCGGGGTCGGCGGCGAAGAGGCTTGTGATGCGCTGCGCGCCGGGGCGGGCGGCGAGGGAGCGGAGGCGGTGGAGGGCCTGGGTGCGCGCTTCGGTCATGGCGGCGACTCTAGCGCGGATTCGCGGCCGGGGGGAGGGGTTGGCGGAGCGGAACCGCGGCCGGGGCGGCAGCTCCCGGTGGCCGGGACGGGTGAGGGGGCGGGCGGAGCGCACACGCGGTTCTGACTTGCGCCGGGCGCCGGCGCGGCCCACCTGGAGGGCGAAGTTCTGGGTGCGCGGTTCGGGGAGTGGACGATGGGTGAATTCAGCATCTGGCACTGGCTGATCGTGCTGCTGGTCGTGGCGCTGCTGTTCGGCGGCGGCAAGGTGAGCGGGCTGATGGGCGACGTTGCCAAGGGGATCAAGGAGTTCAAGAAGAACATGGCGGACGAGGCGAAACCCGCGGAGGGTGTCGCACCGGCTGCGGCGGCGACGCTCGCCCCGCCCGCCCAGACGCCGGCCGGCGCCGGGGACGGGGTGATCCACCGCGCCTGAAGCGGCCGGGCGCTGTGGCCGGGCGCTCTGGCCGGGCAGTGGCGCGCCTACGCCGGTCTGTCCACGCCGGTCTGTCCACGCCGCGCTTGGCCACGCCGCGCTTGCGGTGGCGGCGCGCGGGCCGCATTCTGGCCCGCCCGGAGGAACCCGCATGAAGAGCGCCGTGCCCCACGCCGCCCATTGGGGCGCCTTCATCGCCGAGACCGAGGGCGGGCGGCTGGTCCGCGCCCGCCCGATCGCGGCCGACCCCGCGCCCGCCGCGCTGCTCGCCTCGATGCCCGCGGCGGTCCATGCCCGCTGCCGGATCGACCGCCCCCACGTCCGCCGCGGCTGGCTGGCCGGTGACCGCGGCGGCGGGACGATCCGGGGCGCGGAGGCGTTCGTGCCGGTCTCCTGGGAGGTGGCGACGCGGCTGGTCGCCGGCGAGCTGGCGCGGGTGAAGGCGCTGCACGGGCCGGCGGCGATCTTCGGCGGCAGCTACGGTTGGTCCTCGGCGGGACGGTTCCACCACGCCCGCGGGCAGCTCCACCGCGCGCTCGCGGCGATCGGCGGCTATACCGGGCAGATCACCAACTATTCCTACGCGGCGGGGATGACGCTGCTGCCGCACATCCTGGGCACCAATGCGGTGGTGCAGGGGCCGGTGGTGGGCTGGCGGGAGATCGCCGGCCACGCCCGGCTGCTGGTCGCCTTCGGCGGTATCCTGGCCGGCAACGGGCAGGTCGGCTCGGGCGGGCTGGGGCGGCACGGGATGGCGGAGGGGCTCGAGGCGGCGGCGCGGGCGGGGGTGCGGATCGTCGTGCTGTCGGCGCTGCGCCCGGCGCTGCCCGCGGGGGTGGCGGCGGAGTGGGTCGCGCTGCGGCCCAATACCGACACCGCGCTGATGCTGGCGATGGCCTGGGTGCTGTTCGCCGAAGGGCTGGCCGACCGCGGGTTCCTCGACCGCTGCACGGTGGGGGCGGAGCGGCTCGAAGCCTATGTGCGGGGCGAGAGCGACGGGGTCGCGAAGACGCCGGCCTGGGCGGAGGGGATTTGCGGGGTCGGCGCCGCGCGCATCGCAGCGCTGGCGCGCGCGTGCGCCGCACTCCCCGCGCTGCTCACCGCGACCTGGTCGCTACAGCGCGCGGAGGGGGGCGAGCAGCCCTATTGGATGCTGACCGCGCTCGCTGCTCTGCTCGGGCGGATCGGGCAGGCGGGCTGCGGGGTGGCGTTCGGACTAGGCAGCATCGGCGAGCTCGGCGCGGCGCGGCGGGAGCTTCCGGTGCCGAGCCTGCCCAGGCTGCACAATCCGTCGGCGAGCGCCATTCCGGTGGCGCGGCTCGCCGACATGCTGGAGAAGCCCGGCCAGCCTTACGACTACAACGGCGAGCGCCGCACCTACCCCGACATCCGGCTGATCTACTGGGCGGGGGGCAACCCGTTCCACCACCACCAGGATCTCAACCGGCTGTGCCGCGCCTGGGCGCGGGCGCAGACCATCGTCGTCCACGAGCCCTGGTGGACCGCGACCGCGCGGCGGGCCGACATCGTGCTGCCCGCCACCACCACCCTCGAACGCGACGACATCGGGGCGGGGGCGCGGGACCGCTTCGTCTTCGCCATGCAGCGGGCGATCGCGCCGCAGTTCCAGGCCCGCGACGATTTCGCCATCCTCGGCGACATCACCGACGAACTCGGGGCGCGCGCCGCCTATACCGAGGGGCGGGACACGGCGGGCTGGCTGCGCGCGATGTATGCGGACTGGGCCGGGATCGCTCGCCATGTCGGTCTGGAAGTTCCTGATTTTGAGACATTCTGGGAGAGGGGCGTGGTCGAGATCGCAGCCCCTGCGGAAGCCTTCGTGCCGTTCGCCGCCTTCGCCGCCGGGCCGGGGGCCAACCCGCTGCGCACCGCTTCGGGCCGGATCGAGCTCTATTGCGAGACCATCGCGGGGTTCGGCTATGCCGACTGCCCCGGCCATCCGGTCTGGCGGGAGCCGCGCGAGTATCTCGGGGCGGCGGGAGCGGCGGGCAAACTCCATCTGCTCACCGTGCAGCCGGCGAGCAGGCTGCACAGCCAGCTCGACGCCGGCGCGGTGAGCCTCGCCAGCAAGATCGCTGGGCGCGAGCCGATCACGCTGCACCCGGAGGATGCCGCCGCGCGCGGGCTCGCCGCCGGCATGGTGGTGCGGGTGTTCAACGAGCGCGGCGCCTGTCTCGCCGGGCTGCGGCTCGACGACGGGCTGCTGCCCGGGGTCGCGGTGATGGCGACGGGGGCGTGGTTCGACCCGCTCGACCCGGCGGCGCCGGGGAGCCTCTGCATCCACGGCAACCCCAACGTGCTGACCCAGGATGTCGGCACCTCGCGGCTCGGGCAGGGGCCGGTGGCGATGAGCTGCCTGGTCGCGGTGGAGGCGTTTGCCGGCGTGGCCCCGCCGCCGACCGTGCACGAGCCGCCGCCGGTGTTCGAGAGTTCCTGAAGATCCGCCGATCCAGACCGGGAGTTGTGAGCCATGCCGAGCCGCCGCGCCTTCCTCGCCACCACCGCTGCCACCGCCGCCTTCGCCGCCGCGCCGGGGGCGCCGGGGGCAAAGGAGGGGGTGGCATGGGCGGCGACCGGGGCGGTGACGGCCTCCAGCCTCGATCTCGCGCCGCTCGATCCGAAGCCGCTGCTCGACGACCGGGTCGGGCGCGGGCTGGTGCGCTCGGTGCTGATCCGCTGGGGTGACGCGGTGCTGCCGGCGGCGCCGGCGTTCGCCCCCGACCATCCCTCGGCCGAGGCGGCGGGGCACCAGTTCGGCTGGGACGGGGTGGTGGCGGGCATCACCGTGCCCCCGCCGGCGGGGGACGGGATCGCGCGCCTGGTCGCGACCATCGCCCACCCCTGGCCGGAGCCGGCGATGGCATTCCCCGACGGGGCCGCGCACCCGGCGATCGCGGCGCGGATGCAGGGCGCCTCGGTGCTCGATCTGCAGTTCACCGGCGGGCGCTGGCTGGTGGTGGCGGGCGGCTACCAGATGCGCCGGCTCGACGATACCACGCTCTGCCGCCTCACCGGCCCGGCGGCGGGGGCGGTGGGGAACGTGGTGCAGGGGTTGCTCGCGCCTTCGGGAGGCGCGGCGACGCCGTGGGGGACGGTGCTGCTGGGCGAGGACGCGGTGGCGCCGCATCTCGCCGCACTCGCCGGGGTGGAGAAGCGCTTCGCCGCCGCCGGCATGGCCGCGCGTTTCGGCTGGGTCACCGAGATCGACCCGCTGGACCCGTTCAACATCCCCGCCAAGCGCACCGCGCTGGGCCGCTTTCCCCACGCCGGGATCGCCGCCGGGCGGAGCGCGGACGGGCGCGCGGTGGTGTTTCTCGCCGTCGACCGGCCGGAAGGCCGCCTGTTGCGCTTCGTCTCCGCCGCGCCGGTGGCCGCCGGCGGGCCGCGCGCCAATGACGCCCTGCTCGACAGCGGCACGCTTGCGGTCGCCCGCCTCAAGGGACGGAAGCTGGTGTGGCAGGCGCTGGACGGGACGGTGCCGAGCGTGGTCGGCGCGCTCGATGCGGCCTCCGCGGCGGGTGGCGAGGGGTTCGACCATCCCGCCGGGCTCGCGCTCGCGCCCGGGGGAGCGCTGTTTCTCGCCTGCCGCGGCAACCCGGCGCGGCGGACGACGGATTTCCTCAACCCCCGGGCCGGGAACGCCGCGGGCCATGTCCTGGCCTTCCACCCCGAGGGCGGCGATCTGGCGGCGGCGGCGTTCGCGGCCGAGGTGGCGCTGCTCGGCGGCGACCCCAAGCAGGACGCCACCGCCCGCTATGGCGCGGGATCACCGGCCTGGCTGGCGCGGCCGGCGACGCTGTCGTTCGACCCCGCCGGGCGGCTCTGGATCGGCTCCGACCAGGGCGGGGAGATTTCCGCGACCGCCGACGGGCTCTATGCGATGGATGTGCGCGGCCCGGGCAGGTATGTGCTGGAGGCGGCCTATTTCGCTCCGCTCGGGGCGGCGGTGGGCGGGATCGGGTTTTCGCCGAAAGGGCGCTCCGGCTTCGCCATGGTGCGCCACCCCGGCGCGGTGGCGGGGGCGGATTTCGCCAGGCCGGCGACCCGCTGGCCGACCGTGCGCCCGGGCATGCCGCCGCAGAGCGCGCTGATCGGGCTCGCCCGGCGCGACGGCGGCAGGCTGGGCGGATGAGCGCCCAGCCGCGCCGGGGGGCTGCTCGGGGTGGTCAGAGCGAGGGTTTGGCCGGCAGCACCTTGAAGTAGCCGGCCATGAAGCCGTCCTGGTCGGGGCCGTCGAAGCTGTTGGTCATGTCCCAGCGCTTGGTCTTGCCGCCGTCGCAGGGCACCAGGCAGTGCCAGCGGAACTCGCCCGCCTTGGCGGGGGTGAAGGTGACCGTGCTCACCGTCGGCTTGATGGTGCGCTCGTTGTCGACGTCGGGGTCCTTCTTGCCCTGGGTGTCGGACGTGGCGGCGTTGATCGGCTTCTTGTAGTGCACGCCGGGGCGGATGACGAGATCGAGCTTCAGCCCCGGAGCGTAGATGGTGTGCATGCCGTCGTCGAAATTGACCACCCGCAGCGTCACCGGTTGGCCGGCGCGCAGCACCAGGTTGGCCGGGGCGATGGTGTCGTGGTGGAGATGGTCGGGGCCGACGAAGCCCATGCCGCCGGGCAGCACGTACATCGTCAGCACCTGGGGGCTGGCGGCGCGGGCGGTGAGCGCGTAGCCACCGGCGCCGAGCAGCGCGACCGCCGCGGCGGCGGCGAGCAGGCGGGATTTCGTGGTCATGACAGGGTTCCTTTCCTCGCTGCGTCCCCGTCCCTGACCCGGTTTCCCCCCGGAAGCGCGCCGGGCGCGGGGAGCGGCGGAGGCGGCACGGAACCGTCCGTGCGCGCCCTTCATGCCGCATCGCAACATAGCCCGCATTGACTTCGATCAACGCGGTACCTGCAACACGCAAGCAACACGCAAGGCGGTGTGACGGGTCTGGCACGTCCGCCGGGGCCGGTATAGGCTTGGCCGAAGAGCCGGGCCGCAGCGATCCCCCCGCGGAAAAGAACCCGCCCGGCCGCAGGGAGGCCGCGCATGTCCGAACCCGTTCCCCCCCCAGGCACTGTCCACCGCCCGCGCGCCGCGGCGCTGGTGGGCCCCTTCGGCTGCGGAAAATCGACCCTGTTCGAGGCGCTGCTGGCCGCCGCCGGAAGCCCGGCGCGCCGCGTCTCCGAGCGCGGAACGCATGGCGGGGTGGGCGAAACCCGGCTCGGCCACGCCCGCTTTCTCGGCGATTCCTGGTCGCTGCTCGATTGTCCCGGTTCGGTCGAATTCGCCTACGAGACCGCGGCGGCGCTCGCCGTCGTCGACCTCGCGATCCTGGTCTGCGACCCCGATCCGGCGCGGGCGGTCACCACCGCGCCGTTCCTGCGCATGATCGAGGAGCGCCGTCTGCCCTATCTCGTCTTCGTCAACCGGATCGACGGCTTCACCGGCGCGGTGCGCGACACGCTCGCCGCGCTACAGGCCGAGGCCGGGCGGAAGCTGGTGCTGCGCCAGGTGCCGATCCGCGAGGACGGGAAGATCAGCGGCTATATCGACGTGGTGAGCGAGCGCGCCTACCGCTACCGCCCCGGCAGTGCCTCCGAACTCATTCCCCTGCCGCCGGCGGAAGCGACCCGCGAGCAGCAGGCGCACGAGGCGCTGATCGAGGTCCTCGCCGACCATGACGACGCGCTGATGGAGAGCGTGCTCGCCGACGTGGTGCCGGCGCCGGCGGAGCTCTACGAGCATCTGCGCCGCGATCTCGGCGGGGCCGCGATCGCGGGCGTGCTGTTGGGGGCGGCGGAGCGCGCGCACGGGGTGCAGCGGCTGTGGAAGGCGCTGCGCCACGATACCCCCGACCCCACCGAGACGGCGGCGCAGCGCGGTATCGACCCGGCGGGCGGGCCGCTCGTGCAGGTGTTCAAGACGGTCTACGCCGGCCACGCCGGCAAGCTCTCCTACGCCCGCATCTGGCGCGGGAGCGTGCGCGACGGGGCCACCCTCGACGGCTCGCGCATCGGCGGAATCCAGCGCTTTCCCGGCGGCGAGGCGGCCAAGGCGGGCGAGGCGGAGGCGGGCGAGATCGTGGCGCTGGGCAGGCTCGAGGCGGTGGCGACGGGGGCGACGCTGGGCGGCGACCCGCTGCCCTTTCCGGCCCCGCCGCCGCCGGTGCACGCCTTTGCCATCGCGACCGCGGACCGCAAGGACGACGTGCGGCTGTCGGCCGCGCTGCAGAAGCTGATCGAGGAGGACCCGGCGCTGAGCCTGCGCCACGACAACGAGACCGGGGAGACGCTGCTCGCCGGGCAGGGCGAGATCCATCTCAACGCCACCATCGAGAAGCTGGCGCGGCTCTACGGGCTCAAGGTCATCACCACCCACCCGCGCCCGCACTTCAAGGAGACCATCCGCCGCGCCATCCACCAGCACGGCCGGCTCAAGCGCCAGACCGGCGGGCACGGGCAGTTCGCCGACGTCAAGCTCGAGATCGCGCCGCGCGCGCCCGGGGAGGGGTTCGTGTTCGTCGATCGCGTGGTCGGCGGGGCGGTGCCGCGCCAATACATCCCGGCGGTGGGCGAGGCGGCGGAGGAGGCGACGCGCAAGGGGCCGTTCGGCTTTCCGGTGGTCGACATCTCGGTCACCCTGGTCGACGGCGGCTTCCATTCGGTGGACAGTTCCGACATGGCCTTCAAGACCGCGACGCGGATCGCCATGACCGAGGCGCTGGCGGCGGCCGACCCGGTGCTGCTGGAGCCGATCGACCGGGTGACGGTCAGCGCGCCGAACAGCTACACCGCCAGCGTCCAGCGGGTGCTGTCGGGCCGGCGCGGGCAGATTCTGGGCTACGGCGAGCGCGAGGGCTGGCCGGGGTGGGACGATGTGGAGGCGCTGGTGCCGGAGGCCGAGCTGCACGGGCTGATCATCGAGCTGCGCTCGCAGACCATGGGGCTCGCCACCTACCGCCGCCGCTTCGACCATCTCGCGGAGGCCCACGGACGGCTCGCCGAGAAGGTCGCGCGCGAGGCGGCGTCCGCGCGCTAGGCGCGGGCGGCCGGGCGGCCGAGCGGCGCTATTTCTCCGCCGTGGGGGCGAGGCGCAGCGTGGTGCCGTCCGCCCGGGTCAGGGCGATGATGGTTTCGAGCCGCACCAGGCGGGTCTGGTGGTCCTCGACCTTGGCGGCGAGGGTCTTGATCGCCTCGGTGAGGCTGGACAGCCGCTCGGCGAGGGCGGCGAGGCGGGAGATGCGATCGAACCAGTCGGTCACGGGGCGCGGCCCTGGGCGGGGGCGAGGCTCGCCGCGAGGGCGGTGAGCGCGCCGTCGAGATCGGCTTCCATGCGGCCGAGGAGGGCGTCGAAGTGGCGCAGCGCCACGGCTTGTTCGCCCGTGCCTTCGGCGGCCGCGCGTTCTGTGGCCCTGCCTTCTGCGGCCCTGCCTGCGGCGGCCGGGCCGAGTGCGCGCGCGCGCAGATAGGCGCTGACCGAAAGCCCGGCGTCTTCGGCGCGGCGGGCGATTTCGGCGGCTTCCGCCGCGCTGACCAGCACGGTGAGGCGGGTGGCGCGAACCGCGGGGGGAAGCGAGAGCACGTTCATGGCGGCACCTCGGGGAGAGAGCGGCCAAACATACACATGCGGATGTGCATGTGCAAGTTGCAATGCTGCCTCCGCGCCCGCCGCCCATCCGGGCGGGACGCAGCAGCTACCGGACGCAGCCGCTACTTGATCTTGGCTTCGCGGAAAGCGACGTGCTTGCGCGCCACCGGATCGTATTTCTTGAACTCGAGCTTGCCGGTCTGGGCGCGCGTGTTCTTCTTGGTGACGTAGAAATAGCCGGTGTCGGCGGTGGAGACGAGCTTGATCTGAACGGTGTTGGATTTGGCCATCGCAAGTTCCTCGGAAGGCGCGGAACATGCCGCCCCCGGCCGCGCCCGTCAAGCGGCCTGGCGCGGTCCACCGCGCGCCGATCAGAGCGCCTATCGGGCGCCGCCGGCGGGGGGGGCGGGCAGCAGCGCGGCCTGGTAGGCGCGGGGGGTGTCGATCAGGAAGCGCGCGGTCTCGGCGTCGCGGGCGGTGCCGAGGGCGGCGGGACAGAGGCTGCGGATGGCGAGGATGAGCGCGAGCGGCAGCGGCGCCCGCGCGGCCCGCGCTTCCGCCACCGGCTTCGCCATCGGCGCGATTCCCCTTTGCAGGCGGGCGATTTCGCGGGTGAAGGCGCCGGCGTCGAGGCTGGTGCAGACCTGCGGCATCACCCCGAGCCCTTGCAGGGGCCAGCCGAGCGGCGCCAGCACCCGGCTCCAGGTGACGAAGAGTTCGCCCCCGTCGGGCAGCGGGGTCACCGTCTGCACCAGCCCCTTGCCCAGGGTTTCGCTGCCCACCACCACGGCGCGGCGATGATCGGCGAGGGCGGCGGCGAGAACTTCGGCGGCGCTCGCGGTCCGCCCGTCCACCAGCACCACCACCGGCAGGCCGGCGGCGAGATCCTGCCCGTCCGCGCGCCAGACATGGGTGGCGTAGGGGTCGCGCCCGGCGGTGACGGCGAGGACGCCGTGCGGCACCAGCGCCGCCGCCGCCCGGACCGCCTGGACCAGGAGCCCGCCGCGATTGTCGCGCAGGTCGAGCACGACGCCGGCCGGGGGATGGTCGCCTTCGATCCCCCGCCGCAGGGCCGCGGCGAGCAGCCGCGCGGTGTCGCCGCTGAAGCCGGTGATGCGCAGGGTGAGGAGGGCGCCCTCGCGGTGGGCGAAGACGGTGGGCGGGGGCACGCGGGCGCGGGTCAGGAGCAGGGTGCGCACCACGCCGGCGGGGCTTTCCAGCCGCAGCATGAGGCGGCTGCCCGCCGGCCCCTGGAGGCGGGCGGCGACGCGGGCGGCGGCGGCGCCGAGCATGGGCTCGCCGTTCACCGCCAGCACCCGCATCCCCGGGGTGATGCCGAGGGCGGCCGCTGGCCCGCCGGGGACGACCCGGCCTACCACCGCCCGGCCTTCCCGCACCACGACGCTGAAACCGGCGCCGGCGCGGCCGGAGCGATCAAGCCGGTCGCGCGCCGCCGCCGCCGGGGGGGTGTAGCGGGAGTAGGGGTCGAGATGGTTGAACAATTCGTCGAAGAAGCTGGTGACGACCCCCTGGGTCCCGCCCGCCCGCACCGCCGCCGAGGCCTGCCAGGCCGCCTCCGCCATCTCCGCGGCGTCGCTGCCCCAGCCGGCGGGATCGTTGGCGCCCGGGGCCGAGGCGACGAAGAGGATGCGCCCCGGCGCGCTCAGCACCAGCCGCCGGCGCGTGACCGCCGGGGTCAGCCCGGGGTCGAGCGCGGTCAGCCCGCGCAGGCCCCAGAGGGTGAGCCGGTCCAGCGGGATCGGCTCCAGCGTGCGCGGGGCCATGAAGGCGAGCGCGGTGGCGAAGACCGCCGCCGCGAGCGGGCCGTTGAAGCCGCCGACCGGGCGTACCTGCACCGGCTCGGCCAGGGCGGGGGCCGAAAGCAGGCAGAGCAGCAGGGCGAGACAGCGTCTCAACCGCGCCTCTTCGCCGCCTTCTTGCCCGCCGCCTTCCCGCCCCCCGGCTTCCCGGGCTTCGGCTTCCCGTGCTTCGGCTTCCCGGGCTTCGGCTGGGCGGGCTTCGGCTGCGCGTGCTCCGCGGGCCGGCCTTGCCGCGCGCGATCCGGCCCGGGTCCGCCGCGCAGCAGGGTGAAGACCAGCCCGCCGGTCAGCGGCGCCGCCTCGGCCAGGCGCACCTCCACCGCGTCGCCGAGCCGGAAGCTCTGGCGGCTGTGGCGCCCGGAGAGGGTCTCATGCGTCGGATCGTGCATCCAGCGGTCGGGGGGAAGGGTGGCGGCGGGAACGAATCCGTTCGCGCCGTTGGCGTGCAGTGTGACGAACAATCCGAACCGAGTCACCCCGGAAATGCGCGCCGGGAAGCGCGCGCCAAGCTGGTCTGCCATGAAGAGGGCGAGATGGCGGTCGAACGCCTCGCGCTCGGCGGCGACCGCGCGGCGCTCGCAGCCGGTGACGTCACGCCCGATCTCGGGCAGCGCGGCGGCCTCCTCCGCGCCGATCCCGCCCGCGCCGAGGCCGAGGAGGGCGATCAGCGAGCGGTGGACGAGCAGATCGGCATAGCGGCGGATCGGGCTGGTGAAATGGGCGTAGGCCGGCAGGCCGAGGCCGAAATGGCCGATGTTCTGCGCCGCATAGGCGGCCTGGGTCTGGGCGCGCAGCACCAGGAGGCTGACCAGGGGCGCGATCGGCGTGCCGGCGGCGCGGGCGAGGACGGCGGCGAACACGCCCGGCCCGACCGCGGCCCCCGGCGGCACCGCGAGCCCGAGTCCGCCCAGCACCTCGCGCAGGGCGGCGAGCTTTTCGTCCCCGGGTGCGGCGTGGATGCGATAGAGGCAGGGTGCGCCGGCGCCGCCCAGGGTGCGGGCGGCGGCGACGTTGGCGGCGATCATGCACTCCTCGATCAGCCGGTGGCTGTCGAGGCGCACCCGCAGCGCGACCTCGGCGACGCCGCCCGCGCCATCGAGGATCACCCGCCGCTCGGGCAGGTCGAGGTCGAGCGCGCCGCGCCGGGCGCGGGCCTGCGCCAGCGCGCCGTAGGCGCCGTAGAGGGGAAGCAGGCGCGGGTCGGAGCCACGCCCGGCCTCGGCCTGCTCGTAGGTGAGCCGGGCGGTGCTCTGCATCAGGGCGCGGCCGAAACGGTGGCCGCGGATCTCGCCCGCGGCGTCGAGGCTGATCTCGGCGAACAGGCAGGGGCGGCGGGCGCCGGGAAGCAGGCTGCACCAGTGGTTCGACAGCCGCTCGGGCAGCATCGGCACCACCTGGTCGGGGAAGTAGGCGGAGTTGCCGCGCCGGCGCGCCTCCCGGTCCAGCGCCGAGCCGGGGCGGACGTAGTGGGCGACGTCGGCGATGGCGACGACCAGGCGGAAACCCGTCCCCTGCGGCTCGGCGAACACCGCATCGTCGAAGTCGCGCGCGTCCTCGCCGTCGATGGTGACGAGCGGCAGCGCGGTGAGATCCTCCCGCCCGGGCCGAGGGGCGGCGCGGGCGCGGGCCGCCTCGGCCAACGCCTCGGGGGGAAAGACGGTGGGCAGATCATGGGCGTGGATGGCGATGCGCGTCGCCGCCGCCGCCCCTTCGCCAGGGCCGAGGCAGGAGAGGATGCGGGCAGGGGCGAGGCCGGCGCCGGGATGGGGCAGCGGCTCGGCGAGCACCAGCTCCCCGGGCTCGGCGCCCCCGGTCTGCCCCGCCGGCACGACCCATTCGGCCTTCGCCCGCCGGTCGGTCGGCACGATGCGCCCGCCGCCCGGGGCGGGACGAAAGATCCCGAGTACGCGGCCCGGCGCTGCCTCCAGCAGGCGCAGCGTGCGCCCCTCGTAGCGGCCGGGCCCGAGGGGATGGACGCGGGCGAGCAGGCGCTGGCCGGGGGCCAGCGCGGGACGGCCGGCGGGCTCGGGCAGCAGGCGGATCAGCGGCGGATCGCGCCCGCTCCAGTCGACCGGGCGGGCGAGCGCGGTGCCGTCGGCGTCGGTTCCGCTGACCCGCGCCTCGACCACCCCGGCAAGCGGTTCGCGCGGGCGGGGGCCCCGCACCTCAGTTCGCGGCCTTGGCCCGCGGCCGGCGCCCGGACGCGGCGGGTTTGCCCGGCTTGGCGGGAGCCTTCCGGGCCGCGGGTTTGGGCTTGGGGGCGGGCTTGGGGGCGAGCTTGGTGGCGGGCTTGGGGGCGGCGGGCTTCTTCGTGCCGGCCTTGCCGCGCGCGCCGGCGCGGGGCTTCAGCGGCTTGCCCTTCTCGGCCAGCAGCGCCACCGCGCGCTCGAGCGCGATCTCCTCCAGCGTCTCCCCGCGCGGGAGGTTGGCCACCGTCTGCCCGTGCTGGACATAGGGGCCGAAGCGGCCCTTGCGCGCCAGCACCGGCGCGCCGTCCGCCGGGTGGGGGCCGAGTTCGCGGCTGGCGGCGAGCTTGCGGGCCAACACGTCCACGGCGCGGTTGAGGCCGATCGCGAGCACGTCGTCGTCGCGGTCGAGCGAGGCGTAGATCGCGCCCATCCGGACATAGGGGCCGAAGCGGCCGAGCCCGGCCTCGATCTCGGCCCCGCTCTCGGGGTGGCGGCCGATGCAGCGGGGCAGTGACAGCAGACCCACCGCCTGTTCGAGGGTGAGGCTCTCGCCTTCCAGCCCGCGCGGCAGCGTCACCCGCCGGGGCTTGGCCTTCTTGTCCGCCTCGCCCTCACCCTGCTGGACGTAGAGCCCCCAGGGGCCGCGGCGGAGCGTGATCTCCTCGCCGGTTTCGGGGTGGGTGCCGAGGCTGCGCATGCCTTCCTTGAGCGTGTCGCCCGGCTCCTCGCCGCCTTCGACGGCGAGGCGGCGGGTGAAGGGGCAGGCGGGGTAGTTGGAGCAGCCGATGAAGGCGCCGAAGCGGCCGAGCTTGAGCGAGAGCCGTCCCGTCCCGCAGGCCGGGCAGCCGCGCGGGTCCGACCCGTCGGCGCGGGCGGGGAAGAAGTGGGGGCCGAGTTCGCGGTCCAGCCGCTCGATCACGTCGGAGATCTTGAGGTCGCGGGTTTCGGCGACGGCGGCGGAGAAGTCCCGCCAGAAGGCGCGCATCACCGCCTGCCAGGAGATGTCGCCCTCTGCGATCTCGTCGAGCTGCTCCTCGAGTGCAGCGGTGAAGCCGGTATCGACGTAGCGGGTGAAGAAGGAGGCGAGGAAGGCGGTGACCAGCCGGCCGCGATCCTCGGGCACGAAGCGCTTCTGTTCCATGCGCACATAGTTGCGCTCGCGCAGCACGGTGAGGATGGAGGCGTAGGTGGAGGGACGGCCGATGCCGAGCTCCTCGAGCTTCTTGACCAGCGAGGCTTCGGAATAGCGCGGCGGCGGCTGGGTGAAGTGCTGGCTCGCGGTGACCGCGCCGCGGCCGAGCGGGTCGTGCGCCGCCATCGGCGGCAGGGTGCGGTTCTCGTCGTCCTCGTCGGCGGCGTCGTCGCGGTCCTCGTGATAGAGGCGGAGGAACCCGTCGAAGGCGAGCGTCGAGCCGGTGGCGCGGAAGCGGTCGGCCGCCGCGTCGGCGATTTCGGCGATGACCTGGTCGAATTCGGCCGACTGCATCTGCGAGGCGACCGCACGCTTCCAGACCAGTTCGTAGAGGCGGGCCTGGTCGTGGCCGAGGTGGCGGGCGACGCTTTCGGGGGTGCGGGAGATGTCGGTCGGGCGGATCGCCTCGTGCGCCTCCTGGGCGTTCTTGGCGCGCGCGGTGTAGGCGCGCGGGGCGGACGGCACGTAGGCGGGGCCGAACTGGGCGCCGACGTGGGTGCGGATGGCGGTGATCGCCTCGGCGGCCATCTGCACCCCGTCGGTGCGCATGTAGGTGATGAGCCCCACCGTCTCGCCGCCGAGATCGACCCCCTCGTAGAGCTGCTGGGCGGTGCGCATGGTGGCCTGGGCGCCGAAGCCCAGCTTGCGCGCCGCCTCCTGCTGCAAGGTGGAGGTGGTGAAGGGCGGCAGCGGGTGGCGGCGGACGCGCTTCTTCTCCACCGACGCGACGGTGAAGGCGCCGGCCTCCACCGCGGCCTTGGCGGCCAGCGCCGTGGCCGCGTCCGGCAGATCGAACTGGCCGAGCTTGCGCCCGGCGAGATGGGTCAGCCGCGCCGGGAAGCGGGCGCCGGCGGGAGTCGTGAACTCCGCCTCGATGGTCCAGTATTCGCGGGCGCGGAAGGCCTCGATCTCGGCCTCGCGCTCGCAGACCAGGCGCAGCGCGACCGACTGCACGCGGCCCGCGCTGCGGGCGCCGGGGAGCTTGCGCCAGAGCACCGGGGAGAGGGTGAAGCCGACCAGATAGTCGAGCGCGCGGCGGGCGAGATAGGCCTCGATCAGCGCCTGGTCGAGCTCGCGCGGGGCGGCCATGGCGGCGCGCACCGCGGATTTGGTGATCTCGTTGAAGGTGACGCGGCGGACGTCGATGCCGTCGAGCGCGTGGCGCTCGCCGAGCATGGCGCGCACGTGCCAGGAGATGGCCTCGCCCTCGCGGTCGGGGTCGGTGGCGAGATAGAGCCGGTCGGCGCCCTTGAGCGCGCGGGCGATGGCCGCGATCTGCTTCGAGCCCCGCTCGTCGGCCTGCCAGTCCATCGCGAAATCCTCCTCCGGGCGTACCGAACCGTCCCGCGGGGGAAGATCGCGGACGTGGCCGAAGGAGGCGAGGACGGTATAGTCATCACCCAGGTATTTGTTGATGGTCTTGGCCTTGGCGGGCGACTCTACGACGACGACTGCGTTCATGGCATCCCGTTCCGGCGGCTTTCGCCGGGGGTCGCGAGCAGCGCCACGCGATTGCCCGGCAGGGTTTCGATGCTGCCCGCGAGTTCGAGGTCGAGCAGGATCGAAGCGACCGCGGCGGCGGAGGCGGGGCAGCGGCGGAGGATCTCGTCCACCGCCGTGGGCGAGGGTCCGAGCAGTTCGAGCACGCTCTCCCGCGCCGCCGCCAGCGCCGGGCCGCTTTCGGCGGGTTCTTCCCAGGCCGGGCGCGGTTCGGCGAAGCCGGGTGCGGGGCCGGCGGCGAAGCCGGGCACGCGGGCGAGGCCCTGGCGGGACGGATGGTCGGGGAGGTTGGCCAGCACGTCGGCGGCGGATTCGGTGAGGTGCCCGCCCTGGCGGATGAGATCGTTGGAGCCCTGGCAGCGCGGGTCGAGCGGGGAGCCGGGGACGGCGAACAGCTCCCGCCCGTTCTCGGCGGCGAGGCGGGCGGTGATCAGGCTGCCCGAGCGCAGCGCCGCCTCCACCACCACCACGCCGAGGGCGAGGCCGGCGATCACCCGGTTGCGGCGCGGGAAGTGGCGGGCGAGCGGGGCGGTGCCGAGCGGCGCCTCCGCCACCACCGCCCCGCTGGCGGCGATTTCGGCCTGCAATGCGGCGTTTTCGGGGGGATAGGGGCAGTCCAGCCCGCCGGCGATGGCGGCGACGGTGCGCCCGGTCGCCAAGGCGCCGCGATGGGCGGCGGCATCCACCCCGCGGGCGAGGCCGGAGACGATGACGAGGCCGGCGCGGGCGAGGTCGGCGCCGAGGGATTCGGCGATGCGCTGGCCGTTCGCCGTGGCGTTGCGCCCGCCCACGACCGCGACCGCCCGTTGCGCGAGCAGCCCCACCTCACCGAGGACCGCGAGCAGGGGCGGGGCATCCTCGAGCGCGGCGAGCAGGGGCGGGTAGGCGGGCTCGCCGAGCAGGACGAAGCGCCCGCCGAGCGCGGCCAGCCGGTCGCGCTCGCGGCGCACCGCCTCCACGGTGGGCGGGTGCAGCGGTGTGGGCCGCCCCGCCTGGCGGGCGAGCGCGGGCAGCGCCTCGATCGCCCCGCGGGCCGAACCGAAACGCTCGACCAGGCGGCGGAAGCTCATCGGCCCGATCCCGTCGCAGCGGGCGAGGCGGATGCGCGCCTCGAACTCGGCGTCGGGCAGGGGGGCACTCATCGGCGCACTCCGAAGCGGGATTCGGTTCCGGCCAGCAGCCGCTCGATATTGGCGCGGTGGCGCAGCACCACGAAAGCCGCCATCACCACCGCGGCGAGCATCAGCCGCCAGCGCGCGAACAGCATGGCGTAGGCCGGGGTGAGGCAGAAGGCCGCCAGCGAGGCGGCCGAGGAGTAGCGGAACAGAGCGATCACCGCGAGCCAGGTGGCGCAGGCGGCGAGACCGAAGGGAAAAGCGGCGGCGAGCAGCGCGCCGAGCCCGGTGGCCACCCCCTTGCCGCCGCGGAAGCCGAGCCAGGGCGGATACATGTGGCCGAGCACGGCGGCGACGCCGGCGGCGAGCGCCAGCGTCTCGCCGCCGAAGCGCTGGCCGATGACGACGCCGACCGCGCCCTTGCCGGCGTCGAGCAGGAGGGTGAGCAGGGCGAGGTCGCGCCGGCCGGTGCGCAGCACGTTGGTCATGCCGATGTTGCCCGAGCCGGTGCGGCGGATGTCGGGCATGCCGGCGGCGCGGGTGAGCAGCAGCCCGAACGGCACCGCGCCGAGCAGGAAGGCGAAGGCGAGCACGAGGACGGCGATCATCCGAACACCCTCCGCCCCGCCTTCCAGGTGCCGAGCACGCGGCCTTCCACCGCACGGCCGTCGAACGGGGTGTTGCGCGCCTTGCCGGGCAGCGTGTCGGCATCGATCCGCCAGGCGCGTTCGGGATCGAAGAGGCAGAGGTCTGCGGGCGCGCCCGGGCCGAGCCTTCCCGCCGCGATGCCGAGCAGGGCGGCGGGGCGGGCGGTGAGCAGGCCGATGGCGGCGCAGAGCGAAAGGGTCCCGTCGTGGACGCGGGCGAGGGTGACCGCGAGCAGGGTCGCAAGGCCGGCCCCGCCGGGGGCGGCTTCGGCGAAGGGCAGGCGCTTGTCGTCGGCATCGCGCGGCTGGTGGTCGGAGGCGACGGCGTCGATGGTGCCGTCGGCCAGCGCCGCCGCCACCGCCTCGCGGTCGGACTCGCAGCGCAGCGGCGGCGAGAGCTTGGCGTAGGTGCGGAAATCACCGATCGCGGTCTCGTTGAGGTCGAAGTAGGGCGGCGCGGTGTCGCAGGAGACCGCGACCCCGTCCGCCTTGGCGGCGCGGATCAGCGCCAGCGCCTCGGCCGTGGAGACATGGGCGAAATGCACGTGCCCGCCGGCCAGGCGCGCCAGCCGCAGGTCGCGGGCGACCAGGATCGCCTCGGCGGCGGCGGGAATGGCGGGCAGGCCGAGCCGGGTGGCGAGTTCGCCCGCGGTGGCGGCGCCGCCTTCGGCGAGCGAGGGATCCTCCGGATGCTGCACCACCATCGCCCCGAAGCCCGCCGCATAGGCGAGCGCGCGGGCCATCAGGCGCGCCGGGCCGATCGCCCGCGCCCCGTCCCCGAACGCCACCGCGCCGGCTTCCCGCAGCAGGCCGATTTCGGCCATCTCCTCGCCGCGGCAGCCGCGGGTGAGCGCGCCATAGGGCAGGATGTCGAGGCTTCCGGTCTCCGCCCCGCGCTGGAGCAGGTGGCGCACCAGGGCGGGATCGTCGATCGCGGGACGGGTGTCGGGGAGGGCGGCGAGCGTGGTGATGCCGCCGGCCGCCGCCGCCGCCGCCGCCGAGGCGATGGTTTCGCGGTATTCGAACCCGGGCTCGCCCAAGGCCGCGCGCAGATCGACGAGACCCGGGCAGAGCACCGCCCCGCCGCCTTCCACCCGGGCAGCGCCTTCGGGGGCGGCGAGCGCGGGGCCGAGGTCGGCGATCCGGCCGTCGCGTACCAGGAGCGCGCCCGGCTCATCGCGCCCGGAGGCGGGATCGAGCAGGCGGACGCCGGAGAAGAAGAGATCGCCCGTCATGCCGCGGGCTTCGCCCGGCGCCCGCGCGGGGCGCGGGCGAGCACGTCGAGCACCGCCATGCGCACCGCGACCCCCATCTCCACCTGCTCGCGGATGAGGCTGCGGGCGGGATCGTCGGCGACCTGGCTGTCGATCTCCACGCCGCGGTTCATCGGGCCGGGGTGCATGACCAGCGCGTCCGGCCGGGCGAGGGCGAGGCGGGCGGCATCGAGCCCCCAGAAGCGGAAATACTCCCGCGCGCTCGGCACCAGCCCGCGGGCGGTGCGCTCGCGCTGCAGCCGAAGCATCATCACGATGTCCGCCCCGGCGAGGCCTTGCGCCATGTCGTGGAAGACGTGGGCGCCGAGGCGATCGACGGCGGCGGGCATCAAGGTGGGCGGACCGACGAGATGGACCCGGCTGCCCATGGCGATCAGCAGATGGATATTGGAGCGGGCGACCCGGGAGTGGGCGATGTCGCCGCAGATGGCGACGGTGAGGCCGGCCAGCCGCCCCTTGTGGCGGCGGATGGTCAGCGCGTCGAGCAGCGCCTGGGTCGGGTGCTCGTGGGTGCCGTCGCCGGCGTTGATCACCGCGGCGTCCACCTTCTGGGCGAGCAGCGCCGGCGCGCCGGAGGCGGCGTGGCGGACGACGAGCAGGTCGCAGTTCATGGCGTTGAGCGTCGCCGCGGTGTCGAGCAGGGTCTCGCCCTTGTTCACCGAGGAGGTGGCGACCGCCATGCTCAGCACGTCCGCGCCGAGCCGCTTGCCGGCGAGTTCGAAGCTCATGCGGGTGCGGGTGGAATCCTCGAAGAAGAGGTTGATGAGGGTGCGCCCGCGCAGGAGATCACGCTGGGTTTTCCCCGACCGGTTGAGCAGGGCGTAGGATTCGGCGAGATCGAGCAGCGCCTCGATCTGCGGGGGGTGCAGCCCCTCGATGCCGAGCAGGTGGCGGAAGGGAAAGCGGGCCGCAGGGCCGGGCGGGACGGCGTTCATCCGGCGGCGACGGGCACGAGGGCGGCGCGCAGCCGGAGCAGGGATTCCTCCCGCCCGAGGGCGGCGAGCACGGCGTCGATCCCCGGGCTCACCAGCCGGCCGGTCAGCGCGGCACGCAGCGGCTGGGCGATCTCGCCGAGCTTGCGTCCCTCGGCGGCGGCGAAATCGTGCAATACCGCGGCCAGCGCCTCGGGAGTGAACGCCGCCCCGGCCAGCAGCGGCGCCAGCCGCGCGAGCAGCCCGGCCGCCGGGCCGGCCAGCAGCGCGCGCGCCTTCTCCTCCATCGGCAGCGGCAGGGTATGGGCTAGAAATGATGCGGAATCAGCTAGTTCTTCGAGAGTTCTCGCGCGCTCTTTGAGGCCGGGCATGAGGGACGCGATGCGCGCCATGGCGGCCGCGTCGAGGCGCAGATGGGGCAGCGGGGCGAGGCGGCGGCGCACCTCCTCGGTGAGGCGGGCGTCCTCGGCGCGGCGCAGCCAGACCGCGTTGAGATGGGTGAGCTTGGCATAGTCCATGCGGCTCGCGGCGCGGCCGACGCCGGTGAGATCGAAGAGCGCGATCGCCTCTGCGCGGTCGAGGATTTCGGCGTCGCCGTGGCCCCAGCCGAGGCGGAGCAGATAGTTGCAGAGCGCCTCCGGCAGGTAGCCCTGCTCGCGGAATTCGAGCACGCTGACCGCGCCGTGGCGCTTGGAGAGCTTGGTTCCGTCCGCGCCGTGGATGAGCGGGATGTGGGCGAATGCCGGCGGCTCCCAGCCCATGGCGCGGTAGATCTGGACCTGGCGGAAGGTATTGGTGAGATGGTCGTCGCCGCGGATCACGTGGGTGATCGCCATGTCGTGATCGTCCACCACCACGGCGTGGAGGTAGGTGGGGGTGGCGTCGGAGCGGAGCAGGATGAGATCGTCGAGTTCGGCGTTGGCCACCCGCACCTCGCCCTGGACCAGGTCGGAGACCACCGTCTCCCCCTCACGCGGGGCTTTGAGGCGGATGGCGGGGGCGATCCCGGGCGGCGCCTCGGCGGGGTCGCGGTCGCGCCAGCTTCCATCATAGCGCGGCGGGCGGCCCTGCGCGAGCGCCCGCTCCCGCATCGCCTGCAACTCGGCCGGGGTGCAGTAGCACCGGTAGGCGGTGCCGGCTTCCAGCATGGCCTGCGCCACCGCGGCGTGGCGGGCGGCGCGGGTCGATTGATAGAGCGGCGGCTCGTCCGGTTCGAGCCCGAGCCAGGCGAGCCCTTCGAGGATGACGGAGGTGGCCTCCGCCGTGCTGCGGGCGCGGTCGGTATCCTCGATGCGCAGCAGGAAGCGCCCGCCGTGGTGGCGGGCGAAGAGGAAGTTGAACAGCGCGGTGCGCGCGCCCCCGATATGCAGGAGGCCGGTGGGGCTGGGGGCGAAGCGGGTGCGGACGGTCATGCCTTGATCCGGGAGCGGGCGGGCTCTCTACCACGGAGGATCATGGCGTGTAGAGGGCCGCTGCGCTAGCCTCCCTGCAACCAGGGAGCGTGGATGGACCAGGGAGTTGCCACTCAGACCGTGTCTTCGCCCGGGGCGGCCGCGGGTTTGCGGGCCCGGCTCGCGGCCTGGCGCGACGATGCCATCGCGGCCGAGCGTGGGCGGTTCGCGCTCTTTCTTCCGGTCGGCATGATCGCCGGGGTGCTGCTCTATTTCGCGTTGCGGCACGAGCCCGCGTGGTGGAGCGGCGCGGCGGGGTGCGCTGCCGCCGCGGCGGCGCTCATCGCGCTGCGGCGGCGGCCCGCGCTCTTCGCCGCCGCCGCACTCTGTGCCGCCGCCGCCACCGGCTTCACCGCGGCGCAATGGCGCACGCGCACCATGCCGCCCTTCACCGCCATTCCGCATGGCGCGCTCGTGCTCTCCGGCCGGGTCGCGGGGATCGATCTGCTGCCCCAGGGCGGGCGGCGGGTGGTGCTCGCGCGGGTGCGCTGGCCCGGGCTCGGCGCGCCGCTTTCCCGCCGGGTGCGGGTGCGGCTGCGCGCGACCGATACCGCGCCGCTCGCTGCGGGCGAGCGTGTGCGGGTGCGGGCGCTGGTGTTTGCGCCCTTCGATCCGCCCTATCCGGGCGGGTGGGACCTCCAGCGCAGCGCCTATTTCGCGGGACTGGCCGGCTACGGCTTCGCGCTCGGGCCGGTCGCGGTGGTGGCGGCGCACCGGCCGGGCAGCATCGGCGCCTGGTGGCGGGGCGTGCGCGACGGGATCGCGACCCGGGTGATCGCTGCGCTGCCGGGTCCGCGCGGGGCGATCGCGGCGACGCTGCTGACCGGTTCGACCACCGCCATCCCGCTTGCCGACCGCGCCGCCTTCGCCGCCGCCGGGCTCGCCCATCTGCTCGCGGTCGCGGGGCTGCATATCGGCATTGTCATGGGGCTGGTGTTCGCGTCCCTCCGCTTCCTGCTCGCGCTCGGCGAACGGACGGCGCTGTTCTGGCCGGTGAAGGAGATCGCCGGGGTGGCGGCGCTGGCCGCCGGCGGGTTCTACATGGCGCTGACGGGGATGCATCTGCCGATCGAGCGCAGTTTCGCCATGGCGGCGCTGGTGACGCTCGCGCTGCTCGCCGGGCGGCGGCCGTTCTCGCTGCGCGGGCTCGCACTCGCCGCGACCATCCTGGTGCTGGTCTCGCCGGACGCGGTGATGGGGGTGAGTTTCCAGATGAGTTTCGCCGCCGTGCTGGCGCTGATCGCGGGCTACGAGGCGCTGCGCCCGGCGCTCGCCCGCGCTGCCGCCGCGCGCGCGGTGTGGCGGCGGATCGGCACCGAGGCGCTGTTCCTGGCCCTGACCAGCCTGCTCGCGGGCGGCGCGTCGGCGCCCTTCGCGGCCTACCATTTCGGGCGCTTCCAGCCCTATTTCGTGTTCGCCAACGTGCTCGCGGTGCCGCTCACCGCGTTCTGGGTGATGCCGTTCGGCCTGCTCGCGCTGGCGCTGATGCCGCTCGGGCTCGGCTCGCTCGCGCTGGTGCCGATGGGCTGGGGGGTGGCGGGGCTGATCGTTCTCGCCCGCACGGTTGCCGCCTGGCCGGCGGCGACGCTCGCGGTGCCGCCGATGCCGGGCTGGGGCCTGGTTCTGGTGGGGTTCGGGATGGTCTGGCTCGGGCTGTGGCGGCGGGGGCACCGGCTGCTCGGGCTGCTGCCGCTGGCACTCGGCCTGGCCTCGCCGCTGCTGGCGCGCCCACCCGACATCCTGGTTTCGCCACGGGCGCGGCTGATCGCCTTCCGCGCGCCGGACGGGGCGGTGTGGCGCCAGCGGCTCGGCGGTTCCTCGAAATTCGTGCGCGAGGAGTGGCGGCGGGTGCTGGGCGGGGCGCCGGCGCGCGCCTTCCGGCGCGACGGCAGCGCGCCGGGCCTGACCTGCGCGGGCGGAGCCTGCCGGCTGCGCGGGAAGCGCGGCGGGCCGCCGGCGCTGCTGCTGCTCAAGGGCGCCTCCGCGCCGGCACGGTGCCGGGGCTTCGCCCTCGTCGTCTCGGCCTCGCCCCTGCGCGGATCCTGCCGTGCCGATGCGCCCGCCGTGATCGACCGCTTCACGGTATGGCGCGACGGCGCCGCCGCCGCCTGGCTCGGAAGCCGCTCCGCCCGGGTGGTGACCGACCGCTCCGCCCGCGGTGCCCGACCCTGGGTGCCGCCGCCCCCGGTGCCGCACGCCCGCGGCCGTGCCCAGCGCAGTGCCCAGGGCCGTACCCAGGGCCGTGCCCACCCGGTGCGCCGGCGCACCCGCCGGCCCGCCGCCGCACCGATGGCCGCCCCGCGGTGGCCGATGGCGCGGACCGACTGAGCCTGAGGTATCCTGTTACCACATAGCGGAAGCCTTGACGGAGCCTTGGGTTACCGCCATAGAGCGGCAGTATTTCGGGAACCGGACGGATGAAGACAACGCTCTCCCTCAAGCCCGCCGAGGTCGCCAAGGACTGGGTGCTGATCGACGCCGAAGGGGTGGTGCTCGGCCGCCTCGCCAGCATCATCGCCGCCCGCCTGCGCGGCAAGCACAAGC
>DAHWFB010000048.1 GCA_027326105.1 Acetobacteraceae bacterium
GCACCTTGCAGATCGGCCTTGGTTCGCTTCGCGACCCAAGCCCATACGCCCCGCGGTGATCGTCGATGAAGGCGATCATGGCTTGAACCGGCGGTCGATCTCCGCCGCCGCAAAATAGGCCGACGCCTTGCGCAGGATCTCGTTGGCCTGGCGCAGCTCGCGGTTCTCTCGTTCCAGCGCCTTCAGCCTGGCGGCCATCTCCGCCGTGACGCCGCCGCTCTCGCGTTCGGCCCTCTTGACCCATTCATTGAGCGTCTGCCCGGTGCAGCCGATCTTGGCCGCAATCGACACCACCGCGGCCCAGCGCGACGAATGCTCGCGCTCATGATCCAACACCATCCGAACCGCACGGTCGCGCACCTCGGGCGAAAACTTGTTCGTCGTCTTGCTCGTTATCGCTCCACCTTCTCAGGAGTTGGAACCTCCGACAAACCCGGGGCGGTTCACTATCGCAATGCCAGACGTCCGCGGTCCTCGGCGGATGGTTACCTCGGCTGGACGCCTTGAAGGAAAAGACCGGGGCCGCCTCCTACGCCGAGGTGGTGCGTAATGCGCTCGGCCTCTACGAAGGATTGATCGCCGAGACCGAGCAGGGGCGGCAGTTCCTGGTGCGCGACAAGGGCGGCACCATCGCGCCCTTCCACCTGTTCCTCTGATCGCTCGCGGCGGGCTCGCGGATCAACTCCGGTAGGAGCCGTTGATGGTGATGTAGCCGTGGGTGAGATCGCACGTCCAGACCTCGGCCGCGCCCGTGCCGAGGCCGAGGTCGGCTTCGATCGCGATCTCGCGGCCTTTCATGTGGGCGAGGACCGGTGCCTCGTCGTAGCCCGCCGCGACGGCGCCGTTGCGGGCCATCCAGACGCCGCCGATGGCGATGGAAAGACGGTCGCGGTCGGCGGGTTCGCCGGCCTTGCCGACCGCCATCACGATGCGGCCCCAGTTCGCGTCCTCGCCGGCGACCGCGGTCTTGACCAGGGGGGAATTGGCGATCGCCATTGCCACCCGCTTCGCCGAGGCGGACGAGACCGCGCCGGTGACCGCGATCCGGATGAGCTTGCTCGCGCCCTCGCCGTCGCGCACCACCTGGAGGGCGAGATCGTGCAGGAGATCGTCGAGCGCGGCGCGGAATTCGGCAAGCAGACGCCCGCCGCGCTCGGGCACCGAGGGGTGGCGGGCCTCGCCGGTGGCGAAGAGCAGGACGGTGTCGGAGGTGGAGGTGTCGGAATCGACGGTAGTGCGGTTGAAGCTCGCCCCCACGGCGCGGGAGAGCGCGGACTGCAGGGCGGGCGCGGGAATGGCGGCGTCGGTGAAGACGAAACAGAGCATGGTCGCCAGGTCGGGCGCGATCATGCCGCTGCCCTTGGCGAAGCCGTTGAGGCGCACCTCGTCTCCGCCGATCCGCGCGCTGCGGGTGGCTGCCTTGGGAAAGGTGTCGGTGGTCATGATGGCACGCGCCGCTTGCTCCCACGCGTCGGGCGCGAGGGCGGCGTGGAGGGCGGGAAGGGCGGCGGGGATGCGGCCCGCGGGAAGCGCCTCGCCGATCACGCCGGTGGAGGCGAGGAAGACCTGCCGTGCCGGGCAGCCGAGCAGCCTGCCCGCGGCGACCGCGCTCTCGCGCGCCGCCGCCAGCCCCGCGCGCCCGGCGAAGACGTTGGCGTTGCCGGCGTTGACGACGAGCCCGCGCGCCCGGCCGGCGGGCAGGATGGCACGGCACCAGTCGACCGGCGCGCCGGGGCAGAGATTGCGGGTGAAGGCGCCGGCGACCGTGGTGCCGCGCGCGCACTCGACCAGCAGGAGGTCGGTCCGCCCCTGGTAGCGGATGCCTGCCGCGCCGGCCGCGAGCCGGACGCCCGCGAGCGGCGGCAGCGCCGGCAGCGGGACGGCGAGCGGGGAGACCGGCGCGGGGGCGGCCAACGGTTCGCCTACTGCCCTGCGGGGGCGGCGGGCTTGGCCGGGGGGGCGGGCGCCGGGGCGGGCACCGGAGCAGCCGGCTTGGCGGGTACCGCCGGGGCCGCAGGCTTGGGCTGGATCGGCGAGCCGTCGAGGTTGAAGCGCACGACCTTCACCGCCGCCATGGTCTGCTTGATCACTTTCTGCACCTCGGCGCGGATCAGATCCTGGCGGATCTTGCCCGCCACCGCGGCGAGCTTCGCCGGGGGCCCCTGGCGGCGGGCGATCACCTTGATGACGTGCCAGCCGAACTGGGTATGGACGGGGGTCTTGGTATATTCGCCGGTCTTGAGGGCGAAAGCGGCCTTGGAAAAGGCGGGAACCATGTCTTTGGCGGTGAAGAAGCCGAGGTCTCCGCCCTTGGCGCCGGAAGAGTCCTTGCTATATTTCTTGGCAAGCGTGGCGAAATCCGCGCCCTTCTCGAGCTTGGCGATGATCTTCTCGGCTTCCGCCTTGGTGGGTACCAGGATATGCAGGGCGTGCACTTCCGCGGGGCCGGGCTTGTTCGCATAGTGCTTCTGGTAGGCGGCCTGGATCGCGGCCGGGGTGATCTTGGGCGCCACCCGCTCGGTGAGCAGGGCATTCTCCAGCACCCGGTCGCGCGCCTGGGCGATCTCGCGCTTGACCGCGGGCTGGTTCTGCAGGCCCTCCTTCGCGGCGGCGAGCGCGATCGCCTTCTGCTCGATCACCTGGTTGAGCAGCAGGGGAAACAGGAGCTTGACCGGCAGGCCGCGGATCTGCGGCGGCAGGTTGCGGGCGGCGGCGGCCACGTCGCTGCGGTAGATCGGGTGCCCGTCCACGCGCGCCACCACCGGATCGGCCGGCGGCTTGGCCGCCGCGGGTGCCACCGGTGCGGCGGGCGCGGCCGGGGCCGCCGGGGTCGCGGGGCTCGCCGCGCGGGCCGCCGGGACAGAGGTGAGCAGCGCGGGGGTGAGCAGTGTGAGCAGGGCGGCGAGAGGCAGCGCCAGAGGGCGCGAAGGGCGGCGCGGAAGCATCATGGGAGAGACCTCGGTTGGAAACCGGCGCACCATGGCCGAACCCGGCCACGGCGGCAAGCGCGCGCGTTGACCGGGCCGCCCCGGCACCCTATGTCAGCGCGGGTCTGCAGGCGGCGTGGGCGCTCCCGCCCGGCCGCGCTTTTTCTCGCCCCGGAAGGCTCCGCATGTTCGGAAGAGTAGCCCGCGCCGTCTTCGGCTCCAGCAACGACCGCGCGCTGAAATCCTACCGGCGCCGGGTGCCCGAGATCAACCGCCACGAGGAGGCCATCGCCGCGCTGGCGGACGATGCGCTGCGCGCCAAGACGGAAGCGCTCCGCGAACGGCGCGCCAAGGGCGAGAGCCTCGACGCGCTGCTGCCCGAGGCATTCGCGGTGGTGCGCGAGGCGGCGAAGCGCACGCTCGGGATGCGCCATTTCGACGTGCAGATGATCGGCGGCATGGTGCTGCACGACGGCAAGGTCGCCGAGATGAAGACCGGCGAGGGCAAGACGCTAGTGGCGACGCTGCCGGTCTATCTCAACGCGATCGAAGGCCGCGGCGTGCACGTGGTGACGGTGAACGACTATCTCGCCCGCCGCGACGCCGAATGGATGGGGCGGATCTACAGCTTCCTCGGGCTCTCGGTCGGCGTCATCGTCAACGGGCTCGACGACGACGAGCGCCGCGCCGCCTATGCGGCCGACATCACCTACGGCACCAACAACGAATTCGGCTTCGACTATCTGCGCGACAACATGAAATACCGCCTCGAGGACATGGTCCAGCGGGAGTTCCACTACGCGATCGTGGACGAGGTCGATTCCATCCTCATCGACGAGGCGCGCACGCCGCTCATCATCTCCGGGCCTTCCGAGGAATCCTCCGACCTTTACCGCGAGGTGGACGCGGTAGTCGCCGAGCTGGTCAAGGACCCGGAGACCTACGAGAAGGAGGAGAAGTTCAAGACCGTCTCGCTGAGCGAGCCCGGCTCGCAGCGGGTGGAGGACATGCTGCGCGCGGCGGGGATCATTACCGAAGGCAATCTCTACGACATCTTCAACATCTCCGTCCTGCATCACGTCCAGCAATCCCTGCGCGCGCACACGCTGTTCACGCTCGACGTCGATTACATCGTGCGCGACGACAAGATCGTCATCATCGACGAATTCACCGGCCGCACCATGGAAGGGCGGCGCTATTCGGAAGGGCTGCACCAGGCGCTCGAGGCCAAGGAGCACGTCACCATCCAGGAGGAAAACCAGACCCTGGCCTCCATCACCTTCCAGAACTATTTCCGCCTCTTCCCCAAGCTCGCCGGCATGACCGGCACGGCGATGACCGAGGCCGACGAGCTCGCCGAGATCTACAAGCTCGACGTGGTGGACATCCCCACCAACGTCGCGGTGATCCGCAACGACCAGGATGACGAAGTCTATCGCACCGCGGCCGAGAAATACGACGCCGTGGTCACGCTCATCGAGGAGGCGCGCGGGCGCGGCCAGCCGGTACTCGTCGGCACCACCAGCATCGAGAAGAACGAGCATCTCTCGGCGCTGCTCAAGAAGCGGCGGGTTCCGCACGCGGTGCTGAACGCGCGCCACCACGAGCAGGAAGCCGATATCGTCGCCCAGGCCGGCGCCCCCGGGGCGGTAACGATCGCGACCAACATGGCCGGGCGGGGCACCGACATCAAGCTCGGCGGCAACGTCGAGGCGCGCCTGCGCAAGGAACTCGCCACCGTCGAGCCCGCGCTGGCCGCGGAACGCGAGGCGAGGATCCGCGCCGAGGTCGCCGCGGGCTACGAAAAGGTCAAGGCGGCCGGAGGGCTCTTCGTCATCGGCACCGAGCGCCACGAGAGCCGGCGCATCGACAACCAGTTGCGCGGCCGCTCGGGCCGGCAGGGAGATCCCGGCGCGAGCCGCTTCTTCCTCTCCCTCGAAGACGATCTGATGCGGATCTTCGGCTCCGACCGGATGGGCGGCATGCTGCAGCGACTCGGCCTCAAGGAGGGCGAGCCGATCGTCCATCCCTGGATCAACAAGGCGCTGGAGAAGGCGCAGAAGAAGGTCGAGGCGCGCAACTTCGACACCCGCAAGAACCTGCTCAAATACGACGACGTGATGAACGACCAGCGGCGCGAGGTCTATGCGCAGCGCCGCGAGTTCATGAAGTCCGAAGATGTCTCCGAGATCATCGCCGAGATGCGCGGCGAGGTCATCGCCGCCCTGGTCTCCCGCCGCATTCCCGAGAAGGCCTTCGCCGAACAATGGGAGACCGCCGCACTCGCCGAGGATCTCCAGCGCGTGCTCGGGCTCGATCTGCCGGTCGAGGAGTGGGGGCGCGAGGAAGGGATCGACGAGCACGGCATCCGCGAGCGGGTGGAGGCGGCGGCCAACGGGATGATGGCGGTGAAGGCCGCCACCCTCGGCCCCGAACTGATGCGCTTCATCGAGAAGTCGCTGCTGCTGCAGGTGATCGATCAGGTGTGGAAGGAGCATCTGCTGGCGCTCGATCATCTGCGCCAGGGCATCGGCCTGCGCGCCCATGGCCAGCGCGACCCGCTGATCGAATACAAGAGCGAAGCCTTCGCGCTGTTCAACGCCATGCTCGACGAACTCAAGGAGCGGGTGAGCAGCCTGCTCGCCCGCGTCGAGCTTTCCCCCGACGCGCCGCCGGGCCCCGAATTCCAGCCGCCGCCGATGCCGATGCTGTTCGAGAGCCACCCCGAACCCGCCTATCTCGAGACCGAGATGGCGTTCGCGGACGACCAGTCCGTGGTTTCGCCGGTCACGGTCGCCCCCCTGCCGGTGCGCAACGAGCCGATCGACCCGCACGATGAAACCACCTGGCGCAACACGCCGCGCAACGCTCCCTGCCCGTGCGGGTCGGGGAAGAAGTTCAAATATTGCCATGGGCGGGTGAACTGAAGGCAAGGGCAAAGGACAAGGCCAGGACCTGAGACCCCGGACCCCCGATTGGCAAGAAGTCGGGACGCGAGGCCTCAGGCCCTGCCTCTTCTTTTCTCCTACTTGGCTGGTTTCGGTTGCCCAAACAGCCCGAAAACTCCGCGCAGGAACCCCGGCGTCAGCGCCGAGAGCGGGTTGACGCTCACCGAGGGGTTGGCGATCGGCCCGTTCACCTGGTAGTTGGCGGCGAACAGGCCGGAGCCCTTCTCGGGGCTGAACAGGCGCCCGACGATCGGCAGGTTTCCGAGCAGGGAATTGAAGAAATAGGCGGGAACGATGGTCCCGGTGAGCGCCACCCGTCCGGCCGCGCGGTCGATCGTGCCGCGCGCGGTCACCCCGAGCGAGGGGCTGAAGGCGCGCGCCGGCCCGAGCGCGAGGATGCCGCCCGCGAGCCGGAACGGCACGACCAGCCGGTGGAAGGCGAGGCCGGGCCCGCCGAGCGCGTCGGCGAGGCCGTAGAGCGTCATCGCCTGCAACAGTTTGCCCAGGACCGGCGCGCGGCCGACGCGGAAGGTGTCGATCTCCAGCGTGCCGGCGAGCGGATCGCCGGCCTGCCCGTCGGCGTAGCGGGCGGAGAGGCGGAGCGTGCCGCCGATCAGCGTGTCCATCAGGTCGGCGGCGCGTAAGAGGGCGCCGGCGTCATCGGTCGCCGCCGCCAGCACGCGCCCGCCCGGTCCGGGAGCGATCGAGACGCTGAGCGGCTTGCCACCCACCGGTGTCGCGACGAGCGAGAGGCTGGTCAGCCGCCTGCCGTCGCTGGCCGCCCCGATCACCGCGCCATCGAGCGCACGCGCCGTGCCATCGGGCAGCGGCTTGCCGAGCAGAATGCGTGCGAAACGCAGTGAAGCCCGCCACGGCGGGCCCGGGGGCGCGGGCGCTTTCGCGGCCGCGGGCCGCTTCGGGCGGGTGGCCATGCGCGCGGCGAGGTCGAGCACCGGGCCGGAGAAATTGGCGCGGATCGGCCCGCTTCCGCCGGGGAGGGCGAGCGTGCCGGATGCATCGGTTCCGCCGAGCAGGAGGCGGGAGAAGCTCAGATCGACCCCGCCGGCGGCGGGCAGCTCGGCGCGTCCCCGGACCGCGAGTCCTGGCCCGGCGAGGTCGATCCCCTCGATCGAGCGCGCCCGCCCGGCGGCGAACGCCACCCGGGCCGTGAGCCGGGCCGGCACTCCCGCGGGCTTGGTCCAGGCGAGCGGAGCGAAGGCGAGCCGCGCCGCGCCGAGATCGGCGGCGAGGGCGATGTCACCCTCGCCGCCCGGCCGCTCCGCAAGGTCCACCTGCAACCCGACCGGACCCGCCACCATGCCGCCGAGAGGAATTCCTGCCCGCGCCAGCGCGGCGGCATCTGCATCGCTCGCCAAGTGCAGCTTGGCGGCCACCCCGCCGGGGGGATGGGCACGAAAATCCATCGTCGCATGGAGGCGCACCGGCACACCGCCGAACGCGCCGCTGCCCGAGAGCGTCAGCCCCGAGGTATCGGCGGCGAGTGCAAGGCTGGCCTGGTCGAGGTCGCGGCCGGCGAGCACGCGGGTAAGATGCACCCGCGTGAGCGTAGCCCGCGCCGAAATCCCCACCTGGGCGAGCTTGAGCCGTGCGAACAGCGGTACCCGGACGTGCAGCGTGGCGCGGACCTCGCCCGCCGCCCCGCGCAACGGGATCGGTGCCCGCTGGAGGAGATGGAGCGCGGGCTCGGCGAGCAGGGCGAAGGCCGCCGCGAGCGGGCCGGAGACGGTGGTGGTGATCTCCGCCAGCTGGTCGGGTGCGCTGAGCCCGCTGACCACCACCGTGCCCGGCCCGACCGCGAGCGGACCCTGCCGCGCGCCGGTCACCGTGGCGGTGAAACGGTCGATCCCGTCGAGCACCAGCCGCGCCGTCCCGCCGGTGAGCGGCGGCAGCCGCGGCAGCCAGCGCACGCTGAGCCCAGCGCCGGTGACGCCGCCGGCGAGCGAGATCAGGCGGGGACGGGCGAAGCCGAGCCCCGAGGCCAGCACGAGGTCGAGCGCCGCGCCGTGGGCGCTTCCGGCGGTGATGTTGTGCACCACCCAGGCACGGGGGTCGTGGAACAGGCCGGCCGGCCAGAACCGGCCCAGGGTCGCGAAATCGATCCCCCGAGCCGCCAGATGCAACGCCAGACGCCAGCCCTTCGTGGTTTCCAGCGTGCCGCTCGCCTGGAAGGAGGGCGCGGCCTGCCCGGCGGGCGCGGCGAGCATCAGATCGGCTCCGGTGATGGCAAGGCGGTCCCCGTCGCCGGTGATGGCGAGCGCGCCGGAGGCGAGCGGGACCGCGCCGCCGCCGATCTCGAGCGCGCCGGCGCCGAGCTTCGCCGCCAAGCGGAGCCGGCGCGCCGCCAGCGCGGGGGTGAGCCGCAGCGCCAGCCGGGCCGAGACCGGGGCGGCGAGCGCGGCGAGCGGCGCCAGCGCCGCCGCCACCCCGGCGAGGCCGGCGGGGCTGGTGGGGTCGAGCGTCAGCCGCACCGTGCCGCCGGCGCGATCGAAGGTGAGGCTGGCGAAGAGGTGCGCGGTGGCGTGGGGCAGGGCGAGGCCGAGGGAGGCCGCGCCGGTCAACCTTCCCGCCGCGCGGTGGAGCTGCACCGTCGCCGCCGGCACCCGCCAGACCGCACCGAGCGGCCGGTCCTCCACCGTCAGCACGGCGTCGGTAATGGCGAGATCGCGCAGATCGCGCAGCACCAGCACGCCGGCCGCACGATGCTCTGGACCGGTGAGGCGGGCGAGCAGACGCGCCAGCGCCGCGAGCGGGGTGGCCTCCGCCTGTGCCGGCCCGGCCTCGGCGCCGCGGCGCGCTTCGCCATCGCCGGTGAGATCGAAGCTCACTGTTCCGTCCGCCGCCCGCCGCGCGGCGATGCGGGGGCGGACCAGGACGATGCTCTCCGGCGCGATCTCCCCGGCCAGCAGCCGGCCCAGCGCGAGGCTGACGCGGGTGAGGGGGATCCGCGCGATCCGCCCGCCCGCCGCGTCGGTGACGGCGAGGTCGGCGAGGCGGATGTCGAGCGGGGCGCCGTTGCGTCGGAACCCTTCCCAGGTGAGGGCGGCGGAGCCGATGCGGACGGAAAGATGCCGCCCCGGCGGCAGCGCGGAGGCGAGGGCGGCGGCGATCTGCCCGGCGAGGCCGGGGACCTCCCACGGCCCGCGGGAGAGCCGCCAGGCCGCGGCGCCGAGGCCGAGGGCGGCGAGCACGAGCAGGAACTCCGCCCAGTGCAGCAGCCGGTGCAGCCGGCGCAGCGCTTGACCGGAGAGATGCCTCATGGAAACCCTCCGGGAGCATGAATCCGATTCCCCCGGCCATCCGCGCCCGCCTCGCCTGGCCGCCCCCGGCCGACCCCGCGGCGGCGGCG
>DAHWFB010000016.1 GCA_027326105.1 Acetobacteraceae bacterium
CGGCGCCACATTGCCGCGAAGGCGCGCGGCTGCTAGAGGAAGCCCCGTCGGAGCGTAGCGCAGCCTGGTAGCGCATCAGTCTGGGGGACTGGGGGTCGTGGGTTCAAATCCCGCCGCTCCGACCATCCTTGGCGGGAGCGGGAGCGGAAGGCGGGGACGCCAGCCGGCGCGGGAAGCCGGCCGGGGGCGGAAACCAGAGAGCTTGAAACGGAGCCTCGCATGAGCCTGTCGGTTTCGCTGACCGTGAACGGGGTCAGCCGCACGATCGTGCTGGACGACCCGCGCGTCACCCTGCTCGACCTCCTGCGCGAGCGGTTCGATCTCACCGGCACCAAGAAGGGCTGCGACCGCGGGCAGTGCGGCGCCTGCACCGTGCTGCTCGGCGGCCGGAGGATCAATTCCTGCCTCGCACTCGCGGCGAGTTGCGACGGCGCCGAGGTGCTCACCATCGAGGGGCTGGCGCAGGGCGGCGCACTGCATCCCGTGCAGGCCGCCTTCATCGCCCACGACGGGTTCCAGTGCGGCTTCTGCACGCCGGGCCAGATCATGAGCGCGGTCGGGCTGCTCGGCGAAGGCCAGGCCGGGGACGATCCCGAGCGCGTGCGCGAGGGGATGAGCGGCAATCTCTGCCGCTGCGGCGCCTACGTCGGCATCACCGAGGCGGTGCTCGAGGCCGGCCGCGTGCTCGCCGGACGCGAGAAGGGGACCGCCCCATGAATCTTTTCGAGTATGTGCGCCCGGCGAGCCTCGCCGAGGCGATCGCCGCCGGCGCCGCGCCGGGTGCCGCCTTCCTCGCCGGCGGGACCAACCTGCTCGATCTGATGAAGGGCGGGATCGCCCGGCCGAGCCGCCTCGTCGATCTCACCCGCCTGCCCGGGCTCGGTGCGATCGAGCGGGGCCCGGAGGGCGGCGTGCGCATCGGCGCGCTGGTGCGCAACGCCGATCTCGCGCACGATCCCGATTTCGCCCAGCGCTTCCCCGCGGTTGCGGAAGCGCTGCTGTCCGGGGCCTCGGCGCAGCTTCGCAATGCCGCGACCGTCGGCGGCAACCTGATGCAGCGCACGCGCTGCGCCTACTTCTATGACCCCGCCAGCGCCTGCAACAAGCGCGACGCCGGCGCGGGCTGCGCGGCGCGCGGCGGGGAAAGAAGGCTCGCCGCCGTGCTCGGCGCGAGCGAGCAGTGCATCGCGACCCACGCCTCCGATTTCTGCGTGCCGCTGGCAGCGCTCGACGCGGTGGTGGAGATCGCCGGTGCCGCGGGCACGCGCGAGGTGGCGCTCGAAGACTTCCACCTGCTGCCCGGCGCCACCCCCGAGCGCGAGAGCGTGCTCGCCCCGGGCGAACTGATCCTCGCCGTGCGCCTGCCGGCCGCGGCCGCGGCCTTCGCCCGCCACGCCCGCTATCTCAAGCTGCGCGAGCGCACCTCCTACGCGTTCGCGGTGGTCTCGGCCGCGGCCGCCCTGCGCATCGAAGCGGGCGCGATCGTGGAGGGGCGGATCGCGCTCGGCGGGGTCGCGGCGAAACCCTGGCGGGCGCGCGGGGCGGAGGCGGTACTGAGCGGGCAGAAGCCGGAGCGCGCGCTGTTCCGCCGTGCCGCGGAGGCCGCGCTCGCCGAAGCGAGGCCGGTCGGGGACAACGGGTTCAAGATCGAGCTCGCGCGGCGGATCGTGGCCCGCGCCCTCGCGCTCGCCGCCGCCGGGACGCCGGCGCGCCTGCCCGCGCTGCCGGCTTCTCCCTTCGCCCCGGTCCCCGGAGGTCCGC
The DNA here is from genome assembly GCA_027326105.1 of Acetobacteraceae bacterium. Taxonomy (GTDB): domain Bacteria; phylum Pseudomonadota; class Alphaproteobacteria; order Acetobacterales; family Acetobacteraceae; genus DAHWFB01. Next base: position 1,762 of record DAHWFB010000016.1, read on the forward strand.
ATGGCTGAAATCGCGCTTTCGACCGCGCCCGCCCATCTTCGCCACGGCTCGAACAGCGGCCAGCCGCTCACCCGCCGCGACGGGCTGCTGAAAGTCACCGGCGCCGCCCGCTTCGCCGCCGACCACCACCCGCCCGGCCTGCTGCACGCCGTCATCGCGGCCAGCACCATCGCGCGCGGGCGGGTCGTCTCCCTCGATCTCGCGGCGGCGATGGCGCACCCCGGCGTGGTCGCGGTGATGACGCCGGCGCACAAGCCGCCGCTCGCCGCCGACCCCGACGCCAAGACCAATCCCTTCATGTTCCGCCTCGATCTCCTGCAAAACGATCGGGTGCGCTACGCCGGCCAGCCGATCGCCGTGGTCATCGCCGAGACGCTGGAGGCGGCGACCGAGGGGGCCGCGCTGCTCGCGCCCCGCTACCAGCGCGAGCCCGCCCGCGTCGGGTTCGAGGACGCCACCGTGTTCACCCCGCCCGCGGTCGGCGTCGGTAGCCCGGCGGAGGTGGTGGTGGGCGATGTCGCGGCGGAGCTCGCCGCCGCCCGCCTGCGCATCGAGGCGACCTACGAGACGCCCGCGCAATACCACAACCCGATCGAGCCGCACGCCATCGTCGCCGCCTGGGACGGCGAGAAGCTCAGCGTCGATACGCCGAGCCAGGGGCTCGCGATGGCGCGGGCGCGCATCGCCGGCCTGTTCGGCATACCGGCGGAAAACATCGAGATCCGCAGCCCCTTCCTCGGCGGCGGCTTCGGCTGCAAGGGCATGCTCTCCGGGCCGCAGGTGCTCGGCATCATGGCCGCGCGCCTGGTCGGCTGGCCGGTGAAGCTGGTGCTGCGACGCGAGCAGATGTTCGGCCCCGTCGGCCATCGCGCGCCCTCGCGCCAGACGCTGCGGCTCGGCGCCGAGGCCGGCGGCAGGCTGCGCGCGCTCGACCACCACACCCTGACCGCGAGCAGCACGTTCGACGATTTCTTCGAGCCCGCCTCCAACGCCTCGCACACGCTCTATGCCAGCCCCGCGCTCCGCAGTGCGCACGAGGCGGTGCGGCTCGACACCGGCACGCCGCTGTTCATGCGCGCGCCCGGCGAGGCGACCGGTTCCATCGCGCTCGAAAGCGCGATCGACGAGATGGCCGCGGCCTGCGCCATGGACCCCCTCGCCTTCCGGCTCGAGAACTACGCCGAGGTCGAGCCGATCTCCGGCAAGCCGTTCTCCTCCAAGGCGCTGCGCGAATGCTACGCGCGCGGCGCCGAGCGCTTCGGCTGGACCGCCCGCCCGCTCGCACCCGGCGCGATGCGCGACGAGGCCGGGCTCCTGGTCGGCTGGGGCGTCGGGACCGCTACGTTCCCGGCGCTGATGTTCCAGGGCCAGGCGCGCGCGGTGATCCGCGCCGACGGCACCGGCCTGATCGAGTGCGGCGCGCAGGACATGGGCCAGGGCGCGTGGACCGCGCTCGCCCAGATCGGCGCCGACGGGCTCGGCCTCGACCTCGAGCAGGTGGAATTCCGCGCTGGCAGCTCCGACCTGCCGGACGCCGGCATCGCCGGTGGCTCGGCCCATACCGCGACCGCGGGCATGGCGATCCATGCCGCCGGCGCGGACGCCATCGGCCGGCTCGCCGCACTCGCCACCGGCGACGAGCGCTCGGCGCTGTTCGGCGCCGGCAATGCCGGGGTGATCGCGCGCGCGGGGAGGCTGTACCGCCGCGACGACGAGACCCGCAGCGAGCGCTACGCCGACATTCTCGCCCGCGCCGGCCTGTTCGAAATCGACGGCCGCGGCAGTGGCGCGGCCGACCCGGTGGCGCTGGCCCGCTATGCCATGCACGCCCACGGCGCGGTGTTCGCGGAAGTGAAGATCGATCCCGAATTCGGGCAGATCCGCGTCTCCCGCCTGGTCGGCGCCTTCGCGGCCGGGCGCCTGGTCAACCCGCGGCTGGTGCGGAGCCAGTATTACGGGGGCATGATCTGGGGCGTGTCCTTCGCCCTGCACGAGCGCGCCGTGGTGGACCCGCGCTCGGGGCGGGTGATGAACGCCAATCTCGCCGAGTATCGCGTGCCGGTGAACGCCGACGTCCCCTCGCTCGAGGCGATCCTGGTCGAGGAGGAGGACCCCCACGTCAACGCGCTCGGCATCAAGGGGGTGGGGGAGATCGCCATCACCGGCTCCGCCGGGGCCATCGCCAACGCCATCTGGCACGCGACCGGCCGGCGCCTCCGCCGCTTCCCCGTCACGCTCGAGCAGGTGGCCGGGGTGGCGGGCTGATACCGGCGGCCGTTTTGGCCGACCGGGATCGCGCGGAGGGATCGCGGCATTGCCGTGGTGGGGCGGCCCCGCGCCAGACCCGATACCACCCAACGGCCCCGCCGCGCGCCCGACCAGTCAAGAACCGGGACCGCTGGCATGGGCCCCCTTCCCTGCCCGCCACCACGAGATCTCCGGGCCGATCGGAGCGTTCCGGGAGGCTGCCCGCCGACACCCCGGGCGCGCGGGAGCGGCTCAGCCGGGGGGCTCCGCGGCGAGGCGACGGAGGGCGGCGGGATCGCGCAGGGTCACCCGCTGGCGCTCGGTCGTGATCAGCTCCGCCGCCTCCCAGGCGGTGAGGATGCGGCTGACCGTATAGAGGGTGGTGCCGCACATCTCCGCCACATCCTTGCGGGTGAGCGGAAAGGGGATCGTCGAGGCGGCGTCCTCCGCCGCCCCGGCCCGGCGGGCGAGGCGGAGCAGGCTCTGCGCCACCCGCCGCTCCACCCGCCGCGTGCCGGTCTCGCGCAGGCGCTCCTGGATCTCGCGCAGCCGCTCGCCGAGGATGGTGACGAGGTTGAGGGCGATCCCGGGATGGCGGACCATCAGCGCGCGGATCACCGGCTCGGGCCAGCTCGCCTCCAGCGAGTCGAGGACGCTCACCGCGTCGGCGGGGTAGTGCCGGTCGGTGAACAGGGCGACGGCGCCGAAGATCTCGCCCGGCCCGACGAAGCGGACGAGGAGCTGCGCGCCGTCCGCGTCGGTCTGGGTGATGCGCACCCGCCCGCCGAGCAGCACGTGGCAGCGCTCCGCCGGAGCGCCCTGGCGGAAGAGCGTGCTCTCCCGCGGGACCGCCTGCACGCGGGCGAGGCCGGCGATCTCGGCCCGCGCCGCGGCGGACAGTCCGCGGAACAGTTCGACGCCGGCGAGATCGCCGGGCACCAGAGCGGGGGGGTGGGACGCCATCGCCGCAGACTAGAGCAACACCGGACCGGGCGGAATCGCCGGTTCGGGTGACGCCGCCCGCCGAGGCGACGGGCGGGGCGCGGGAGCTCGCGATTTGCGCGCGGGCAAAGACAGATCGCCGCCGCCCGCCATAGTGGCCGGCAGGAGAGACGGCTTCATGAACGGTCTGGTCATCGCGCGCGCCCTGCACGTGCTCGCCATCGTGGTCTGGATCGGCGGGGTGGCGATGGTGACCACCATCGTGCTGCCGGCGCTGCGGCGCGGCGAGCTCGGCCCCGACCGGCTCGCCGCTTTCCATGCGATCGAGCGGCGGTTCGCCCGCCAGGCGCGCGGCGCGACCCTGCTCGCGGGAGCGAGCGGCCTCTACCTGCTGATGCGCCTGGGTCTGTGGCGGCGGCTGGGCACGGCCTCCTTCTGGTGGCTGCACGCCATGATCGGGCTCTGGCTGGTGTTCAGCCTCCTCCTGTTCGTGGCCGAGCCGGCCGTTCTGCACCGCAGGTTCCAGGCCTGGGCGGAGGCCGATCCGCGCGCCGCCTTCGCCTGGATCCAGCGCGCCCACTGGGTGCTGCTCGCGGCCGGGCTCCTCACCATCGCCGGCGCGGTGGCGGGCAGCCAGGGCGCCGGATTCTGAGCGGTGCCGGATTCTGAGCGGTGCCGGATGCGCCGCGGCCCACGCCATCGGCCCGGCCGCCAGAGCCGGAAGGGGAAGCATGATGAGCGGCTTCGACGCCTCCACCGCCGCCCGGCGGAACGACCCGGTGAGCGCGGCACTGAAATGGGTTCTGCGCGCGGTCGCGGTGCTGATGGCGTTCGACTTCCTGCGCAGGCGGCACCCGCTGCGGGCGGGGTTCACCGGACGGTGGCTGCCGGGCGGGCGGGAGATCGCGCCGCGCCCGGCGCCCGGCCGGTCGCGCTCCCGATGAGGGAGGGGCAGACCGGGGCGGCGGGGCGGCGGGCGCCGTTCCTTCTGT
>DAHWFB010000028.1 GCA_027326105.1 Acetobacteraceae bacterium
CTGGTCGGGGCGGACGCGGCTGGCGAGGCGGGTGAAGGCGCGGCGGCGGCGATTCCCGCGGCGCCGGCGGCCGCAGCGGGCGCCGCCACGATCGCCGGGGCCGGCGCGGGGGCGGCCGGCGCAGGGGCGGCCGGCGCAGAGGTGGCGAGCGTGGGGGTGGCGAGCGTGGGGGTGGCCAACGGGGGCGTGGCGGGAGCGGTCGTGGCCGCCACGGCGGGGGCGGGCGTCGGGCCAACCGCCGCGGCGGCCGGCGCCGGAGCCGCCGGGGTCGCCACCGGAGGCAGCGCCGGCGGCGTGATCCTGGCGGCGAGCCGTGCCGGCACCGGCGGCACGGCGGGGCCGTGCGGCAGCGGCGCCGAGGAAACCCGATACCAGACCGCGTAGGCCCCGATCGCGACCACCAGCCCGATCAGCGCCACCGCGCCCGCCGGCACCCCGCGCTCGGGCACCGGGGCGGGAAAGATCAGCTTGGTCTTGCGGTTCACGTCCGCCGCCTCGGCCTTGAAGCGGCGGGCGGTCTCGTCGGGGTCGAGGCCGAGGGCGGAGGCGTAGGCGCGCAGGAACCCCACCGCATAGGCGTTGCCCGGCAGATCCCCGATCCGCCCGCCCTCGATCGCTTCGAGGAACGGCTGGCGGATGCGCAGAACGTCGGCGACGGAAGGCAGATCCCAGCCCAGACGCTCGCGCGCGGCGCGCAATTCCGCGCCGATCCTAGTCACCCCGGAACCCACCGGATCGGATCCGATGCTGATCGAAGACATGATGGCCCTACCTGCAGACTTCCCCGTCCGCGCCGGCCGTCGGCGGGCCGGCCGATGCACAACCCCCGCGTGAACAACCCGGCTGCGGCGCCTTCCCGACGCCGATGTATACTCTCTTCGCGCCTTTTGCCAACCTGGAGCCGGATCTTCCCCGGCGCGATCGTTTGCGGACCGCTCCTCCCCGGCCCGGCGTTCACAGCGGCAGCCCCTGCTCGCGCGCCCAGGCCTCCAGCGTCTCGCGCATCTCGCCCGCCCCGAGGTCCGCCCGCCGTACCTCGGCGAGCAGGGCTGCGAACCCGGCGAGGTCGACCTCGGCGAGCAGCGCCTTCACCGGCAGGATCGCGGACGCCGACATCGAGAGCGTGCGGAAGCCGAGCCCGACGAGGGCGAGCGCGTCGAGCGGGCGCGCCGCCGCCTCCCCGCACAGCGAGACCGGCTTGCCGAGTGCGGTGCCGGCGACCAGCAGCCGTTCGAGTGCCGCGAACACCGGCGCGGAGAGGAAATCGTAGCGCCCGGCGATCTGCGCGTTGGCGCGGTCGGCGGCGAACAGGAACTGCATCAGATCGTTCGAGCCGACGGAGAGGAAATCCGCCTCCGGCGCCAGCGCCTCGAGCTGGAACAGCAGCGCCGGCACCTCCACCATGCAGCCGACCGCGAGCCGCGCCGGCGGCCGGGGCACCCTGGCCTCCTCGGCGCGCAGGATGGCGCGGGCGGCGCGGAATTCCGCCGCGGTCGCGATCATCGGGAACATGATCGAGAGCGGGCGCCCGCGGGCGGCGAGCAGCAGCGCGCGCAGCTGCCGGCGCAGGAGCGCGGGGCGGTCGAGCCCGACCCGGATCGAGCGCCAGCCCATCGCCGGGTTCTCCTCCGCCGCGACCTCCGCCCCCGGCAGCATCTTGTCGCCGCCGAGATCGAGGGTGCGGAACAGCACCGGCCGGCCCTCGGCGCGGTCGAGCACGCCGGCATAGACCGCCTCCTGGTCGGCGACATCGGTGATGGCGCCGCGCGCGAGCATCGCGATCTCGGTGCGGTAGAGCCCGATCCCGTCGGCGCCGGTGGCGGCGAGCTGGTCGAGCTCGAAGGCGAGGCCGACGTTGAGCATCAGCCGCACGCCGACCCCGTCGCGGGTCGCCGTCGGCCGCTCGCGCAGCAGCGCATAGTCCGCCCGCCTTGCGGCGCGGGCCGAGGCGGCGCGGGCATAGGCCTCGGCGACCTCGCTCTCCGGGCGCAGGATCAGGAGCCCCTGGTCGGCGTCCAGGATGGCGGGCGCGCCGGCCTCGGCGGCGGCGGTCATGCCGCGCGCCCCGCCCAGCGCGGGCAGGCCGAGGGCGCGGGCGAGGATGGCGGCGTGCCCGGCCGGGCTCGCCTCCTCCACCGCCAGCCCGGCGATGCCGCGCGCCTGCCAGGCGAGCAGATCGGCGGGGCCGAGCCGGCGGGCGAGCAGGATGGCGCCGGGCGGCACCGGCTCGGGCGCGGTCTCCCCGGCGAGGCTGCCGAGCAGCCTTCCCGCCATGTCCTCGATGTCGGCGCCGCGCTCGCGCAGATGGGGGTCGGCGATGCGGCGCATGCGCTCGTGCACCTCCTCGGCGATACGGTGGATGGCGGCCTCGGCGGAAAGCCCGCCGCGCACCGCCTCGCGCACCCGGCGCAGCCAGCCGGCGTCGGCGGCCACCAGCCGGTAGGCCTCCAGCACCTCGCGCGGCGCCTCGCCGGGCGGCAGGCCGCCCTCGATCAGCGCGTCGATCTCGGCCTGCATCGCGGCCACCGCCCGTTCCAGCCGGGCGAGTTCGGCGGCGGGATCGTCGGCCAGGAGCCGCGCCGGCTGGCGCACCCCGCCGTGGACCACCACCGGGCCGAGCACCAGGCCGGGGGCGAGCGTGCTGGCCACGAACCGCCGCGGCATCGCCCCGCCCGCGCCCTCCTCGCTCGCCTCCCCGGCGCCGGCGGCGGCGAGCGCCTCGGCGATCAGCATCGCCACCGTCTCCACCGTCTCGACCTCGAGTTCGCCGTAGCGGCGGGGCAGCCGGTTCTGCACCGTGAGCACGCCGCGCAGCCGCCCGGCGCGGCGCACCGGCACGCTCAGCATCGAGGCGAAGGGCTCCTCGCCGGTTTCCGGCCGGTAGACGAAGGCGGGGTGGTTCTGCGCGTCGGGCAGGTTGAGGGTGGTGCCGGTCGCTGCCACCAGCCCCACGATGCCTTCGCCGACCTGCAACCTCGTCCGCCCGACCGCCGCCGGGTTGAGCCCGTGGGTCGCCGCGAGCTCGAGGATTTCGCCCGGCCGGACCACGTAGATGGAGCACACCTCGGCCACCATCTCGGCGGCGACCAGCGCCACCACCTCCGAGAGCGGGGCCGCCCCGCGCGCCATCGCGGCGCGCAGGCGCGCGAACAGCCGGCGCGGCGCCGCGCCGGGGGCGGGCGGCTCAGGCGGCGGAACCGCCACGCCGCGCCAGCGCCGCTTCGGCCTGGCCCACCAGTTCGGCGATGATCTCCGCCGTGGACTGCTCCGCGCTCACCATGCCGACCGACTGGCCGGCCATCACCGAACCGTTCTCGATATCGCCCTCGATCACCGCGCGGCGCAGCGCGCCGGCCCAGAAATGCTCGATCTCGAGCTGCGCCGCCTCGCGTGAGACCGCGCCGGCGAGAAAGCGGTCGATCACCGCGCGCTGGTGTTCCAGGAAGCGCTTGGTGCCGGCGTTCACCAGCCCGCGCACCGGGATCACCGGGAAGCGCTCGTCGAGCTGCACGGAGGGCAGCGCGTCGCGGGCGTTGGCGCGCAGGAAGGCCCGCTTGAAGCTCGGGTGGGCGATCGATTCCCGGGCCGCGGCGAAGCGGGTGCCGAGCTGCGCCCCGGCGGCGCCCATCTCCAGGAAGGCGAGGATCGCCTCCCCCCGCCCGATGCCCCCGGCCACGAACACCGGCACCTCGCGCATCGCGGGCAGGATCTCCTGGGCGAGCACGGTGAGCGAGACCGGCCCGATATGCCCGCCCGCCTCCGACCCCTCGATCACCAGCGCGTCCGCCCCCGAGCGCACCAGCCGCCTGGCCAGCACCAGGGCGGGGGCGAAGCAGACCAGCCTGGCGCCGCCGTCCTTCACCGCGCGCACCGCCCCGCCCGGCGGAATGCCTCCCGCCAGCACCACGTGCCCGACCCCGGCGGCGAGCGTGACCCGCACCAGGTCCTCGAGCGCCGGGTGCATGGTGATGAGGTTGACGCCGAACGGCCGCCCGGTCAGCGCCTGGGTGCCGGCGATCTCGGCGGCGAGCTGGTCGGGGTTCATGGCGCCGCAGGCGATCACCCCGAACCCGCCGGCGTTGGAGATGGCGGCGACCAGGTGGCGCTCGCTCACCCAGCTCATCGCGCCGCCGAGGATCGCGTAGCGGCAGCCGAGGAACTCCCGCCCCCGCCGCCACAGGGCGTCGAGCGCGGGGGCGGCGTAGCCGGCCTCGGCCGGCGCGGGGGCGAGATCAGCCGGCATCGAGGCCATAGGCGGTATGGAGCGCGCGCACCGCGAGCTCGGCGTATTCCGCCCCGATCAGCACGCTGACCTTGATCTCGCTGGTGGTGATGGCCTGGATGTTGATCCCCTTCTCGGCGAGCGTGCGGAACATGGTGCTCGCCACCCCGGCGTGGCTGCGCATCCCCACCCCGACCACGCTGATCTTGGCGACGTCGCCGTCGGCCGCGATCTCGGCGTAGCCGATGCGCTCGCGGGCGGCGGCGAGGGCGGCCTTGGCGCGCGGCAGGTCGGCCTTGCCGACGGTGAAGGTCATGTCGGTGGTGCCCTCGGCGGAGATGTTCTGGACGATCATGTCCACGTTGACGTTCTCGGCCGCCATCGCGCCGAACACGGCGGCGGCGATCCCGGGCCGGTCGGGCACCCGGCGGATGGTGATCTTGGCCTCGTCGCGCGAGAAGGCGATGCCGGCCAGCAGTTCCTTTTCCACGATCTCGTCCTCGTCCACCACCAGTGTTCCGGGCACGTCCTCGAAGCTCGAGAGCACCTGCACCCGGACGTGCTCCTTCATCGCCAGCTCCACGCTGCGCGTTTGCAGCACCTTGGCCCCCACCGAGGCGAGCTCCAGCATCTCCTCGTAGGCGATGCGTTCGAGCTTGCGGGCGCGGGGAACGATGCGCGGATCGGTGGTATAGACCCCATCGACGTCGGTGTAGATATCGCAGCGGTCGGCCTTGAGTGCGGCGGCGAGCGCCACCGCCGAGGTGTCCGACCCGCCGCGGCCGAGCGTGGTGATGCGCCGGTCCGGCCCGATGCCCTGGAAGCCGGCCACCACCGGCACTTCGCCGCGGGCCATCCGGCGGATCAGCTCGGCGCCCTCGATCGCCTGGATGCGGGCCTTGCCATGGGCGCCGTCGGTCGCCACCGGCACCTGCCAGCCCGCCCAGGAGCGCGCGTCCACGCCGATCTCCTGGAGCGCGATGGCGAGCAGGCCGGTGCTCACCTGCTCCCCGGTCGCCACCACGGTGTCGTATTCGCGGGCGTCGTGCAGCGGCGAAAGCTCCTGGCACCAGGCGACGAGCTGGTTGGTCACCCCGGCCATGGCGGAGACCACGACGGCGACCTCGTTGCCCGCCGCCACCTCGCGCCGGACGCGGCTCGCCACGTTGCGGATGCGCCTGAGGTCGGCCACCGACGTGCCGCCGAATTTCATCACGATCCGCATCGACGCCCCGTCCGCCCTCGCCCGCCTGGCCGCACCGGTTGCAGGACGGCGGGCGCGGTGACACATACCGGTGGAGGCAGGCGAGAGCAATGCGCGAACTCCAGACCAGCACCGCCGCGAGCGCGGAGATCGCCCGCTTCGACGCGCTCGCCGCAAGCTGGTGGGACCCGGCCGGGCCGATGCGCATGCTGCACCGGATGAACCCCGCCCGGCTCGCCTGGATCGGCGCCCGCGTCGGCCGCCGCTTCCCCGATCCCGCCGCCGTCCGCCTGCTCGACGTCGGCTGCGGCGCCGGGCTGGCGGCGGAAGGCTTCGCCCGCCGGGGCTACCGGGTGCGCGGGATCGACGCCGCCCCGGCGCCGATCGCGGCCGCCCGCGCCCACGCGGAGAGCGCCGGCCTCGCCATCGAGTACAGCGTGGCGACGCCGGAGGCGCTGGCCGCGGCCGGCGAGCGCTTCGCGGTGGTGAGCGCGCTCGAAGTGATCGAGCACGTGCCCGACCCGGCGGCCTTCCTCGCCGCGCTGGCCGCCCTGCTCGCCCCGGGCGGGTTGTTGTTCCTCTCCACCCTCAACCGCACCTGGCGCTCGCTGGCGCTGGCCAAGTTCGGGGCGGAGTATGTGCTGCGCCTGCTCCCCGCCGGCACCCACGAGTGGCGGAAATTCCTCACCCCCGCCGAGATGGATCCGCTGCTCGCCGCGGCCGGCCTGCGCCTCGCCGACCTCGCCGGCCTCGCCTACGACCCGCTGCGCGGCACCTGGCACACCGGGCGGGACACCTCGGTCAACTACCTCCTGATGGCGGAGCGGGGCTGACTCCGCCCACCGCTTCGCGCGGCAGGCAGCGGGTGACAGGGATCCACAACCGTAGCAAGATCGTCCGCCTGTCGGGGGAAGGGGGCGGCGATGAAGCTCGGCGATTTTCTGCTCGGTCTGGCCTTCCTGAAGGGAAACGGCCGGGATGCGGTGCTTCTGGTCAGCCATCAGGGCCGCGACCATACGCCGCTCGACAGCGGCGAGCAGTCGCGGGACGTC
>DAHWFB010000033.1 GCA_027326105.1 Acetobacteraceae bacterium
TGGTGGCGCCGGCGGGGCCGAGCCGCTCGAGGGTGACGGCGGCCGCCACCCCGGCCATCGCCCGCAGATCCATGATGCCGAGGGCGAGCAGGACCGCCATCAGGTTGGCGCAGCCGCCGGCGCAGCGCAGACCGAGCCGCAGGCCGTAGTGCCAGGCGGCGCGCGCCTCCGCCGGCGGTGCCTCGCGCTCTCCCGCCGCCCGCCAGCGGGCGAGGCGGCGGGCTTTCCAGCCGCTGCACTGGATCGCCCCGGCGAGCAGCACGAACAGCCCGGCCGCGAGCGGGCTGGCCCGGGCGAGCGGCGGAAAGCGCAGCTGCGCCGCCGCCAGCGCCGCGCCGAGCGGAAAGACGGCGGCCCCGAGCGCCGCCCACACCGCGAAATACCCCGCGCCCACCAGCCCGGCCCGCGCGGCGCGCCCCGCCGCGCGCGGGCCCCCGGGCGCACCGGGCGGAGGCCGGCGCAAGAGCTTCGCCAGCAGGGAGGGCAGCATCATCGCCGCCATCATCACCACCCACAGGGCGAGGAAGGACGCCGCGGTGCCGGCCCAGCTCCGCCCCGGCATCGGCAGCCAGGCCATCGCCCCGCCCGCCATCGCCCCGCCTGCCATCGCCCCGCCCGGCATCGGCATGGCGGGCATCGGCATTGCGCCGGGAGCCGGGCGGGCGGCGAGGACCGGGAGCGCGCCGAGAGCCGGGAGGGCGGCGCAGCGGGCGATCGTCGCCGCCGCGGCGACGATGACGCGCGGGAAGGTTCGCAGGAAGGCCATCGGCCGTTCTCCTTCGCTGGCCGCCGGGCGGGCGGCGTGACGGTTCAGGGCTGGTCGTAGCGGTCGTGGTGGCGCCACCAGATGCCGCTCTCGTTGCGGCCCGCGGGGGCGCGGTCGAGCCACTGGAACATCGGCCACAGCCCATCGAGGCCGCGCGCGTAGGCGGAATAGGTGTGGTAGACCGCTCCGTCTTCGCGCGCGAAGACGCTCATGCCCGGCCGCTCGCGCACGTAGGCCGCCGCCTCCGCGCCGGCCTGGGCGGCGTTCTGGAGCACCGGTTCGGGGAGTTCGGCCGCGACGATGGCATGGCCGCCGCGCCGGTAGTTGTATTCGCTCCCGCCCGCGCGCTGCTGTTCCTCGGTGATCGAGACGCCGAAGTCGGCATTGAAGTCGCCGCCGAGGGAGGATGCCCAGGGAAAGCGCCAGCCCATGCGCCGCCGGAAGGCCTGAAGCTTCGCCAGCGGCGCGCGCGAGACCGCCATCAGCGTGACGTCGTGGTGCGCGAGATGGACCACCGAGCCGTCGAACCCGTCCGCGATCGCCGAGCAGGAGGGGCAGCCGGCGGTATAGTCGGGCCCGAACATGAAATGATAGACGAGGAGCTGCGAGCGGCCCTGGAAGAGATCGGCGAGCGTCGCGCTTCCCTGCTCGGTCTCGAAGCGGTAGTCCCGCTCGATCCGCACCCAGGGCAGCGCCTGGCGCTGGCGGGCGAGTTCGTCGCCGCGCCGGGTCAGCGCCTTCTCCGCCGCGAGCAGGGCGAGCCGTGCTTGCAGCCATTCCTCGCGGGTGCCGGTGGGGTGGGTCGTCATCGCCGTTCTCTCCGTTGCCTGGGTTGGGTGGGAGAGAGCTAGCGCCGGGAGATCGGGGGGTGGGAGTGACAAGTTTGGCGCGATCGGGATGGCAGGGCCGGTGACGGACCCGCCGATCAGGGCGGCGGCGCGGGCGCTCGCCGGGGGGGATCCGATCGGCGCGCTGAACCTCGTCGCGCTGCGCGAGGACGCGCCGGCGCTCGCGCTGCGCGGCATCGCCATGGCGCAGCTCGGCGAGATGGCGCGGGCGCGGGCGCTGCTGCGGCGGGCGGCGCGGGGGTTCGGGGCGAAGGCGGTGGTGGCGCGGGCGCGCTGTGTCGTCGCCGAGGCGGAGATCGCGCTGGTCTCGCGCGATCTCGGCTGGCCGGCGGCGGCGCTGGAGGCGGCGCGGGCGGTGCTGGAGGCGCACGGCGACCGGGCGAACGCCGCGCACGCGGGCAATCTCGCCATCCGCCGGCTGCTGCTGCTCGGCCGCCTCGACGAGGCCGAGCGCGCGCTGGGCGCGATCGACCCCGCGCGGCTCAGCCCCGCGGCGCGCGCCGTGCACGAATTGTCGGTCGCGGGGGTGGCCCTGCGCCGGCTGCGGACGGCGGCGGCGCGGGCGGCGTTCGGCCGGGCCGGGCAGGCGGCGCGGGCGGCGGGCATTCCCGCGCTGATCGCGGAGACCGAGGGCGCGGCGATGGCGCTGGAGCGGCCGGCCGCGCGCCTGGTCGGGCGCGGCGGGGAGCGGCTGCTCCGGCTCGAGGAGGTCGAGGCGGTGCTGGCGTCGGGCGCGCTGGTGGTGGATGCCTGCCGCCATGGGGTGCGCCGCCGCGGCACGGTGGCGGCGCTGGCGACGCGGCCGGTGCTGTTCGCGCTCGCCCGCGCGCTGGGCGAGGCCTGGCCCTCCGACGTGGCGCGGGGCACGCTGCTCGCCCGCGCGTTCGGCGCGAACTTCACCGATTTCTCCCAGCGCGCGCGGCTGCGGGTGGAGATCGGCCGGTTGCGGGCGGCGCTGCGGACGCTGGCCGGGGTGCGCGCGACGAAGCGCGGCTTCGCCCTGCGCCCGGGCGAGGCCGGCGAGGTCCTCGTGCTCGCCCCGCCGGTGGAGGACGGGCATGGCGCGGTGCTCGCCCTGCTCGGCGACGGGGAAGCCTGGTCGAGCGCGGCGCTGGCGCTGGCGCTGGGCGCGAGCGGGCGCACCGTGCAGCGGGCGCTCGCGGCGCTGGCGGCGGCGGGCAAGGTGGCCCCGCTCGGCCGCGGGCGGGCGCGGCGCTGGACCAGCCCGCAGGCGCCGGGATTCCCGACCGTTTTGTTGCTCCCCGGAGCGCTGCCGGGCGGATAGGATGGCGCCATGAAGCGAGCGGCCGCCGAGATCCTGCGCACCTATGGACCCTTCCCGGGCGCCGCGCAGGTGGGCGGGGTGAGCTATGACGGCCGGCGGGTCTGGTTTGCCGCCGGCGACCGGCTGCACGCCTTCGATCCCCGGAGCGGGGAGATGGTGCGCTCGCTCGCGGTGGCCGGGCAGGCGGGAACCGCGTTCGACGGGCGGCACCTGTTCCAGATCGCCCGCGACCGCATCCTCGAGATCGACCCCGAGAGCGGGGGCGTGCTGGCGACCATTCCGGCGCCCGGCGGCGAGGGCTGCTCGGGCCTCGCCTGGGCGGAAGGGACGCTCTGGGTGGGGCGGTACCGGGCGCGGCAGATCCACCAGATCGATCCGCGGACGGGGACGGTTCTGCGCACCATCGCATCCGACCGCTTCGTCACCGGGGTGTGCTGGGTCGAGGGCGAGCTTTGGCACGGCACCTGGGAAGGCGAGGAGAGCGAGCTGCGGCGCGTCGATGCCGGGACCGGGGAGGTGCTGGAGAGCCTCGTGATGCCGCCGGGGGTCGGCGTTTCGGGGCTGGAGGCCGACGGCGGCGAGCGGTTCTTCTGCGGCGGCGGCGACAGCGGGACGGTGAGGCTCGTCCGCCGGCCGCGGCGCGGCGCGGGCAAAGGCCCCGCGGGCGGCTAGCCGGGCCGCGCGCCGAGGCGCGGGCGGATCGGGGCGGCCGGATCGGCGGAGAGGAAAGCAGATGCTGCTTCGCGGCGCGGGGATTTAAGCAGCCTTGGCTGCACCATGCCCTCTACCCTCCCCCTGGTGGCGCGCTGCGTCGAGCGATCGCGCGTCCGGGAAGGGCCGATGGATCCGCCGTTGCAGGAAGTCGCCAGTGATGCCGCGTTGCCGGCGCGCGTCGATGTCGCCGTGATCGGCGGCGGCATCATCGGCGCGGCCGCCGCCTATTCGCTGGCCAGGCGGGGAGCCGCCGTCGCGCTCCTGGAAAAGGGCCGCATCGGCGCCGAACAGTCGAGCCGCAACTGGGGCTGGTGCCGCCAGCAGAATCGCGATCGGCGGGAGCTGCCGCTGATCGGGCACAGCATGCGGCTGTGGGAGGGACTCGCGGCCGAGACCGGGGCCGATCTGGGGTTCCGGCGCACCGGGCTGCTCTACGTCACCCGCAGCGCGGAGGAACTCGCGACCTGGGAGGCCTGGGTCGCGATGGCGGCGACGTTCCAGACCGGCAGCCGGATGCTGTCGGCGGCCGAGGCGCGGGCGATGGCGCCGGCCAGCGGGGGCGACTGGATCGGGGGCGTGCATTCGCCCCGCGACGGCCGGGCCGAGCCCGCCTTCGCCGCGCCCGTGCTGGCGGAGGCGGCGCGGCGCGCGGGGGCCAGCGTGCACCAGGATTGCGCGGTCCGCGGCCTCGATCTCATCGGCGGCAGGGTCGGCGGCGTGATCACCGAGCGGGGGCGGATCGCGGCGGGGACGGTGCTGTGCGCCGGCGGGGCCTGGGCCTCGATGTTCTGCCGCCGCCACGGTATCGCGCTGCCGCAGGCGGGGGTGCGTTCGACCATCTTCATCACCGCGCCGGCGCCGGAGGTGACGCCGGGCGGGCTGGTGACGCCGGATCTCATCATCGGCCGGCGGCTCGACGGCGGCTATACGGTGGCGGCGCTGAACCGCGCGCGGCTCGAAATCACCCCGCAGGGGCTGCGCTATGCGCGCGCCTTCCTGCCCACCTTCCGGGCGCGCCGGGCGAGCCTGACGGTCGGCATCGGGCGCAGCGCGATCGCCGGGCCGGAGGCGATCCATGGCCGCTGGTCCTTCTCGTCCCCCTCCCCGTTCGAGCGCCACCGGGTGTTCGCGCCGCCGCCGGACATGGCCATCGTCGCGCCCGCCATGGCGCGGCTGGGCGGCGCGTTTCCGGCGCTGCGGGGGGCGGTGGTGGCGCGGGCCTGGGGCGGCTGGATCGATTCGATGCCCGACGGGATTCCGGTGATCTCGACGGTCGAGCGGCTGCCCGGGCTGTTTCTCGCCACCGGCTTCAGCGGCCACGGGTTCGGGATCGGGCCCGGCGCGGGCGATTTGGCCGCCGCGATGATCCTGGGCCGGACGCCGGCCGTGGATCCGGCGCCGTTCCGCTATGGGCGGCTGGTCGATGGCAGCGATCTCGGCCGACCCGGCATGATGTGATGGGGCATGATGGGAGGGGGCCGGACGGGAGCGGGCCTGCTCTGGGCGGGCAGGAGGGGAGCGCGCAGGAGGGGGTGGCGCTGCGCCGGCTGCGGGCCGCCGACCTGCCGGCGGCGCAGGCGCTCTCGGCGAGTTTCGGCTGGCCGCACCGGCTGGAGGACTGGGCGTTCATGCGCGGGCTCGGCGAGGGGATCGCCGCCGAGGCCGACGGCGCGCTGATCGGCACCGCGATGGGCTGGCGCTATGGCCGCGAGGGCGGGGCGATCGGGATGATCGCGGTGGCGGCGGCGCACCAGGGGCGGGGGATCGGCCGGCGGATGGTCGGGGCGCTGATCGGCCGGCTGGGGACGCGCCGGCTGGAACTGCACGCGACCGAGGCGGGCGCGCCGCTCTACCGGAGCCTCGGCTTCGCGCCGGCGGGGCGGATCCGCCAGCACCAGGGGGCGGCGTTCGCGGCCGGGCTGCTCGCCCTGCCGGCGGGAGCGCGGCTGCGCCCGATCGGGCGGAGCGACCCGGCGGTGCTGCTCGCCCGCGACCGGGCGGCGAGCGGGATGGACCGCGGCAGGGTGCTGCGCGCGATGCTGCCCGGCGCCTTCGGCATGGTGCTCGACCAGGGCGGTGTGGCGGCCGGCTTCGCGCTGATGCGCCGGTTCGGCCGCGGCCACGTGATCGGGCCGGTGGTGGCCGCCGATGCGCCGGCCGGGCGGGCGCTGATCGGCCATTTCCTGGCCGCCAACCCGGGGCAGCTCATGCGCATCGACGTGCCCGAGGAGAGCGGGCTTTCGCCCTGGCTGGAGGCGCTGGGCCTCGCCGAAGCGGGCACCGCGCTGCGGATGCTGCGCGGCGCGCCAGCCCGGCCCTCCGGGCCGGACCGCGGCTTCGCGCTGATCAGCCAGGCGTTCGGCTGATGGTGTTGGTCTACAAGTCCGACCCGGCGCGCGGGGCGGTGTGGGCGCGCCGGTTCGCGGCCGAGATGGCAGCGATACCGTTCCGCTCGTGGCCGGATACCGGCCCGCTCGAGGCGGTGCGGTTCCTGGCGGCGTGGGAGCCGCCGGCCGATCTCGCCGGCTACCGCAACCTCGAGATCCTGTTTTCGCTCGGCGCCGGGATCGACCAGTTCGATCTCGCCGGCCTGCCGGGGGGGCTCAGGATCGTGCGCATGATCGAGCCCGGACTGGTCGGCGGCATGGTGGAATACACCACGCTCGCGGTGCTGGCGCTGCACCGCGGCCTGCCCGCCTATCTCGCCCGCCAGCGCGCGCGGGAGTGGCGCGCCGATCCGGCGCCGCTGGCGGCGTCGCGGCGGGTCGGGGTGATGGGGGCGGGCGTGCTCGGCCGCGCCGCGCTCGATGCGCTGGCGCCGTTCGGCTTTCCGCGCGCCGCCTGGACCCGCACGCCGCGCGCGATCCCCGGGGTGTCCTGCTTCGCCGGGCGGGAGGGGTTGCGCGCGTTCCTGGCGGTGAGCGACATACTGGTCTGCCTGCTGCCGCTGACCGGGGAGACCCGGGGCATCCTGGACGCCGCCGCCTTCGCCGCCCTGCCGCGCGGCGCCGGGCTGGTCAACGCCGGGCGGGGCGGGCACCTGGTCGAGGCCGACCTGCTGGGCGCGCTCGATTCGGGGCAGGTGGGTGCCGCGGTGCTCGACGTGACCGCGGCCGAGCCGCCGCCGGCGGAGCACCCGTTCTGGTCGCACCCGCTGGTGTGGCTGACCCCGCATGTCGCGAGTTCGACCGAGGCGGAAGGCGGGGCGGACGCGGTGATCGGCAATCTGCGGCGGTATCTGGCGGGCGAGGCGCTGGTGGGGGAGATCGACCGGGCGCGGCAATATTGAGGCGGGGGGCGGGATCGGGCTATAGAGCAGGGCGCCAGGAAAGGGACCAGGAAAGGGAGGGGTGTCGTCGATGACCACGCCTGGTGCTTTTTCCGGATGATCGCCGGCGCTCCCAAGCTCGACCGCATCGATCTCCGCATTCTGTCGCAACTGCAGAAGACCGGCCGGCTGACCAACGTCGAGCTGGCCGAGGCGGTGGGGCTTTCCGCGAGCCCCTGCCTCGTGCGGGTGCGGCGGCTGGAGAAGGCGGGCTACATCCTGGGCTATGGCGCGGTCATCCAGATGCAGAAGCTCGGCGACGTGCAGCTGATCTTCACCGAGGTGACGCTTTCGGACCATCGCGCCAGCGACTTCGCCCGCTTCGAAGGCGCGATCCGCAAGGTGGACGAGATCATCGAATGCCACCTGGTCAGCGGCGGCTACGACTATCTGCTGAAATTCATGACCGGCAACGTCGCGCAGTACCAGGAGATCATCGAGCGCATGCTGGAGCTCGACATCGGCATCGAGAAATATTTCAGCTATGTCGTGATCAAGACGATCTTCGCGAAGCAGCACTATCCGCTCGAAAAGTTCTTCGCCGGCCGCGGCGATTCGCGCTGACGCGGAAGCCTGTGCGGCGGCGGGGAGCATCGGCCGCGTGCCGCGCGGGGCGGGATCAGCCGAACCGGTCCTTCGCGCGGTAGTAGGCGCCGACCAGCGGCAGGAACCAGGGCGGCCCGAAGTGACCCGGGATCGGCGGCCAGGGCAGATCGCGCAGGGGATTGGCGCCCGCGTCGCCGCCCATCACCGCGGCCATGCGTTCGCCCATGTGGACCGACATCTGCACGCCGTGGCCGCTGTAGCCCATGGCGTAGAAGAGGCCCGCGTGTTCGCCCGCGCGCGGCAGGCGGTCGGCGGTGAGATCGATGATGCCGCCCCAGCAATACTCGATCGGCACCGGCGCGAGCTGGGGGAAGATCCGGCGCAGCGCGGCCTCGAGAATGCGCCCGCTCTTGCGGTCCGATACCGGGCTCGAGAGGGCGAAGCGCGCGCGGCCGCCGAAGACCAGGCGGTGGTCGGGGGTGAGGCGGAAATAATTGCCGACGTTCAGCGAGGTGGTCGCGGTATGGCCGCCCGGCATGACGGCGGCGGCGGTTGCGGCGGCGAGCGGCGCGGTGGCCACGATGAAGCTGCCGATGGGCACGATGCGCCGGCGGAAGCGCGCGAAGGGACCGTGGCGGCTCGGCCCGGTCGCGAGCAGCACCTGCTTCGCGACCACGCTGCCGCGCGCCGTCGTTACCCGATGGGCATGGTGGTGCAGCCGATGCAGCGCGGTGACCGGCGCGTGCTCGAAGATCCGCGCGCCCGCGCGATGCGCCGCCTCGGCGAGACCGCGCCCGAACCTTCCCACGTGCATCTGCGCGCTCTTGCGGTAGAGCAGGCCGCCGAAGAACGCGTCCGAACCGACATGATCGGCCACGTCGCCGCGGGCGATGAGGTCGGTTTCGGGATCGATCTCGCGGTTGAGGAATGCGAACCCGCGCGCCATCGCCTCGTAGTGCGCGGGCTTCGCGGCGAGCTTGATCTTGCCGCCGCGGCGGAAGTCGCAGGCGATCTGGTGATCGCGGACGATGCGCTCCACGGTGTCGACCGCATCATCATAGGCGCGGTAGAGGGCGCGGGCGCGCGCGGTGCCGTATTTCGCGGCGAACGCGCCGATGTCGATGGCGGTGCCGTTGTTGACGTGGCCGCCGTTGCGGCCGGAGGCCTGCTGCGCGACCCGCCCGGCCTCGAGCACGACCACCCGCGCGCCGGCGCGGGCGAGCGCGAGCGCGGCCGAGAGGCCGGTGAAGCCGCCGCCGATCACCGCGACATCCGCTTCCCCCGCCACCGGACCGGGGTCGGCGGCGGCAAAACTCTCGATGCCGTCGAGCCAATAGGGGAACAGCTTCATCGGTGGCCTCCGCTCAGACGCCGAGGAGGGTGGCTAGTCCGCCGATATCGGCGACCTCGTGATAGCCGTAGTAGGGCGTGGAAGGCTCGTGCCCGCGATTGACGAAGACCTTGTCGCGGATGCCGAGGTCGTGGGCGGTCATCAGGTCGTAGCGCAGGCTGCTGGAGACGTGCAGCAGGTCTTCCGGCCGGGCGCCGAGCCGGTCCATCATGTATTCGAACCCGCGCATGCGCGGCTTGTAGGATTTCACCTGTTCGGCGGTGAAGACGGCGTGGAAGGGAGCGCCGAGTCTCGCGACGTTGTGGTCGATCTGGCGGTCGGACGCGTTCGAGAGGATCACCAGCCTGTAGTGCCCGGCGATCCGCGCGAGCGGTTCGGCGACGTCCGGATGCGGCCCCCAGGACGGCACGGCGTCGTAGAACAGCTGGGCCTCGGCGGCGTCGAAGGCGATTGCGTGCTTGCGGCAGGTGCGTTCGACCGCGTTGCGGATCACCTCGTCGTAGGGTTTCCAGGCGCCGAGCACCTCGTCGAGCCGGTAGGAGGCGAAGTCGCGGACGAAGCCTTCCATCCGCGCGGGGGGGATGCGGCCGGCGAAGCGCTCGCGCGCCATCTCGCCCATGCGGAAGCGGATGAGCGTGCCGTAGCAGTCGAAGGTGATGAATTTCGGCCGGAGGTTCGACATCATGGGTGGCCCCTGGTTTGCGCTGCCCCGATCCTAGATGCGGCGCCGGCGCCCGGCGCGCCGAACCGCGGCCCCGCCGCGCAGATCCTGCCGAACCGGGGGCCCGGCACGGCACAGGGTGCGGCGGGCGCAGCATGATCTGCCGTGGGTGGTTCGCGAATGCGCACGCCGGCGCTGCCCCGGGGAGCAAATCGGTGGTTCGCTGCCGCGGCGGCGCCTATCATCGACCGCGCAGGCAAGCGGGGGTCGCGGTGGCGGGTGGCAAGCCGAACGTTCTCACCTTCGATGTGGTCGGCACGCTGATCGATTTCGAGGGCGGCATGATCGACTATCTGCGCGAGGTCGGGCGGGCGGCGCTCGCTGCGGTGGACGATGATGCGCTGCTCGAGGCCTATCGGGGCGCGCGGGCCAACCGGCCGGAGATCCGGGCGGCCGGGGACCGGGGGGCACCGCTGCGCTATCCCGATGATCTGGAGCGCGTCTACGCCGAGATCGCGCCCCGCTTCGGCCTGCCCGAAGGCGCTGGGTACGCGCGGGGCTTTCGGGATTCCATCGCGCGATGGAAGGGGTTTGCCGATTCGGCGGCGGCGCTCGCCCGGCTGCGCCGGCATTTCCGGCTGGTCGCGATGACCAACGCGCAGCGCTGGGCGTTCGGGCATTTCGAGCGCGCGCTCGAAATGCCGTTCGAGGATTCGGTCACCGTCGACGAGGCGCTGTGCGAGAAACCGGATGCGCGGTTCTTCGCCTTTGCGCGCGGCCGGCTCAGCCGCGACGGACATGGGATGCACGACATCCTCCATGTCGCGCAGAGCCAGTATCACGATATCGGGATCGCGCGGCGCCTGGGCTACACGGTGTGCTGGATCGAGCGGCGCCATGCCCAGAAAGGGTTCGGCGGCACCGTCGCGGTCGCCGAGATGACCGCGCCGGACTATCATTTCCGCTCGCTCGCCGAACTGGCCGACGCGGCGGACGCCGGCGCGCTCCGGATGCGGGACGGGACGGGAGCGGGAGAAGCGGGCGCGGGCGGGGAAGAACGAGCCGACGGCCCGCGATGATGGCGGGCGCCGGAGCGTGTGGAAACTCTCAAGGAAAGGACAGGCGAGATGACGGAACCCGGGACGGTCGAGCCGGCTGGAAGATCGGTTGTCGAGGCGCGCTGGCAGGGGCCGCACGCGACCCGGCGCGAGGCGCTTCGGGTTGCCGCCGCGGTGGCGGGGCTGGGTGCGGCGGGCCTCGCCCCCGCGGTCGGGCAGGCGGCGGCACCGAAGCGCGGCGGCACGCTGCGCGTGGCGGGCTATGATTCCTCGACCAAGGACACGCTCGATCCCGCCCACGCGAGCAACTCCACCGACTATTCCCGCCTGTTCATGTTCTACAACGGGCTCACGGTGTTCGACGAGCATCTGACGCCGCAGCCCGATCTCGCCCTCTCCGTCGAGAGCAAGGACGCGACGGTGTGGACCATCACGCTGCGCAAGGGGGTGACGTTTCACGACGGCTCGCCGTTCGGCGCGGAGGATGTCGTCTTCTCGCTGATGCGCCATAGGGACCCGAAGGCGAGCTCCGTGGTTCGCCCGATCGCCGAGCAGTTCAAGGGCGCGGTAGCCAAGGGGCCGCACCAGGTCGAGCTCACGCTCACCGCGCCGAACGCGGAGCTGCCGACCATCCTCGCGATCAGCCAGTTCGTCATCGTCAAGAACGGCACGAGCGATTTCAGCAAGGGCAACGGCACCGGCCCGTTCCTCTGCCAGACGTTCCTGCCCGGCGTCCGTTCGATCGGGGTGCGCAACCCGCACTATTTCCACCCCGGTCTGCCCCATGTCGACAAGGTGGTCTTCTTCGGGATCACCGACAATGCGGCGCGGGTCAACGCCCTGCTCTCCGGCGACATCGAGATCGCCGCCGGGATCGATTCGCTGTCGACGCGGCAGATCAAGGCGAGCCCGGGCTTCGCGGTGCTCGACACCCGCGCCGGCAACTACACCGACCTGATCATGCATCTCGACGCGCCGCGCATCGGCAACCCCGATTTCGTGAAGGCGGTCAAATATCTGCAGGACCGCAAGCGGATTCTCGACAGCGTGCTGCTCGGCTACGGAGAGATCGCCAACGACCAGCCGGTGCCGCCGGCCAACCCCTACTACGACGCCAGCCTGAAACAGACGCCCTACGACCCCGAGCGGGCGAAGTTCCATCTCAAGAAGGCGGGCATGCTGGGGACCCGGGTGCCGCTGGTCTGCGCGCCGGCGGCCTCCGGCTCGGTGGACATGGCGGTGATCCTGCAGAATTCCGCCCGCAGTGCCGGGCTCAGCATCGACATCCATCGGGTGCCGGCGGACGGGTACTGGTCCAATTACTGGTTGAAGGCGCCGTTCGTCTACGGCAACATCAACCCGCGACCGACCGCGAACATCCTGCTCACCCTGTTCTTCAAGTCGACCGCGCCCTGGAACGAGAGCCACTGGAAGAACCCGGCGTTCGACAAGCTGCTGGTGCAATCGCGTGCCGAGACGGATTTCGCGAAGCGGAAGGCGATGTATGGGGAGATGCAGCGCATGATCCACGACCAGGCCGGCATCGGGATTCCGGTGTTCATCAGCGATCTCGACGCCTATTCCACGCGGGTGAAGGGGATCGGCCCGATTCCCGTGGGCGGGCTGATGGGGTTCAATTTCGCCCAGTACGTATGGCTGGATGGCTGATCCTGCTCCCTCCCGTGGCCGGGCGGCGCGGCATGTGATCCTGCGCCTGATCGCCGCCCGGATCGGGATGAGCGT
>DAHWFB010000036.1 GCA_027326105.1 Acetobacteraceae bacterium
CCCTCGTCGGTCTCGATCGTCGGCACCCGCGCGGCGGGGTTGAGCTCGAGCAGCGCGGGATCGTCCGCCCAGGGGTTGACGATCTCCGTCTGCGCCAGGTCGAAGCCCTTCTCGGCTAGCGCGATGCGGGCGATGCGGGCATAGGGGGAGGTGGTGTTGGTGAGGATGCGCATGGGAAGCTCCTTCAGGCCGCGACGACGCTGTAGCCCAGGCGGGGGAAGTGGACGTGCACCGCGCCGACGCGCTCGTTCTCGCTGCGCAGCACGATCTCCTCCGCGTCGGCGCCGACCAGGGTGCCGCGGATCGGATCGCCCGCCTCCTCGGTGCGCACCATCACCGCGGCACCGGCCGCAAGCCCCGACGGATCATCGGGCGCGACGCCGCGCGTCGGCGCGGGCTCGGAGCCGCGGGCGAGGGCGAGGGCTTCGTCCGCGCCCATGGCCGTGCGCGCGCCGTGCCCCACGGCGGCGACCCGCCCCATCCAGCCCTCGAGCGGCGCGAAGGGCAGCAGGCGCCCGGCTTCCGCGCCGCCGTTCCTCCGGGTGAACCAGAGGGTGTGATAGGCGCAGAGGTCGGCCGCGCAGAGGCTGCGCCCGAGCAGGAACGGGCGGCCGTCCTTCAGCATGTCGACGAGCAGGTCCATCACCGCCCGCACCCGCTGGCGGTTGACCGGCCGCTCGCGCAGCGAGGCCGCCTTGCTGAAATCGTGCTTCATGAAGGCGATGCGGTCGGCGATGAACTCCTGCGGGATGTCGTCTCCGATGATGCTGGTGGTCAGCGTCGCGGCGGGCAGGAACGTCGCCTGATCGACCCACCCGCCCAGCGCCGCGGCGAGGCCGCGCTGGCCGTCCGGATAGAGGGAAGGCTCGGGATGGCGGCGGTCGAGCTCGCGCAGGATGCACAGCGTATCGCAATAGACGTCGGCGCCGACCTGCAGGACCGGTGCGCGCCGGTAGCCCGCGGTCAGCGGCAGGAGATCGGGCTTCGGCGGCCAGATCGGGATTTCGACCGAGCGCCAGGCGAGAGCCTTGTAGCCCAGCGCGAGGCGAACCTTCTCGCTGAAGGGCGAGAGATCGTAGTGGTGCAGGATCAGATCGGCCACGAGGTTTCCTCCGGTGGTTCCTGGCGTGCGGCGGGCCCGCGCGGGGGTCAGGCGAGGCAGCGGGCGAAGATGGCCTCCGCCTGGGCCACCGTCATCTTCCGCGCCGAGGGACAGGCGATGATCGTGCGGTCGGTCGCGGCCGTATGGTCGAAACCGTGCGCGGCGATGCCGGCGTAGAGGCCGGGCACGGCGCGCTGCGCCATTTCGCGCACCCGCTCGGCGGGAAGCTGTGCTTCGGTGAAGCGGGTCGGAAAGTCGATGTCGGCGTAGAGCGCGCGGACCGCATCCGCCGCGGCGGCGATGCACGCGGCGCGGGAGAGGCCGGTCGTGTCGACCTCGAGCGCCTCGGCGAGCGGCTTCACCTTCGCGGGCAGCACCGCGAGGTTGAATGCGATGACGTGGGGCAGGAGCACGCCCACGCCGTAGGGATGGGGCAGGTCGAGCTCGCCTTCGAGGGGCAGCGAGAGCGCGTGGCCGTGGCCGAGGCGCGCGTTGCCGCAGGCGATGTTGGCCATGCAGGAAGCGACGAGATTGTTGGCGCGGGCCTCCTCGTCATCGGAATGGATCGAGGCGCGCAGCGCGGCGTATTGCAGGCGCACGGCGCCGAGCGCGAGCGCATCGGTGATCGGCGAGGCGATGGCGCTGAGATAGGCCTCCACCCCGTGGGTCAGCGCATCGACCGCGGGCAGTGCGGCGACGTGCATCGGCAGCGAGCGCAGGGTGACCGGATCGAGGATCGCCGCGTCGGGGAAGCTCAGGGGCCCGCCGCCGAGCAGCTTGAGATGGCGCTCCTCGTCCTTGACGATGGTCCACTGCGAGACCTCCGAGCCCGACCCCGCGGTGGTCGGGACCATGATCATCGGGAGCGCCCTGCGGTCGAACCCGCCGACGCCGGTGCATGCGGCCATCGGCTTGTCGTTGGTGGCGACGATGGCGATGCCCTTGCCGGTGCACATCACCGAGCCGCCGCCGATGCACACCACGCCGTCGAACCCCTCGCGCCGCACCCGCCCGCCCTGCGCATCGATATGGGCGCAGCGCGCATCGATGCCGCATTCATCGAAGCGCCCCACGTGCAGCCCCGCCTCGGCCAGGGAGGCCAGCGCCTCGGCGTGGAAGGGCTGGGCGGAGATGACCGGATCGGACACCACGAGCGCCCGCGTCATCCCGAGCTCGCGGGCCAGCGCCCCGATGCGGCGGAGCGCGCCGTGGCCGGCGATGACGCGGGTCGGCATGTAGAAGCTGGTGATCATGGAAGCTTTCCCTGGCGGCTGGGGTGCTGCTCGGCCGGCGCGGCTCGATCCGGCGCTCAGCCGTGCTTGAAGATGGTGGTGCGCAGCTGCGAGACGTCATGCAGCGCGGCGAAGCCCTTTTCGCGGCCGTGGCCCGACTTCTTCATGCCGCCGAAGGGCAGCTCGATGCCGCCGCCGGCGCCGAAGCTGTTGATGTAGACCTGGCCCGCCTTGATGGCGCGCGACACCCGCAGGGCACGATTGCCGTCGAGCGACCAGACCGCGGCCATCAGCCCGTAGTCGGTGCCGTTGGCGAGCCGCACCGCGTCCGCCTCGTCGTCGAAGGGCAGCACCGAGAGGACCGGACCGAACACCTCCTTCTGCGCCAGCTCGTTGCCGCGCGGCACCGGCCCGTAGAGGCGCGGGGCGATGAAGAAGCCGCCCTCCGGCACGCCGGCGGCGACCGCGCCGCGGGCGAGGACGGGTACCCCCGCCTCCTCGGCGCGGGCGAAGAACCCTTCGATGCGCCGCTTCTGGGTGGCGTTGATGACCGGGCCGAGGTCGCGATCCATCTCCGGCGTGCCGGCGACGAGCTTCGCGAAGCGGTCGGCGAGCGCGGTCACCACCTGGTCGTAGGCCGCCCTCTCGACCAGCACGCGCGAGCCCGCCGAGCAGGTCTGGCCGGCGTTCTGCACCATGGTGCGCGCGATGGTGGTGGCGGCGAGCGCGACGTCGGCGTCGCCGAACACGACATGGGGCGACTTGCCGCCGAGTTCGAGCGTGCAGCCGATGTGGTTCTTCGCCGCCGCCGTCTGGATCAGCGTGCCCACCTCGGGGCTGCCGGTGAACGAGAGGAAGTCGATGTCGGGGTGGGCGGACAGCGCCGCGCCGGCTTCCTCGCCGAGGCCGGGGACGACGTTGAGCGCCCCTTCCGGCAGGCCGATCCCGGCGGCGAGTTCGGCGAGGCGCAGCGGCGTGAGACAGGCGTCCTCCGCCGGCTTGAGGACGCAGGCGTTGCCCATGGCGAGCGCGGGGGCGACGGTGCGGCCGAACATCTGGGCGGGGTAGTTCCAGGGGATGACGTGGGCGGTGACGCCGTAGGGAACGTGCTCGGTGGTGACGAAATAGCCGGGCAGGAAGGGGATCGTGTCGCCGTGCACCTTGTCCGCCGCGCCGCCGTAATATTCGAAGTAGTGCGCGGCGGCGACGATGTCGTTGCGCGCCTGCTGCATCGGCTTGCCGGTGTCGCGCGCTTCGAGCAGCGCGAGCTCCTCGGCGTGGTCGGCGATGGCCAGGGCCAGCCGGCCGAGGAGGCGGCCGCGCTCGGCCGCGCCGAGCCGGCTCCAGGCGCCGCCTTCGGCAGCGGCCCGGGCGGCGCGGACGGCGGCATCCACGTCCGCGGCGTCGCCGGCGGCGATCGCGGCGAACACCGTGCCCTCGGCCGGAGCGACGACGGGAACGGTCCGGCCGGAAGCGCCGGGCCGCCAGCGGTTGTCGATGAAGACGCCCTTGGCGGACACGGTGGCGTTCGGGGCGGAGATGGGCAGGCTCATGGCGTCCCTCGCGGCTGGCCGGCACCGGGCGGCGGACGGCGGGCGCAGCACGCTGCGCGGGAGCCCCCGTTCCGCGGCCCGGCCGGCGGTTCGCGGCCAGTATCGGGAACGCGGGCGGGGGCGGCAAAGACCGATTTGTGCTGCCCCGCATAGGGCGCCGGTATGGTCAGCCGCTCACCCGCATCTGCGCCGAGCGCCACACGCCCGAGCGCACGAGATCGGCGAGCGTCGCCCGGCAGAGCTTGTCGATGGCACGGACGGCGTGGGAGAGGGGGCGGTCGGTCGGCAGCACGAGATGGACGGTGCGGACCAGCGGCGGGTCGAAAGCCCAGGCCCGCAGCCGCCCCTCGCCGACCTCTCGCCGCGCCGCGTGGGCGGGCAGGACCGCGTAGCCGAGGCCTTGCTCGACCAGCGTCTTGATCGGGCCGAAGGCGTCGATCTCGATGCCGGGGGCGAGGCGCAGCCCTTGCCCGGCCGCCTTTTCGTCGAGAAAGTCGCGCAGCCCGTGACCGGGGCCGGGCAGGATCAGCGGCCGGTCGGCGAGTGCCGCGAGCGACACGCAGCCGCCCTCCGGCGGGTCGGCGCCGCCGCCCGCCGCCGGGCCGAACAGCTCCAGCGCTTCCGACAGGAGGCTGATCGAGCGCAGGCCGCGATCCTCGACCAGGCCGTAGAGCAGCCCCAGATCCATGCGGCCGAGGCGGAGCCATTCGAGCACGTAGCCGCTCATCGCGTCCGCGATCCGCAGGGAGACCCGGGGCAGGCGGGCGCGCGCGGCGAGGATGAGCGGAGCCCCCAGGACCTGGCTGATGCTGCTGGGCAGGCCGAGCCGGACCTCGCCGGCGGGTTCGGCCATGCTGCCCCGGATCTCGGCCTCGGTCTGCTCGAACTGGGCGAGGATCTGCTGCGCGTGGCGCATCAGGATGGCGCCGGCCTCGGTCGGGCGCACGCCCTGCGGGGTGCGGAACAGCAACGGCACGCCGAGATCGGCCTCCATGTTGCGGATGTGCAGGCTCAACGCCGGCTGGGCGACGTTGAGCCGCAGCGCGGCGCGGGTGATCGAGCCGCACTGGAGGATGGCCACGAAATAGCGCAGCTGCTTGAGGTCCATGGGCGTCCTCCGGCAGAGGTTGCGAACCGCTCCGTCCGCCTCGATGGGAGGGCAGTCTTCCGGGTCGCGCTGGCCTATCGTAGCGGGCCCGGGGGAATCGGGCGAACCAGCGGCGGAGCCGCGCCGGGTCGGCCGGAGGCGAGCGGGTCGGGGGTGCACTCCGCCCCCCGGGCGGCTACGGCCGCGCCGCGCGGGTCTGGCGAAGGGCTGCGCTCACAGGGAAGTGGCCTCGGCCGCGGCGATCGCCTTCCACACCTTCTCCGGCGTCGCCGGCATGTCGAGATCCGCC
>DAHWFB010000042.1 GCA_027326105.1 Acetobacteraceae bacterium
GCATTCTCGCCGCGATGGCGCAGGCGGCCAAGGAGGGCCGCGGCGCGGTGACGCTGGACGGGCGGATGATCGACATCGCCTCCATCCGCCAGGCCGACAATCTGGTGCAGAAGGCCCGCCAGTTCGGCATGGCCTGACCCCACGGCGTGCGGCGCGCTCGGCCAGGTCTCGATCCCCTCGGCCGCTCGCGCCGCCTTCCCCCGCGATCCCGTCGGCCGCCGGATCGAGGCCCTCCGCCATCGCCTCCGCCTCAAGCGAGGGCGCCTCGTCGATCGCCCCGCGGTCGGTGCACCGGTCGAACCGGTCCTTCCGGGGCAGCGCATGGTTCGGACCCGTCTCCCCGCCAAGGAACCAGCCACGCCCGCCGTGCCAGGCGGGTCCGGAGCGGGCGCGCCGATCAGCCGAGCAGCCGCCCGATCACGCGGGCGGTGTAGTCCACCACCGGGATGATGCGGCCATAGTTGATGCGCGTCGGGCCGATGACGCCGATCGCGCCGACGATGCGGTCGGCGGCGTTGCGGGCGGGGGCAACCACCATCGAGACGCCGGCGTTGCCGAACAGCCCGCTCTCGGCGCCGATGAAGATGCGCACGCCGACCGAGGTCTCGGCGAGTTCGAGCAGCTTGAGCAGGGTCTCCTGCCGTTCCAGCCGCTCGAACAGCGCCTGGATGGCGGCAAGCCGTTCGATCTGGGTGACATCGGAGAGCAGCCGCCCCTGGCCGCGCAGGATCAGGTTGCCGCTGCGCCCTTCGCCGGCCCAGGTGGCGAGTCCGGCTTCGACCACGAGGGCGGCGAGGTCGTCGAGTTCGCTCCGGTTCGCCTTCATCTCCTCGCCCACGCTCTGGCGCAATTCGCCGAGCGTGCGTCCGGCGAGGCGGGCGTTGAGGTAGTTGCCGGCCTGTTCGAGCGCCGAGGGCGGCAGGCCGGGCGGGGTTTCGAGGATGCGGTTCTCGACATGCCCGTCGGCGCCGACCAGCACGCGCAGCGCCCGGCCGGTGCCGAGGGGAACGAATTCGATATGGCGCAGCGCCCCTTCCGACTTCGGCGCCAGCACCAGGCCGGCGGCGGCGGAGAGGCCCGAGAGCATCGAGGAGGCGCGGGCGAGCGTCTCCTCGAGGCTCTGGCCTTTGGCCGCGAGCGCGGTGTTGATCGCCTCGCGCTCCTCATCGGCGATCTCGCCGAACTGCAGCAACCCGTCCACGAACAGGCGCAGGCCGCGTTCGGTTGGCAGCCGTCCGGCCGAGGTGTGGGGCGCGAAGAGCAGGCCGGCCTCGGTGAGATCGGCCATGACGTTGCGGATGGTCGCGGGAGAAAGCGCGATCGGCAGGCGCCGCGCCAGGGTGCGGCTGCCTACCGGCTCGCCGGTTTCCACATACTGCTCCGCGATCTCGCGCAGGATCGCCGCCGAACGGGCGTCGAGTCCCGGGGGCAGGTTGAGCGGCGGGGGTGGTGTCGGGTCCATCGGTGCGGCCGGACGGAAAATTGCCCGGTATAGGTATGAGCGTGCCGCCCGCCGGTCAATTCTCCCGCCCGGGCGGAGCCAGCCCGCCGAGCACCGCCGGCAGGACCAGGAAGGTGACCAGCAGGGTAGCGCCGAGGCTGAGCAGCAGCACCCGCCCGAGGCTCGCCATTCCCGGCTGGGCGGCGAAGGCGAGCGCGCCGAAGGCGGACGCCGTGGTCAGGGCCGAATAGAGGATCGCCCGCGCGGTGGGGGAGGCGAGGAAGGCCCGCGCGCCGAGCCGCCAGTTCATGACGAAATAGACGTTGAACGAGACCCCGACCCCGAGCAGCAGGGGGAGCGCGATGACATTGGCGTAGTTGAGCGGAACCGCCAGGGCAACCAGCCCGAGCACGGTGACGAGGCTCGACAGCACGAGGCAGGCGAGCACCAGGGCCGCGTGGCGGGCGCGGCGCAGGAACAGGAGCAGCATCATCGCGATGGCGAGAAGCGCGTTGATCGCGGCGGCGCGGAAGGCGCCGACGATGGTGCGCGCCGAGAACCAGGTGGTCACGGCCGGGCCGGTTGCCGCGGGGGCGATCGCCCGCACCGCGGTGACGAAGGCGGCGAGTTCACCCGGCTGGTCCATCGCCGCCCGCGGCACCACCTCGATCCGTGCGGCCCCCGCGGGCAGCAGCCAGTCGCGCGCGAGGCTCGCGGGCAGATCCTTGGCGCTCACGGGTCCGGTCGAGAGCGCGGCGCGCAGGCGCGCGAGTTCGCCGGGCAGGAAGCGGGTCAGTGCGGCGTTGGCAGCGAGCAGCGTCGCGTCCGGGGCATGGGCGAGACGGGCGAGATCGGCGTCGATCGCGCGCAGCGGATCGCCCGGCGCGAGATGGGGCAGGGCCGCCAGGATCTGGCGGCGGACGTTGGCGATGGCGAGCCGGATGTCGCCCGCCTGCACCGGCGCATCCGCCGCGTCCGCGGTGAGCGTCGGGGCGAGAATCTGCCAGGCGTCCCCGATCATCGCGAGCTTGGCGCGCTGGTGGGTGGGCAGGAAGCTCGCCAGGTTGCGGACCTGTGCAACCTCGGGAAGCGCCGCGAGGCGGCCGGAAAGCGTCTTCGCGGCGGCGAGCGAGGGCGCGAGAATCTCGATGGTGAAGGGGTTGGTCTGGGGCGCGCGCATCAGCGCGGTCAGCGCGCGCATCGCCGGGGTGTTGGGGTCGCGCGTGTGCAGGGGGTTGGAATCGAAGGCGAGGCGGGGAAGAACCGCGAGCCCGAGTACCGCGAGCGCGAGCGCGCCCGCCATCACGCCGCCCCGTCCACGGGCGAGCGCGCGGTCGAGCCTCGCCGCTCCGGCGAACCCTGCCTCCATAGCCGCCGCGCGCGGGCGGCAGAGGCCGAGGCAGGCGGGCAGGAACAGCATGGTGCAGGCAAAGGCGATGATCATGCCGCCGCCCGCGATGAGCCCGAGTTCGGACACGCCGCGGAAGGAGGTGGGGGTGAAGGCGAGGAAGCCCGCGGCGATGGTCACCGCCGCCAGCAGCACCTGCGGCCCCGCTTCGGCGTAGGTGGCGGTGAGTGCGGCATCCAGATCCGGCGCGTTGGCGAGGTGCCCGCGCAGGCGGACCGCGATCTGGATGCCGAAATCGACCGCGAGCCCGACGAAAAGGATGGCGAAGGCGACCGAGATGACGTTGAGCCGTCCGACCGCGAGGGTGGCGAAGCCGGTGGTCAACACCAGGCCGAGCAGCAGCGAGGCGGCCACCGGCAGGATCAGCCGCCAGGAGCGCAACGCCAGCGTGAGCCAGAGCAGAATGAGCGCGAGGCTGCCCGCGAGCCCCCACAGCGCGCCGCGCGCCGCGGTGGCGAACTCCTGGTCGTTCAGCGCGATGTCGCCGGTCACCCGCACTCTCGCCTGCCCGCTCTTCACGAAGGGCAGGGCATGCGCTGCCCGCATCAGCGCGGCGGTCGCCGCCGCCCCGGGCGCGAGCGCGCCCGGTTGCAGCACGGGGCGAACGAGGACGAAACGGAAGGGACCGCCGAGATCCGCGATCCGGCCGCCGAGCAGCCGCTGCCAGGAGAGGGGCGCGGGGTGCCCGGCCGCCGCGGCGGCCAGGGTGCGGTGGAATTGATCGAGCGCGGGGCGGAAGCTCGCCGGCACCGGCTGCCCGCGTGCCGCCCCCATGGCGAGCAGCGAGAGGGCGGAGAAGAGCCCGCGCGAGGAGGGATCGGCCACCAGTTGGCCGAGGAAGGGCT
The DNA here is from genome assembly GCA_027326105.1 of Acetobacteraceae bacterium. Taxonomy (GTDB): domain Bacteria; phylum Pseudomonadota; class Alphaproteobacteria; order Acetobacterales; family Acetobacteraceae; genus DAHWFB01. The sequence continues at coordinate 3,695 of DAHWFB010000042.1, forward strand.
GGGCGGCGATGATACGCCCGAGCAGTCGCGACAATTCCGGTTTCGAAAGCAGCAGCAGGCCGGCGCATTCGAAATACGGGCTCGAATCGGGGCGGAGAACGGTGCGGAAATCGTGGTGGTCGGCGGCGAGCGCGCGCGCCAGCGCGGAGGCGGTCGCATTGGCCGCTTCCGGGGTGCGGGCGGAGACCGCCGCCACCAGAAGGTCGCGGAACTGGGGAAAGGCACGCCCATAGGCGGCCTGGCGCCGCATCCACGAGAGCGACGGCGGAAACAGGCGTCCGACATTGGTGTCGATGCCGAGGCCCCGCACGGCCAGACCCGCCGCAAGGGCGGCGATGACCAGGGACCCGAGCAGGACGCGAAGCGCTCTTCGGCGGCTCCAGGCCGCAAGGCGGCCGAGGATGGTGGGCAAGATGTGCGGAGTCCTCATCGATGGTGCGCGCAGCGGCCGGTCGCACGAAACGCCCCCGCAACCCACCACAGCAGGCGCGTCTTGGCAACACCGCGAGACTGGAGCGCGAGGCCGGCCGATCCAGGCATTGTCGGCTGGATCGGCCGGCGCCTCAGGTGGACGCGCCTCAGGCGGACGCGGCTCAGGCGGAGGCGGCGCGGCGCGGCGAGTCGGTGTCGGTTCCGGCGGTCTTGCCCAAGCCGTCCTCGGTTCCCTTCGCGGCGGCCTGGGTGATCGCGCGCAGATCGCGCAGGAACGCGGCACCCTTCAGGGTGCGCTGCACGAGAACGCTGCGGCGGTCGGCGGGATCGACCTTGCGGCGGGCGAGGTCAAGATCGCCGAGCCGGTCGAGCGCGCGGGTGATCGCGGGCTTGGAGACATTGAGCGCGGCGGCGAGGCCGCGCACCGTATGGGCGTTCTCCGAGAGGTAGCAGGTGAGGAAGACCGCAAGCTGGCGGGCCGAGAGATCCGGCCCGTCGCGGCGCACCATCGCCACCGTGGTTTCCCGCAACACCTTCAACAGGGGATCGTTGGAGTTGGTCATGTTCCGTCCTTTGCTTCCGGCCTGGCACGCCCCCTGACGGCGCCCGCCGCCAACGTAGGCGGGCGAGCCGAGTGCGGTCCGATCGCACTCTAGATAGGCCGTTCCTCTCGCGGATGCGCAACGTTGGCCGAAAAGTGGCGGAAAGTTTAGCCTGATCTCGCAATCGTTACTGAAACGATCGTGCCGCCGCCGAGCCCTCCGGCTCCCCCGCGAGGCCGGCGAGCATGGCGAAGACCGCGTGCAAGCCCTGCGCCTCGCCGCCTTCGGGCCGCCCCGGCGTGGTCTGGTCGTTCCATGCGTAAAGGTCGAGATGCATCCAGGGCGTCGCCGGCCGGACGAAGCGGCGCAGGAACAGTGCCGCGACGATGGCGCCGGCGAACGGCCTGGAGGAGACGTTGCCGAGATCGGCGACCGCCGAGTCGAGCCAGCAATCGTATCCGTCCCACAGCGGCAGGCACCAGAGCGGGTCGCCCGTCTCCCTCCCCGCCGCCAGCAGCCGCTCCGTCCAGCCGGCCCCGGCCGCCGCGTCGTTGGCGAAGAGCGCGGGAAGCTCGGGCCCGAGGGCGACCCGCGCGGCCCCGGTCAGGGTGGCGAAGTCGAGCAGCAGGTCGGGGGCGGCGTCGGAGGCTTCGGCGAGCAGGTCGGCGAGCAGGAGGCGACCCTCGGCGTCGGTATTGCCGACCTCGACAGTCAGGCCGCGGCGGGTGCGCAGCACGTCGAGCGGGCGCATGGCACTGCCGGAGACGCTGTTCTCGACGCAGCCGATGGCGAGCGAGAGCCGGACCGGCAGCGAGGTTTCCATCACCAGGCGGGCGATGCCGAGCGCGACCGCCGCGCCGCCCATGTCCTTCTTCATGCGCAGCATTCCCGCGGAAGGCTTGAGATCGTACCCGCCGGAATCGAAACACACGCCTTTGCCGCAGAGCGCGATGTGGGGCGCCCCCGCGCCGCCGCCGTTCCAGGTGAGCTTGGCCACCACCGGGGCCCGCGCGGAGCCCGCCCCGACCGCGGCGAGCGCCGGGTAGCCCGCTTCCAGCGCGCTGCCCGTGATGCGGGAGAAGCCGGCGCCGTGGGCGCGGGCCAGCGCCTCCGCGGCGTCGGCGAGTTCGGCCGGGCCGAGGAGGTTGGCGGGCTGGTTGATGAGGTCGCGCGCGAAGCCGACGGCGCGGGCGGTGGCCAGCGCCCGCGCGATCGCCGACCGCCCGATGGCGGCGGGCGGCAGGATGCGCGCCGGAGCCCGGCCGGGGCCGCGGAAAGCGCGGAAGCGGTGGGCGCCGAGACAGAAATGGAGCAGCGCCGCTGCCGGATCGGCGGCGCCGGAGGCGAATTCCCACACGCTTCCCTCGGGCAGCGCGTAGGGCAGCGCACCAAACAGGCGCGGCGACGGGGTGGCGCCTAGTCCGAGGACCGCACCCCCCAGCACGGGCTCCTTGGCGCCGTCGGCGCCGGGCAGCAGCAGGAGCGCGCCGGGCTCGGCGGCGAAGCCGCTCGCCCGCAGGAAGCCCGCCGCGGGCGCGTCGAGCGCAGCCGCCAGCCGCGCGCGCCCGTCCGGCTCGACCGCATGCAGCGGCAGTGCCCGCTCCCCGGCCTCCGCCACTACCGCCGCCAGCCAATCCGCCTCCATTTCGGCCTCCCGCCCTTCCGTGTCTCGGCGAGCATGGCCGAACCGGGCGCCCGTGCAAGCCCCGCGGGGGCTCGCGGCAGTGTGCGCGGGCTGGTTCGGGCTAAGAGAATATTTGCCCTTGGCGCGGAGAGTGGACATGCAATGATGCGGTCTGCCGGTCGCCGTCCGGCGATGTGGAGCACAGGGTGCGAACGGAGCGGCCTGGTACGAAACAGGAACCTGAGCAAGCGGAAGACCCCGATTCGGGCGCGCCCTCCCTGCTCAATTCTCTATTCGGTCATCCTTCCGTCGGTGCCGCCGAGATCGATCTCAGGGCCGGGCGCGTGCTGCGCATGAGCCCGAGGCTGCAAGAGCGCCTCGGCTATGGCCCCGAGGACCAACGGGCACGCCAGCTCACCTTGCTCGCCGGCCCCGATCCCGAAGCCGCCGGCGCGGGCGCCGACGTCGAGACCGGGGGGATGACGCGGCTCAAGACCGCCGATGACGGGTTCCTGGCGGCCTGGTTCGTGCGTCTCGGCCTGTCTGCGGGCGGTGGCGGCGCGCCGCGGGCGCTGCTGCTGATCATCGAGCTGCCGGCGGACGCGGCCGCCGCCGGCGCCTACCGCGAGATCTACGAGAACGTGACCGAGGGGATCTACCGCTCCAGCCTCGATGGGCGGCAACTCAGCGCCAACCCCGCGCTGGTGCGGCTCAACGGCTATACCAGCGAGGCGGAACTGCTCGCCGCGGTCGCCGACATCGGCAGCGAGTGGTACGTCGATCCCCTGCGCCGCGCCCAATTCGCCGCGGCGATGGCGGCGCACGGGCGGGTGGAGGATTTCGTCTCCGAGGTCTACCGCCACAAGACCCGCGAGCGCATCTGGATCAGCGAAAATGCTCGCCTGGTGCGCGACGCCGGCACCGGCGCGCCGCTCTACTACGAAGGCAGCATCCGCGACGTCACCGCGGCGATGCGCGGGCGCGAGATCGAGGAGCGGCTGCGCAAGCTGGCCGCGAGCTTCCCCGGCTGGTTGTTCCAGTTCCGCTGGATGCCCGGTGAGCGGGGCGCCTTCCCCTACGCCAGTGACGGGCTCGCCCGGCTCACCGGCCTGGCACCCCAAGCGGTCGCCGCGGATCCCGCGCCGCTGCTCGCGCGCGTCCATCCCGCCGACCGGGCCGGGCTGATCCGCTCCGTCCTGCTCTCTGCTCGCCGCGGCGCCGACTGGGGCCGCGAGTTCCGCCTCGAAGGGCCGGGCGGGCGAGAGCTCTGGGTCCGCGGCGACGCGACGCCGGAGGCCCAGGTCGGAGGGGCGATCCTCTGGCATGGCTGCCTCATCGATGTGAGCCGCCGCAAGGCCGCCGAGCAGCGCTTGCAGGACCTCGCCTTCTTCGATCCGCTCACCGGCCTGCCCAACCGCCGGCTGCTGGTCGAGCGGCTGCGCGCCGCGCTCGATGCGGCACGGCACGGCGCCGGGCTGGGCGCGTTGCTGTTCGTCGATCTCGACAATTTCAAGCTGCTGAACGATACCAGCGGGCATGACGTCGGCGATCTGCTGCTGATCCAGGTCGCCCGCCGGCTCGAATCCTGCGTGCGCGAGCACGACACGGTGGCCCGCCTCGGCGGGGACGAGTTCGTCGTTCTGCTCCGCCATCTCGGCGCCGATCCAGCCGGCGCCGCCCGCCAGGCGCAGAGCGTGGGCGAGCGCATCCTCTCGGTGCTGCCCCAGCCCTGCTTCCTGCGCGAGCGGATGTTCCAGGCGACGCCGAGCATCGGCATCGTGCTGTTCGACGGGCGCGACGGGGGCGTCGAAAGCCTGCTGCAGCGCGCCGATATCGCCATGTATCAGGCCAAGGCGGAGGGGCGGAACGGGTTGCGCTTCTTCGATCCCTCGATGCAGGCCCGTCTCGGCGCCCGCCTCGCGCTGATCGGCGATCTGCGCGCCGCCTGCGAGCGCCACGAATTCACCCTCGATCTCGAACCGCAAGGCAATCTCGCCGGCCGCCACGCGGGAGCGGAAGCCAAACTCGCCTGGCGGCGGGCGGAGACCGGCCCGGTACGGCCCGAGATCTTCCTCCCCCTCGCCGAGGAGACCGGGTTGAGCCTGCCGCTGTCGCAATGGGCGATGCGAAGGCTCTTCGTGCTGGCCCGCGAGCTTTCCGGGTCCGGCGAACATCGCGGCCTCGATCTGGCGCTCGATCTGTCGCCGCGCCGCTTCCATGCCCCCGACCTCGTGCGCGAGGTCGAGGCCCTGCTCGCCGAGACCGGGGCGCCGGCGGAGCGGCTGCTGTTCGAGATTTCCGAGCAGGTCACCATCGAGGACCCCGACGCGGTGGCGGCGCGGATGCGGGCGCTCAAGCGGCTCGGGCTCCGCTTCGTCCTCGACGGGTTCGGCACCGGCTTCTCTTCCTTCGCGCGCCTGCGCCGTCTGCCGATCGACCGCATCAAGATCGATCCCACCTTCGTCGCCGAGGTGGACCAGAGCAAGCCGGCACGGCTCCTGGTGCGTGCGGTGGTGGCGCTCGCCCGCGGGCTCGGCGTCGCCGTCATCGCCGACGGGGTGGCGCGGGAGGGGCAGTTGCGCATCCTGGCCGAGGAGGGGTGCGATCTTTTCCAGGGCAAGCTCCTCGGCCCGTTCGGCTTGCCGGTCCACCGCCCGGCCGGATTCTCGGAGTGCCCGGCGGCGTTGGAGGGGGCGCCGGGCGTGGTCGCGACCCCGCTGTTCGGCTGAGCCGGGCTCCAGGCTTGCCCGGCGGCGGGCACTGTGGCAATCGCTCGCGCGCGGCGCGCCCCGCTTGCAGGGCGCGCCGGGATGGAATCGGGATCGATACGGCGCATGGATCGGGCAGCACCGGGCCTCGGCTTCACCTTCGCGGATCTGTCCGGCCGCGACGGGCTGATCGCCCTCGACCGCGCCTTTCTGGGCGCGCTCGCCGCCGCCGAGCCCGCCCTCGCCGAGCGTCTGCTCGCCGCGCGCGCCGCGCCCGAGGGGTTGAGCGGACTGGCGGAATCCGAGCTTCTGATCGCCCTCGGCGCACCCTTGCAGGCCTTCCTCGGCGAACTCTTCGGCATCGAGGCCGAACTCGAGGCGATGCGCGGCGCGACCGGCGCGGCGGACGCCGTGCTGTCATGCAAGCGGCTGTTCGTGCAGCGCCAGGCGGTCAAGCGGCACGCCGACGCCGCCGGCTTCGACGGCGCGGCGCTGACCGCGGCACTGGCACCCCGCCTCGGCGGTGCGGTGAGCGAGGCGGGGTTCGCCGCATTCGTCGCCGCCGCCGAACGGGACCAGGACGAAGCGGCGCTCGACCTCGCCCGCCGCTATGCCGCCTGGGCGGCGCTGGCCCCCGAAGGCCGCGCGCGCCACGGCAACGGCGTGCTGTTCCAGATGCCGCAAAAGATCGACCCGCTGCATCTGATCGCGATCGAAACCATCGAGCGCGAGGGCGTGACCATGCTGCGCCTGCCCGAACACGAATGGCGGGCGCGCGACGGCTTCGCGCTGACCGATGCGGGGATGGATCCGCTCGGCGCCCTCGACCAGATGAACTATTGCATCTGGTGCCACGAGCAGGGCAAGGATTCCTGCCGCAAGGGCCTCCAGGACCGCAAGTCCGGCGCGGTCGCGGCCTCGGCCCTGGGGGTCAAACTCGCCGGCTGCCCGCTCGAGGAGCGGATCAGCGAGATGCACAGCCTGCGCGCCGGCGGCACGCTGCTCGGCGCCTTCGCCATCATCGCGCTCGACAACCCGATGATGGCGGCGACCGGCCATCGCATCTGCAACGACTGCATGAAGTCCTGCATCTTCCAGAAGCAGACCCCGGTCGACATTCCCCAGGCCGAGACCGACATCCTGCGCGAGGTGCTGGCCCTGCCGTGGGGCTTCGAGATCTATGCGCTGCTGACACGGTGGAACCCGCTCGATCTGCGCCGGCCCCTGCCGCGCCCGCCGTCGGGGCGGAGCGTGCTGGTGGTGGGGCTCGGGCCCGCGGGGTTCACGCTCGCGCACCATCTGCTCAACGAGGGCCACGCGGTGGTGGCGATCGACGGGCTCAAGATCGAGCCGCTCGGGTTCGAGGCGCGGGCGCCGGTGCGTGACGCCGCCGCCTTGTTCGCCAATCTCGACGAACGGGTGATGGCGGGCTTCGGCGGCGTCGCGGAATACGGCATCACCGTGCGCTGGGACAAGAATTTCCTCGGGCTGATCCGCCTGTTGCTGGAACGGCGCACCGCGTTCGCCGGTTTCGGCGGGGTGCGCTTCGGCCAGGGCGGCACGGTTTCCATCGACGACGCCTTCGCCATGGGCTTCGACCATGTCGCGCTCTGCGCCGGTGCCGGCCGGCCGACGGTGCTCGACATCCCCAACGGCCTCGCGCGCGGGGTGCGCCAGGCGTCGGACTTCCTGATGGCGCTGCAATTGACCGGCGCGGCGCGGCGCTCCTCCATCGCCAACCTCGAACTCCGCCTGCCGGTGGTGGTGGTGGGCGGCGGGCTCACCGCCATCGATACCGCGACCGAAAGCCTCGCCTACTACGTCCGCCAGGTGGAAAAATTCGCCGAGCGTCACCGCGTGCTGGCGACCGAGCGCGGCGAGGCGGCGGCGCGGGCGGGATGGAGCGCGGAGGAGGCCGAACTCGCCGAGACCTTTCTCGCCCACGCCGCGGCGATCGGCGCCGAGCGGGAGCGCGCTGCGGCCGAAGGGCGGGCACCGCGCTTCGCGCCCCTGCTCGACGCCTGGGGCGGCGCGACCATCGCCTATCGCCGCCGGCTGATCGATTCCCCCGCCTATACGCTCAACCACGAGGAGGTGGCGAAGGCGCTCGAGGAAGGGGTGCGCTTCGCCGAGGGGCTGACGCCGCATTCGGTCGAGGTGGATCCTCACGGCCACGCCTGCGCGCTCCGCCTCATCGCCGCCGACGGAACCGGGCGGCGGCTCGCCGCCGGCGCGGTGCTGGTCGCCGCCGGCACCTCGCCCAACACGGTGCTCGCCCGCGAGGATGGGCGCATCGTGCTCGACGGGCGCTTTTTCCAGGCGATCGACGCGGCCGGCCATCCGCTCCACCCCGAACGCGGCGACCCCAAGCCGGCCGAAGCGGCCGTGCTGATGCACCGGCGGGCGGACGGGCGCTTCCTCAGCTTCTTCGGCGATCTCCACCCCAGCTTCTCGGGCAATGTCGTCAAGGCCATGGCTTCGGCCAAGCGCGGCTATCCGGTGATCTCCCGCGCCCTCGCCGCGCTACCGCCCGCGGCCGGGAGGGAACCCGCGGCGCTGATCGCCCGTTGCCGCGCGGCGCTCACGGCCGAGGTGCGGGTGGTGCGCCGGTTGACCGGGAACATCGTCGAGGTGGTGCTGCACGCGCCGGCGGCGGCGCGCGCCTTCCGCCCGGGCCAGTTCTTCCGCCTCCAGAACTACGAACGCCTGGCCCCGCGCCTCGCGGAACCCGGCGGCGCGCTCACCGTGCTGGCGATGGAGGGGCTGGCGATGACCGGCGCCACCGCCGATCCGGCCGCCGGCCTGGTCTCGGTCATCGCGCTGGAGATGGGCGGAAGCTCCGATCTCTGTGCCCATCTGCGCCCGGGCGAGCGGGTGGTATTGATGGGCCCCACCGGCACGCCGACCGAGATCGTCCCCGGCGAGACGGTGGCGCTCGCCGGCGGGGGCCTCGGCAACGCCGTGCTGTTCTCGATCGGCGCCGCGATCCGCGCGGCCGGCGGGCGGGTGCTCTATTTCGCCGGCTACAAGAAGCGCGCCGACCGCTACAAGGTGGCCGAGATCGAGCGCGCGGCCGATGTCATCGTCTGGTGCTGCGACGAGGCGCCGGGCTTCGCGCCCGAGCGCGCGGGCGATCGCGCCTTCGTCGGCAACATCGTCGCCGCCATGGCGGCCTACGGGCAGGGCGCGCTGGGTCCGCAGCCGATTCCGCTCGGCGAGGCCGGCCGGCTCATCGTCATCGGCTCGGACCGCATGATGGCCGCGGTCGCGGCCGCGCGCGGCGGCGTGCTCGCTCCCCTGCTCAAGCCCGGCCATCGCGCCATCGGGTCGATCAACAGCCCGATGCAGTGCATGATGAAGGAGATCTGCGCCCAGTGCCTGCAACTGCACGTCGATCCCGCGACCGGGGAACGGCGGGTGGTGTTCTCCTGCTTCAACCAGGACCAGGCGCTGGAGCGGGTGGATTTCGCCGTGCTGCATGAGCGGCTTGGTCAGAATACGCTGGCCGAGAAACAGACCGCGCTGTGGATCGACCGTTGCCTGCGCCGGCTCGCGGTGCGCTCACCGGCCGCGGCGGAATAGGGAGGAGACCCCGATGGCCGAGCAGCCCCTGCGTGACCGGCCCTTGGGCGAGACGGTGGACCGTCGGCCGCGCCCCTTGCCGGCGCGGGTGGCACACCAGGGGGTGCATGTCGTGCTCGAGCCGCTCCATCCCCGCCACGCACCCGATCTCTGGGAGGCGGCACGGGGGGCGGACGAGAGCTGGGACTATATGGGCTATGGCCCCTTCGCCGACGAGGCGGCGCTGACCCGGCAGGTGGAGGAGTTCGCCGCCCAGCACGACCCGCTCGCCTTCGCGGTCCGGGTGGTGGCGAGCGGGCGGGTGATGGGCTGGCTCACGCTGCTCGACATCCAGCCCCGCAACGCGGCGATCGAGCTTGGCCATATCTGGTTCGCGCCGGGGATGCAGCGCACGCGGGCGGCGACGGAGGCGATGTTCCTGCTGCTGCGCCACGCCGCGGACGATCTCGGCTACCGCCGGCTGGTGTGGAAATGCAACGCGCTCAACGCCCCCTCGCGGCGCGCGGCGCTGCGTCTGGGCTTCGTCTTCGAGGGGATCCTGCGCCACCACCTGGTCATCAAGGGGCGCCGGCGCGATACCGCCTGGTTCAGCATCGTGGCCGAGGAGTGGCCCTCGCGCCGCGACGCCATCGCCGCCTGGCTGGCGGCGGAGAATTTCGCCCCCGACGGCACCGCGCTCCGCGGCCTGGCCGAAATCCGCGCCTTCCGGGGCCCGGCGCCGGTCGCTCCGAGCCAGCCGCCGGGCTGACGGCCGGCCGCGGGGCGGCTTCCGGCGTGCCGGCCGTCCCCATGCTGTATCGCCACAATTTCAACGAAATGTCCGTGAATTTGGAGTTCCGTTCATGCTAGACCCAAGCCGAGTTCATTCCGCTATCGATTGAAAGGCCGCGCCATGCCCGCGTTCGAGCGCCCGCCCATCGTCGGTCATATCGATATCTTCGAGGGGGAGCGGATCGAGGGCTGGGTGGTCGATCTCGACCATCCCCAACGCCCCGCCCTGCTGCGGGTGATGATCGACGACGAAGCGGTGGACAGCGTGCTGTGCGCCCTGCTGCGGGAGGATGTGAAGCAATCCGGGTTGCCTTCGGCGGAGGCCGGGTTCCTCTACTTCATCCCGCCGCTCTATCACGACGGTCTGCGCCATACGCTGCAATTCCGCACTCTCCACGGCGCCGCGGTGCATTTCCGCGACGCTCTCGGCCAGGGCTGGGACCTCACCCATTTCTGCCTCGCCCGCCAGACCCAGGTGGAAGGGATGGTCGAGGGGCTCGACGGCGGGGCAGTGAAGGGCTGGGCGGTGCGGAGCGATCTCGCCGGCGCCTCCCGCCGCGGCGGGGTGGTGCTGCGGGTCAGCGCCGACGGCCGCCCGGTCGGTGAGGTGCGCGCCGATCTCTTCCGCCCGGACGTGGCCGAGACGCTCGGCGCCGAGCCCGATTGCGGCTTCCGCTTCGTCCCGCCGCCCGAGTTGCGGCATGGCCAGGAGGTGCGCCTCGTGTTCCAGGCGGTCCCCGAAGGGACCGAACTGGCCAACAGCCCGCTGGCGGTGCGCTTTCTCGCGACCGATGCCTACGCGACGCTCGCGCGCGTCACCCGCGAGATCGATCGCCTCGCCGGCGAACTCTGGGTCCTGCGCGGCCAGCTTCGCGCGCTCGCCGCCGCGCCGAGCTGCGCCATCGAGGAGTATGCGGCCTGGGCCGGGCCCTATTTCGCCGATCTGCGGCGGCGCTTCGCGGAGCAGGTGCCGGCGGCGGACGGTCCGCCGACGGTCAGTGTGCTCTGCCGGCTCGATCGCCCGCACTTCCTCGATCTCGCGGCGGCGGTCGATTCGGTGCGGGCGCAGACGCGCGGGGACTGGGAACTGCTGTTGATCGACGACGCAGCGGCGACGCCCGAGATCGCGGCGGCGCTCGAAGCCTGGCAGGAAAGCGACCCGCGCATCCGCGTCCTTCCCGCCGGCGGCGCTCCGGCGCGCGACGTCGCTCGTGCGCTCGCCGCCGCGAAGGGGGCCTACGTCGCCTTTCTCCGCCAGGACGACCGGCTGGTCGATGTGGCATTGGCCGCCATGCTCCAGGCGGCGGAAACGAGCGGGGCGAACCTGCTCTACTCCGATGAGGACCGGATCAGCCCGGCGGGGCGGCTCGAGGCGCCGCTGCTCAAGCCGGGCTGGAACCGGCGGCTGCTGCTCTCGCGCAACTATCTCGGCGGCCTGCTGCTGGTGCGCCGGCAGGACGCGGCGCACCACTGGCCGGCGAAAGGACGGAGCGAGGGGGCGGAGTGCTACGGTCTCGCGCTGCGCATCGCCGAGAGCGCAGGCCCCGGCGAGATCCGCCACGTCCCGGAGATCCTCTGCCATTCCGCGCGCCGGGGAGAGCTGATGCCGACCCTCGCCGATGCGGCGGCGGTCACCGAGCATCTGCGCCGCCGCCGCACGCCGGGGGAGGCGGTGCCGGGCACGGTCCCCGGCGGGATGCGGGTCTCCTGGAGCTTCCGCAAGGAGCCGGCGGTGGCGCTCCTGCTCCCCTTCCGCGAGCGCATCCCCGAAGTGCGCCGCTGCGTCGAGGCGTTGCGTGCCCACACGCGCTATGACCTGCTGGAGATCGTGCTGGTCGACGGCTGGTCCGCCTCCGCGGATGCGGAGGCGTTCGCGGCCGAAATGGCAAGGGGTCCACGCACCCGCGTCCTCGCGGTCAAGCAGGCCTGTCCCCGCCCCGCCCTGCTCAACCGTGCCGCCGCCGCGACCACGGCCGAATATCTCCTCGTCTTCGCCCCGGCACTCCTCGCGATCCGGCCGGACTGGCTGCGGGGGATGGTGGATGAAGCCCTGGCCGACCCTGCGGTGGGGCTGGTCGGTGGCCGGGTGATCGAGCCGGGCGGGCGGGTGCGGGCGGGGGCGGCGGTGGTCGGTGTCGGGGGCGGCGCGGTGGCCGCCCACCACGGGCTGGCAGCGAACGCGCCCGGCTATCTGGCCGGGGCTGCCTGCGCCCAGGAGGTCGCCGGCCATCTCGGGGGCGCGGCGCTGCTGCGCCGGGAAGCGTTCGCCAGCGCAGGGGGATACGAGGAGGCGGAGGAGTTCGCCCCGCTCGCCGATCTGGATCTCTCGCTCAAGCTGCGCCGTGCCGGCTTCCGCCTGGTCTGGACACCGGAATCCACGCTCGAGCTCGCCCCCGGTGGCGCGCTGGACCACGAGGGGGACCCGCAGGCGCTGGCCCGCGCCCGCCAGGCGATGCGGGGGCGCTGGGGCGAGGATCTGGGCGGAGATCCGTTCTACCACCCGTTCTTCGCCCGCGAGGCGGAGCCGTACCGCCGGCTGGTCCCGCTCTGATCCGCGCGCGCGGCTCCCCAGCCCTGCCGCCGGTGACCGGGATTTCACTTGCGCCCCCGGCGATTGCCGGCTATGGCGCATCCCACGCAGCAACGCACGTGCCTCTGGCCCCCGCGGTTATGTAACGACGTCAAGCGTTCTGGCAACTTTCACTGGTCGCTGGTTCGTTCGACCGTTTCGCAACTGCGTCCGTCGCCTTGTTCCGGCGGACCGTCATCTGGGGAAGGCAGGGTGCGATGATCACCAAGATCGCCCGGTTCCTTGCCGACGTGCAGCCGCCCACACCCTGCCTGGTCGTGGACGTCGAACATGTCGCGCGTAATTGGCGTGTGCTGCGGCAGGCACTGCCGCTCGCACGAATCTATTATGCCGTGAAGGCCAACCCGGCGGCCCCGGTGCTGGCGCGGCTTGCCTCCCTCGGCTCGTGCTTCGATGCCGCGAGCCTCGAGGAGGTGGAGGCCTGCCTTGCCGCCGGCGCCGCGCCGGCGGAGATCAGCTTCGGCAACACGGTCAAGAAGGCCAGCGCGATCGCGCGCGCCTTCGCGCTCGGCGTGCGGCTGTTCGCCTTCGATTCCGCCGAGGAATTGGCCAAGCTCGCCGCCCACGCGCCCGGTGCGCAGGTCTACTGCCGGATCGCCGTGGACAATGCCGGGGCGGATTGGCCGCTGTCGCGCAAGTTCGGCACCTCGGTCGAGGCGGCGCGGGAGCTGATGCTGCGCGCGGGCGAACTCGGGCTCGACGCTTTCGGGCTTTCCTTCCATGTCGGCAGCCAGCAGACCGACACGCTCTCCTACGAAGCGGCGATCGCCCGGGTGGCGATGCTGTTCACCGACCTCCGCGCGCGCGGGGTGGACATCCGCATGGTCAATCTCGGTGGCGGGTTTCCGGTGCGCTACCGCGGCGACGTGCCGCCGATCGAGCGCTTCGCCGAGGCCATCATGCACGCGATGACGCGCCATTTCGGCAACGCCATCCCCGAGATGGTGATCGAGCCCGGGCGGTTCGTGGTCGCCGAGGCCGGGGTGGTCTCCTCGGAGGTGGTTCTCGTCAGCCGCCGCGACCGGGAGGATCCGCTGCGCTGGGTCTATCTCGACATCGGCCGTTTCGGCGGCCTCGCCGAGACCGAGGGCGAGGCCATCCGCTACGCCATCACCACCCCGCACGATGGCGGCGAGACCGGGCCGGTGGCCATCGCCGGCCCCACCTGCGACGGCGCGGACATTCTCTACGAGCGTGCCAGCTACCGCCTGCCCCTGGCCTTGCGTGACGGAGACCGGGTGCAGCTGCACGCCACCGGCGCCTATGTCTCGACCTACGCCAGCCAGGGCTTCAACGGCTTCGCCCCGCTCGCCGAGCACTATATTTGAGGGTCGCCGCGGCTCTGGATTTGGGCGTCGCCCCCGCTCTGGTCTTTCCGTCCATCGTCGCTATTTTCGCTCCCGAACGGCACCTGAGGGAGGAATGGGAATGGCGACGATTTCGGTGAAGGCGGCTGACGGGGCGGGCGAATTCTCCGCCTATGTGGCGAAGCCCGCGGCGGAGAAGGCGGGCGCGGTGGTGGTGATCCAGGAGATCTTCGGGGTCAACGGTTCGCTGCGCGCGACCTGCGACCAGTTGGCCGCAATGGGCTTTCTCGCGGTCGCGCCGGATCTCTTCTGGCGGCTGGAACCGGGCGTGGACATCACCGACAAGACCGATGCCGAGTGGCAGAAGGCCTTTTCGCTGATGCAGGCGTTCGACCAGGACAAGGGGGTCGAGGATCTGCGGGCCACGCTCACCCTCGCCCGCGCGCTTCCCGGCGGCAATGGCCGGGCGGGCGCGATCGGCTTCTGTCTCGGCGGCCGGCTCGCGGTGATGATGGCCGAGCGGTCGGACGCCGATGTGGTCGTGTCCTACTACGGTGTCGGGATCGACGGGCTGATGGGCGAGATCGGCCAGGTGCGGAAACCGCTCCTGCTGCACATCGCCGAGCAGGATGAATTCGTGCCGGCGGCGGCGCGTGAGAGGGTGCTGGCGGCGGTGACCGGGAAGCCCGGCATCTCGGCCCATGTCTATCCTGGCGTGGGGCACGCCTTCGCCCGCGTGGGCGGGGTGCACTACGACGCCCGCGCCGCGACCATCGCCAACGGCCGCACGGCGGAGACCCTGGCAGCGGTGCTGGGCTGAAGGCAGAGCGGCCGGGCCCCGCCGGAGAGCGAAAGTTTTTTGCTGCTTTTTTTCAAAAAAGCAGTTCTTTCTGGTCAGAAAGAACCAAAGAACTTTCGTTCGTTTTCGGCTACGCGATCAGTCCGGTGAGCGGGCTCGAAGGGTCGGCGGCGAAGCGGCGGGGCATCCGCCCGGCGAGATAGGCGAGGCGGCCGGCCTCCACCGCCGCGCGCATCGCCCGCGCCATGCGGATCGGGTCGCGGGCGAGCGCGATGGCGGAATTCATCAGCACCGCGTCGCAGCCGAGTTCCATGGCGACCGCGGCGTCGGACGCGGTGCCGACCCCGGCGTCGACGAGCAGCGGCACCCGGCGCTGTTCGAGCAGCATGGCGATCATCGTGGGGTTGCGCAGCCCGAGCCCCGAGCCGATCGGCGCGCCGAGCGGCATGATGGCGACCGCGCCCATGTCTTCGAGCCGGCGGGCGGCGATGGGGTCGTCGTTGCAATAGACCATCACCTCGAACCCGTCCTTGACCAGGGCGGAGAGCGCCTCGCAGGTCGCGACCATGTCGGGGTAGAGGGTCGGCGGCGGACCGAGCACTTCGAGCTTGACCAGGTTCCAGCCGCCGGCTTCGCGGGCCAGCCGCAGCGTGCGCACCGCCTCCTCCGCGGTGTGGCAGCCGGCGGTGTTGGGCAGGTACGTGTAGGCCGAGGGGCTGACGAAATCCTGTAGCATCGGCGCCTTGGGGTCGGAGAGATTGACCCTGCGGACCGCCACGGTCACGATTTCGGCACCCGAGGCGGCGATGGCGGCCGCGGTTTCCTCGAGCGATTTGTATTTCCCGGTGCCGACGATCAGGCGAGAACGGAAATTGCGCCCGGCGACGCTCCAGCCATCCGTCTCGGGAACCATCCCCTGGTCCATCTCAGCCTCCGCCGATGAAGTGCACGATCTCCAGCGCGTCACCCGGCGCCAGCAAGGTTTCCCGATAGAGCGAGCGGGGCACGATCTCCCGGTTGCGCTCGACCGCGACCTTGCGGGCGTCGAGCGCGAGTTCGTCGAGCAATGCCGCGAGCGAAAGCGGCGCCCCGATCGCGCGCTCCTCGCCGTTCAGCAGAATGGTGGACTTGCGCTCCATCCCCCCTGTATGGGGCGGCGGCGCGGCGCCGGCAAGACGGGCGCCGCTCAGCGCATCGTCTCCACCAGGTTCTCCTTGATCTTGAGCTCGCGCTCGAAATTCGCGAGTTCGCTCGCCAGCGCGTCGCGGATCGAAACCATCCCCACCGGCACGCCGTCCTCGGTCACCGGCACGTGGCGGAAGCCGCCGTCGTGCATCTGGTGCAGCGCCTGGGCCAGCGTCATGGAGGCGTCGATGGTGATGACCGCCTCGGTCATCACCGCCGAAAGCGGCGTCGCGTCGGGGTCGAGCCCGGCCGCGAGCACCCGGAAAAGCGCGTCCCGCTCGGTGAAGATGCCCTTGAGCCGCTTGCCCGCGACGATCATCACCGAGCCCACGTGCTTCTCCGCCATCGCGCGGGCCGCCTCGCGCACGCTCGCGGTCGCCGGCAGGGTGAGAATCTTCTGGTTGCGGATGATCTCGCGCAGATGGCGGCTGGCCATGACGTCCCTCCTTGCGCTCTGTCCCCGGGAACTCTTCCGCAACGTTATGCGACCTCTCGCGCCACGCGGCAAGAGCGAGCCTATCTGCGCAACCCGAGGGCGAGATAGAGCCGCGCGCTCGGCGGCCAGGCGCGCATGATCTCCTGCCGGTAGTGCAACCCCGCCCAGCCCATCGCGGCCAGCAGCAGCAGGCTCGCCACCCACAGCAGCCCAACCGGCGGCACGCGCGGGGCCCGCCTCGGCCTGGAGGGCCGGGGCACAGAAGGCTGGAGCACGGAAGGCTGGGGAACGGAAGGCTGGGGAACGGAAGGCTGGGGAACGGAAGGCTGGGGGCGGATCTCGGCCCGGCTGACCGGCTGCGCCCCCGCCGCCGGCGAAGCCTCCGCGGGCGCAGGGTCCGCCCGGGTCGTGTCCCGCGCCGGCGCCGCCCCCTCCGGCGGAAGCGGCGCCGGGGGCGGCGCCGGCGCGGGGACCGGCACCCATTGGTGGCCGCACCGGGCGCACCGCGCCGCCCGCCCCGGGGCGGCGAGCACCAGCGGATCGGGCACTTCGTACTGGGTGGCGCAGTTCGGGCAGACAAGACGCATGCGGGGGTTTCCGGCGCGCTGGGGCGGGACGATCCTGAGCGAGAGCGGCGCCGGGTTCAATGGGGCGCGCGGAGACCGCCCGGGACACTCCCGATCCGCCCATTTGTGCCATGAAATCCTAATTGGAGCGAACGATATAGCATAACAATCTTATTTTCCCGGGCATATTGCACTCTGGAAGAAAGACTTTCTATATCCATCCCAACCGGGCGGCACCCACGCCGCCCCGCGGCAGGTGGAATGATCCCGATCTCGCTCGATCCTCGTGCGCTTTCCCTCGCCCTCGCGGGCGCGGGCGCCGGCCTGGTGCGCCGGCTCGCGCTCCTGCGCGCGGGCGGCGGGGAGGCGATCGCCGTCTTCAGCCCCGACCCGGCCCCCGAAATCGCCCGTGCCGCCGGCCCGCAGCTTCGCCCCCGGCTGCCCGCCGCGGAGGAAATCGCAGGCTTCGCCGCGCTCTGGGTCGTGGGTCTGCCCCCATCCGAAGCAGCCCCTCTCGCCCGCGCCGCCCGCGCCGCCCGGGTCCTGGTCAATGTCGAGGATGTGCCGGCGCTGTGTGACTTCCACAACGCCGCCGAACTCCGCCGCGGAGATCTCCTGCTTGCCATTTCGACCGGCGGCCGGGCCCCTGGCCTCGCCGCCGCTCTGCGCCGCCGGCTCGAAGCCCTGCTCGGCGTCGAGTGGGAAGCCCGCGCCGCGGCGGTCGCCGCCCGCCGGGCGGACTGGCGGGCAGCGGGCCGCGGCATGGCGGAAGTCGCGGCGCTGACCGAGGC
>DAHWFB010000076.1 GCA_027326105.1 Acetobacteraceae bacterium
GCGCGGGTCAGCGCACCGCGAGCAGGAGCGCGGTGAGCCCTTCGAGGATCGCCGCCGGATCGGGCGGGCAGCCGGGGATCGCGAGATCGACCGGCAGCGCCGCCGCGGCGCCGCCGGCGACGGCGTAGCAGCCCTTGAACACCCCGCCGTCGACCGCGCAGTCGCCGAGTGCGACCACCCAGCGCGGCTCCGCCATCGCCTGCCAGCAGGCGATCGCCGCCTCGCGCATGTTGCGGGTCAGCGGGCCGGAGAGGAGCAGCACGTCCGCCTCGCGCGGGCTGAGCGCGAAGGAGACCCCGAGCCGGGCGAGCCCGCGCACCGCGGCGCGGGCAGCGGCGAGTTCCAGCGCACAGCCGCCGCAATCCCCGGCATCGACATGGCGCAGCGCCAGGCCGCGCCCGAGCCGGCCCTTGCCCGCGGCGGCGAGGTGCGCGGCCAGCGCCGCGACCCGGGCCGCCTCGCTCTCCGCGCCGCTCACAGATCCGCTCCGGCGGCGGAGAGCCGCTCCGCGGCCGCGATCTCGCCGAGATCGGAGAGGGCGGCGCCCGCGCAGGCGGCGGTGAAGCGGGCCCAGGCGGCGAGCGCGGGATCGATCGGGAAGAAGGCCGCGATCAGCCCGTGATCGAGCCGCATCCAGTGCCAGATCGTCCCGCGCGGGCCCGCGGCCATGCCGATCCCCTCTCCGGTCGCCAACTCCGGGCTGCGGAAGACACCGCCCGCCGGCAGATCGGCGAGCAGCGGGCGCAGCGCGGCGACGGCGGCGGCGATCTCCGCGTGCTCGCGCCCGATCGCCCGATCGCGGTCCGCCCCGCTGCGGCGCAGGCCGAGCGGGCCGGCGGGGGCGAGTGCCGCGGCGGTCCGCGCCAGCGCCGCCCCGAACGCCGCGGCGCCGGCGGGGGCGAGATCGGCGGCGAGCCCGCCCGGGACGACGCAGTCCATCATCAGCCGGTGGCCGAAGCCCTGCGCCGCCGCCTCCCGCCAGCCCTCGACCAGGGCGGGGATGCCGGCGGGGTCCATCCGCCCCGCCCCGGCCAGGCCGGCGAGCCTGCCCAGCGCGGCGGTGATGCGCTCGGCCGCCGCCATCGCCTCGCGCAGCGCCAGGGCGCGCGGCGGCGGCATCTCCCCCGCGATCGCCTCGGCGGCGCGGGCGAAGGCGAGCGCGTGCGCGATCGTCGCGTCGGCGGCGATGCGGGCGGCGAAGCGGGCGGCGGCGCGCGGCGGCTTGCCCCGGGCGAGCAGCGAAATGCCGCGATGGACGTGGCCGAGATGGGGCACGATACCGACCATCCGTTCGCCCTGCATCGCGGCCTCGATCCGCCAGGCGGGAGCGATCCGCCCCTGCACCGGCCCGAGCGAGACGCGGAACCCGCCCTCCGCGGGCGGAGCGGCGGGGACCGCCGGGGCGGGTGGTGCGGTGCGCTGGACCGGGCGGGCGGCGAGCGGGGCGATCACCGGCCACTGTCCATGGTCGAGCAGCGGGGGCAGCTCCACGCCGTGGGCGCGGTGGCCCCACAGATCATGCACCAGCCGCTGCCAGAAGGCGGCCTCCGGACGCACCGGCGAGAGCGCGTCGTAGCCGCTGGCGGTGACGAGGCAGGAGACGAACCAGGTCTGCCCGCCCTCGGTGAACAGGGCCATCACCCGCTCGGTATCGGCCCACAGCCCGGCAAGGGATGCGGGGTCGTGTTCCAGTTCGGCGACCAGGCGGCGCCAGACCGCGGGCGAGAGATCATGGCGCGGCCAGGGCGCCGCCGCCAGCGCCTGCCCGCCGCGCAGGAGGGAGGCGAGACTCACCGCGCGATCCCGGCGAGCGCCGCCGCCAGCCCGGGCGGCGCCAGCGGCAGCAGAACCCCGCCGGCGAGCGCCACCGCCAGCGCGGCGGCGAGCGCCAGCCCACCCGCCCGCCCGGCGGCCACCGCCGGCCGCCGCTCCGCGCGCAGCAGGCCGAGCGCACCGAGCCCGATGCCCAGCGCGAGCGGCAGCACCAGCCCGCCCCCCCGCGCTGCCGCCGCGGTGGCGATCAGCATCATCCCGGCGAAGGGCGCGAACGGCGGCAGGCCGACCAGCGCGGCGCGGCCCAGCGGGCCCAGCCAGCCGGGCCGGGTGGCCGCCCCGCGAGCGAGGGACGCGGCCAGCGGTGCGGCACCGGCGAGGATCAGGAAGGCGCCGAGATGGGGCGCCCGCCCGGCCAGGCCGAAGCCGAACAGCGCCACCGCGTTCATCGCCGCCGCCGCGGCGCCGACCCGCCCCGCGCCGTTGCGCGCCGACCAGACCGATCCGGCGCCGGCCAGCAGCAGCGCGAGCCCGAGCCCGGCGGCGGCGGCACTGCCTCCCGGGAGCAGCGCGTGCAGCCGGAGCAGCGCGGCCAGCGGCAGCACCCTGCCGGCGAGCGCGCGGGCCGGGCCCGCCGGTCCTGCCGATCCCGCCTGCCAGGGTCGCGCCAGGGGCAGCACCGCGAGCCAGCCCAGCCCGATCACCAGGAAGACCGCCCCCGCGCGCCCGCCCAGCGCGATGCCGAACAGCGCCGGCGCCAGCCCGTAGCCGGCCAAAGCCAGCGCCACCCGCCGCCGCCCGGCGCCCAGCACCGCCATGCCGGCGAGCCCGAGCCAGGCCGGCAGCGGCGCGGCGGCGAGCAGCGCGAGAGCGCCGAATCCGAGGGTGAGGGCGAACCGCGCCCGCGCGGGGCGGGGTACGGGCGGCCCGATCAGCGCTACCAGCCCCATCACCGCGAGCGCCGCGAGCGTCTGCGGATCGCCGCGCAGCCAGGGTCCGGCGGGCAGCGGCGCGCCGCCCGCGATCCAGCCGAGCAGGCTCGCCGCCACGATCAGCGCCCCGCCGGCGCGCCGCCACCCCGGCCGGCCGAGGCCGGCCAGCGCCACCAGGGCCACCGCCAGAGCCGCCTCCTGCCCGGGCAGCAGCCGCAGCGCCCGCCCGCTCAACAGTCCCCAGGCAACCAGGGAGAGAGCGAGCAGGCCGGGAACCAGGAGGGACGGAACCGCCAGCCCATCGGCCGAAACCGCCCCCCCGGCCTTCATGCCGGCACCCGCGCGGCGAGCATCGCGAGCGCCGCCAGCAGGGCGAGCGCCACCGCCGCGCCCGCGGCCGCCCGCGCCCGGTGCGGGGAAAGCCGCCCGCCGCGGGCGGCAAACCCCAGCCCCACGGTGAACAGCGCCGCCTTGGCCGCCCACGCCGCGAGCGCGATGGCCCAGCCCGCGGCGCCCGCTCCCGGCGCGACCATGCCGGCGGGAACCAGCAGGCAGACCAGCAGGTCCAGCCAGATCACCAGCCGCAGCCCGTCACCGAAGCGCAGCAGCGCCCGATCACGCCCCGAGCCGGCGAATTCCCCCGCCGCCTCGCCCAGCGCCGCCTCGGCCAGCGCTGCTTCGCCCCACGCCGGCGCACCCGCCGCCGCGCCGCCGCCGAACGGCCCGCGCCCGGTGGCGAGTAGTGCCAGCAGGGCAAGGGCGGCGGTGAGGAAAAGCCACCCCGCCGGCGGCCAGGGCGCGGCCGCGAGGCGCGCGAAGCCCGCGTCCCCCGCCGGGACGGCGGCCGCGAAACCGGCGAGGAACAGCCCGCCATCCCCCACCGCGCCGAGCAGCACCACCCGGCCCGCGGCGACGCCGGCGAACCCGAGCCCGGATTCGAGCGCGAGCAGCGCCGAAAGCCCCCGCGCCAGCGCCAGCAGCCCGATCACCGTCGGCAGATCGCCCAGACCCGCCCCGGGCAGCGGCGCGGCGAACGAGGGCACCAGAAGGGCCGCGACGGCGAGCACACCGACCCGCGCCGCCGGCAGCAGCGGTGCGGGGCCGGCAGCCCCGCGCTCGCGCAGGGTCTCCTTGCGGGCGAGGCGGCGGAGTTCGTGCCAGAAGCCGAAGGCGGGCGGGACCGGACCATGCCCGAGCCTCGCTTCCGCCCAGTCGGCGAAACCGGGGAGCAGCACCGCCGCCCCAGCGAGCAGCAGGCCATGCAGCGCCAGTGCGAGCCCGCCGGACAGGCTCACGGCCGCGCTCCCAGTGCTGCGAGCAGCAGCCCGGCGGCGACCAGCGCCAGCACCAGCCCGGCCGCGTCCACGGACCGCACCGCCCCCCGCCAGGCTCCGAACCAGGCTCGCCCGCGGGCCCAGCGCGGGCGCTCGGGCCAGGCGAAGCCGGCCGCGCTCACCTGCCCGGCCGGGTCGCCGAAGGGCAGCCAGGACGGCAGGGCGGGCCGGCCGCCGTCCCAGGGCTCGACCTCGCGCATGCCCCTGCCGGCGCGCCGCCAGAGCGCGGCCAACAGCGTGCCCGCCAGCAGCAGCAGCGCCAGCAGCAGCAGCGCCAACCTGGCAGCGCCAGGGCCGCCCGCGGGCGGGGGAACCAGCCCGAGGGCGAGCAGCGCCAGGGCGAGCCCGGCGAGCGGCCAATCCCCCTGCGCCTTCTCCTCCGCGCCGGCGGCGCGCGGCGTGCGCGGTCGGCCGAGGCTCGCGATGCCCCACAAGCGCAGCATCGATGCCGCCGACAGCGCCGCGATCGCGATCGCCGCGGCGACGGCGAGGACCGCGGCGAGGGCCGGCCCCTCGCGCCCCTGCGCGGCGATGTCCGCTCCCGCCACCAGCAGCCGGCGCAAGGCGGCGAAGCCGGCGCCGGGCGGCAGGGCGGAGAGGGCGAAGGCCGCCACCGCCAGCAGCGCCACGGTGCGCGGGACACGCCCGGCCAGGCCGCCAAGCGCATCGAGCCGGCCACTGCCCGCCCGCGCCCGCACCCGCCCGGCGAGCAGGAACAGCAGCCCGGCGCCGATCGACGCGGTGAGCCCGGCGATTTCCGCGCCCGTGGCGGCCACGGCCAGCGTGGCGGGCCGGTCCATGTCGCGGGCGATGGCAGCCAGCGCCAGTGCGAGGACGCCCAGCCCGCTCTCGGCGCAGAGCGCCCCGGCGGCGACCGCGCCGATGCGTTCGCCCCGGAGCCCCAGCACCGCCCCGCCGA
The DNA here is from genome assembly GCA_027326105.1 of Acetobacteraceae bacterium. Classification (GTDB taxonomy): domain Bacteria; phylum Pseudomonadota; class Alphaproteobacteria; order Acetobacterales; family Acetobacteraceae; genus DAHWFB01. The sequence continues at coordinate 4,959 of DAHWFB010000076.1, forward strand.
GGCCGAGCAGGGCGCCGGCCGGCAGCGCCGCGACCGGGAACCAGCCCTGCGCTTGTGCCGCGCTCGCCGGCAGAGCGAGGTGCGCCAGACCTTGCACCACCACCAGCGCGCCCAGGGTCGCGGCGAGGCCGGCGCCGGCCGCGCCGGCCGTCTCAGCCGCCTCGGCCGCACAGGCGGCCAGCACGGCGAGCAGCCCGGCGAGGCCGAAGGCCGCAAGCAGCGTGCCGACCGCCGTGCCGGATGCCGCGGCGCCCGCGCCGAAGACGGCGAGCACCGCCACCGCCCGCCCGGCGTTGCCGCCGCCCCGCGCCGCCAGCAGAAGCCCCGCGACGCCGAGCAGCCTGCCTTCGGGGTCCGCCGCCAACAGGGCGAGCAGGGCGGCGGCGAGTGCTGCGAGGAGGCGCGCGGGTGGCTCCTCGCTCGCCGCCAGGGCGACCGCTCCCGCCGCCAGCGCGGCGAGCAGCGAAAGGCCGTCGCGCGGGCCGAGACGCACCAGCAGCGGATGGCCGGGCAGGCCGAGCGGCAGCGCGAGCGAGCCCGCCGACCCCCCGCCGAGCAGGGCGCCCGCCAGCAGGCCGATCCCGGCGAGCGCCACCGCCACCCCACCCCAGCGCGCGGCCCGCGCCGCCGCGGGCTGGCGCGCGAGCAAGGCCAGGGCGGCCAGGACGGCCAGCAGCGACACCCCGAGCGCGAGCGCGGCGGGCGCCAGCGGCACCGCCCGAGCCTGCGCGGAAAGGCCATCGTACCCCATGCCCGCCCTTTACCAGCCGCACCGAGTCGGAAGCACGCCTCCCCCGCGCGTACGAGCGGTTTCGGGCGGTTTGCAGTACATCGCTGGACCGGCGCTGGACCGGCGCTGGACCGGCCGGTTTGTCGATCCGCCGAGGGTGGCCTAAATCCCGGTGCGCAGGTTCCGGGTTCCCCGCGGACGGGCTGGCAGGAGGAAGAGGGCCGGCAGGAGGAAGACATGTCCAGGCCGCGCTTCGATGCGCCGATCGCCGACCAGCCGCCGGACTCGGACCGGCTGACCGACTACGATGAACTCCATCTGATCCACTACCTGATCCTGCTCGACGCCGAGCGCGACGGGGTGGCCTGGCAGGAGGTGGCCCGCGAGGCGCTCGGCATCGACCCCGCGCAGGAGCCCGGGCGCGCCTGGCGTGCCCATGAGACCCACCTCGCCCGCGCGAAATGGATGGCAAACTCGGGATGGCGGCAACTGTTGCGCCGCGGCGGGCCCGGCGATGCGCCCGGCGGCGACGCCGACTGAGCGGCGCGCGGGTTCGGTCAGGCCACGCAGACCAGGGATTCGCCCCGGCGCAGGAGTTCGGCGAATGCCTCCGCCGGCAGCGCGGGGCTGAAGAAATGGCCCTGCATCGCGTCGCACCCGTCCCGGCGCAGCCGCTCGTACTGCTCCGCCGTCTCCACCCCCTCGGCGAGCACATCGAGGTTGAGGCTGTGGCCGAGGTTGATGATGGCGCGCACGATCACCGCGTCGTTGGGGTCGGAGACGAGGTTGGCGACGAAGCTCTGGTCGATCTTCAGCCGGCTGACCGGCAGCCCCTTGACGTAGCGCAGCGAGGAATAGCCGGTGCCGAAATCATCGATCGAGAAGCGCACCCCGTGCTCGCAGAGCGCGCGAATGTCCTCCGCGGCGGCCTCGGCGTTTTCCATCAGGATGCTCTCGGTGAGCTCGAGCTCGAGGAAGGCGGGGTCGAAGCCGGTCTCGGCGAGCGTATCGAGCACCAGGCGGCGCACGTCCTGGCGGCGGAACTGCACCGGCGAGAGATTGACCGCGACCCGCAGCGGCGGCAGCCCGGCCTCGCGCCAGCGGATGCCGGCGGTGCAGGCCTCGCGCAGCACCCATTCGTTGATGCGCACGATCAGCCCGGTCTCCTCGGCCATGGGCAGGAATTCCTGCGGCGCCACCAGCCCCTGCCCGGGCTTGTTCCAGCGCAGCAGCGCCTCGACCCCGATCACCCGGCCGGTGGCGAAGCTGACCTGGGGCTGGTAGAGCAGCACGAACTGCCGGCGGGCGAGCGCGGTGCGCAACTCGTTCTCGATCGCCACCGCCTCCTGCGCCTGGCGGTTCATCTCCGCGGCGAAGAAGCGATAGGTGTCGCGTCCGTCCGACTTGGCACGGTACATGGCGAGGTCGGCATTCTTGAGCAATTCCTCGACCCCCTCGCCGTCGTCCGGGCAGAGCGTGATGCCGACGCTGACACTGAGCCCGAGCTCCAGCGAATCGAAGGCGAACGCGCCGGAGACGACCTCCACCAGACGGCGGGCGAGATCGACGGCGTCCTCCACCCGGTCGACGCGCGATTGCAGCACCGCGAACTCGTCCCCGCCGATGCGGGCGACGATGTCCTCCTCGCGCACCGAATGGCGCAGCCGCTCGGCGACGGCACAGAGCAGCCGGTCCCCGATGTGGTGGCCATAGGCGTCATTGACGCCCTTGAACCGGTCGAGGTCGAGGAAATGCAGCGCGAACATGCTGCGCTCGCGCCGGGCGTGGGCGATGCGGCTCTCGATGCGGTCGCGCAGCAGGGAGCGGTTGGGCAGGCAGGTCAGCGCGTCGTGATGGGCCATGAAGCGCAGATGCTGCTCGGCCTGCTTCTGGCTGGTGATGTCGAGCGAGGTGGTGAGCACGCTGACGACCGCATTCGCCATGTCGCGCAGCGGCGACTTGGTGGTGACGAACATGTGCCGCGTGCCCGCGAAATCGACGATCTCCTCCTCGAAGCCGGCGATCGGCTCGCCGGTTTCGAAGACGAAGCGGTCGAGCAGGCGGGAACGCTCTGCGCGCGCCTCTCCGAAGATTTCGGCGGCCGGGCGGTTGACCATTTCGCGCGGATCGCGGCCGGAGATCGCGGCCTGGTACGCGTTGACGAAGATGCAGCGGCCCTGTCGGTCGGTGGCGCTGATCATCGCCGGCACGGTATCGATCACCTGGGCGAGGCGCTCGCGGGAATCGCGCAGCAACTCCTCGCGGGAGCGTTCGCTGTAGCGCAGCTCGCGCTCGAGCACGGTGGCGCGGCGCTTGACCGTCTGCTGCTGCTTGCGCAGCGCGAGGAGGTTGCGGGCGCGGCTGAGGAACTCGTGGTGATCGACCGGGCTCTGGAGAAAATCCGTCGCCCCGGCCTCGAGCGCGCGCAGGCGGAAGCGACGGTCGTCGTAGGCGGTGATGACGATCACCGGAACATCGACCCCGGTGGGGCGGTTGCGCAGGCGCCGGGTGAACTCGGCCCCGTCCATGTTGGGCATCTTGAAGTCGGTGATGACGAGGTCGGGGGGGTTGGCGTCGAACCAGCTGAGCGCCTCCTCGGCGTCGCCGAAGGCGCGGACCTCCGCCTCCTCTTCCACCAGCCCGGCGAGCTTGGAGAAAATGTTCCGGTTGGTGACGCGATCGTCGAGAATGACAATCAGGGACATCTTCGCGACCTATGTCAGCATGGTTTCGCCGCTGCCGGCGGCCACGCGCCCGTGCGAGACATTTGGCTGCCGCCCGCACCCCAACCTCCGACCGAATGCCACCGAATCTCTTACCAAAGGGTTAACGCCGCTCCAAAAACTGAGACGCACGCGCGCTCGCAACCGTTGCCCGGAACCGGCTTTGCCGCTGCCCACGGACAGAGATATTTTGGGTCGGGAAATCCAAATTTATAGTGGCTTTCCACAAAAAGGTCTCCGTTCCGCGGAAATCAGCGGATTCCCAGGCTTCAGCCCAGTTGCTACCCAGGATTTTGATGAACCCGCGCTTCACTCCGATGCTATAGGAATGGCCAAGGGATGCAATCGTCCCTATATAGCGGATGCGCAACGAAAGCTGCCGATGAGATCGGGGACTTGCCGAAATCGACTCCCGGGAGCGCAGGCCTTCGGCCTCCCGGACCCGTCGCAGGCCCGCCCATGATGGGCGGCGCCGTCGCTCGCGGGCTGGCCCCGCTGTGGGCGCGCATCTTCGCGCCCTTTGCCGGCCGCCCCGACCGCGAACACGAGATGATCGTCAACCGGCTGATCATCAGCGCCCTGATCCTGTTCTATCTCGGGACCGCGACCCTTCTCGATGCCCGCGAAACCCGCCTCCCGCTGATCCTGGTCAGCCTCTATTTTCTCGGCGCGCTCGGGCTGCTCGCCCATATGCTGCGCCATACCGCCACCTCTCCCGGCCGCCGCGCCCTCGCCCTGCTCGCCGACATCGGCACCTTGTCCTATGGGCTGCACGCCGGCGGCGCGCTGACCTCGCTGCTCTACCCCATCTATCTCTGGACGATCTTCGGCAACGGCTTCCGCTTCGGCCTGCCCTACCTGCGCGCCGCCAGCGTCCTCAGCCTGGCCGGCTTCTCGCTGGTCATCGCCTCCACCCCGTTCTGGCGCGACCAGCCCTCGCTGTCCGCCGGCCTGCTCGCCGCCCTCGTCATCCTGCCGCTCTATGCCGGCAGCCTGATCCGCAAGCTCGAACTGGCGCGCGAACAGGCCGAGAGCGCGAACCGGGCGAAAAGCCAGTTCCTCGCCTCGGTCAGCCACGAACTGCGCACCCCGCTCAATGCCGTCATCGGCCTCTCCGATCTCGTCAGCGGCTCCAGCCTCGACGAGGAGCAGCGCGACATGGTGGAGACCATCCGCCGTTCCGCCGGTTCGCTGCTGACCCTGATCAACGACATCCTCGACCTCTCCCGCATCGAGGCCGGGCGGATGCCGTCCGAGCAGGTCTCTTTCGACCTGTTCGACCTGCTCGAGGGGCTGCGCAAGATGATGGCGGCCCAGGCGGGGGCGAAAGGGCTCGGCCTCGCGCTCCATGTCGGCGCCCACACGCCACGCCTGGTGCGGGCGGACCGTCGCGCGATCGAGGAGACGCTGCTCAACCTGCTCGGCAATGCGGTCAAGTTCACCGACCGCGGCGAGGTGGTGATCACCGCCGAGGCGCGTCCGGGCGAGGGCGAGGGCGTGATCCTCCGCTTCTCGGTCTCCGATACCGGCATCGGCATCGCGCCCGAAGCCACCGGCCGCATCTTCGAGAGCTTCACCCAGGCGGACGAGACCATCATCAACCGCTTCGGCGGCACCGGCCTCGGCCTCGCCATCGCCCGGCGGCTGGTCGAGGCGCTGGGCGGGCGCATCGGGGTGGAGAGCACGCCGGGCCAGGGCAGCCTGTTCTGGTTCACCCTCCCTGCCACCGCCGTCGCAGCGCCCGCCGCCCCGCCCCGGCTCGCCGGGGTCGAGGTGGTACTGGTCAGCGCCCGCCGGACGGTGATGCGCGATCTCGCGGGCGTGCTGTCCGGGCTCGGGGCCGTGGTGAGCCAGGCGGAAACCGCGGCCCAGGCAGTCACCCTGATTCAGCGCCCGCCGCCGCCGGCGACCCGCCGCCGCATCGGGCTGATCGACCGTGAAGGACTGGGCTCCGATCCCGCGGCCCTCGCGACCGCACTGCGCAACCTGCTGCCGAGCGGGACGCTGGCGCTGGTGCTGGTCGCGGACGATCTGCCCGGCGGGCTCGCGCCGCCCCCGCTGCGCCGGCATTTCGTCTCCGCCCTGCCGACGGCGCCCGACGACGCCGCGCTGGCGACCGCGCTCCTGCTCGCTGGCGCCGAGGAAGCGGCCCAGGCGGCGGCCGCGCGCGCGGGCGAGCCGCCACCGGCCAGGCCCCACCGCCCGCTGCTGGTCCTGGTCGCCGAGGACAACCGGGTGAACCAGAAGGTGATCGGCAAGACGCTCGAGCGCGCCGGCCACCGCGCCGTCTTCGCCGACAACGGGGAGAAGGCGCTCGACGCGCTGGAGGAGACGGCCTTCGACCTCGTGCTGATGGATGTGAACATGCCGGTGATGACCGGCATCGAGGCGACCAAGCTCCATCGCATGGCCAGCCTCGGCGGCGGCCCGCGCATTCCCATCATCGGCCTCACCGCCGATGCCGGCGCCGAGGCGACCCGGAACTGCCTGGAGGCGGGGATGGACGCCTGCCTGACCAAGCCGATCGAGCCCGCGCGGCTCATCGAGATCATCGAGACGATGGCGGCCGGGCCGGCCGCGGACGCGGCCGCCAGCACCGCCGCCAGCGCCGCCGCCGGCGCCTTCGCCCGGACTCCCGCGCCGCGGCCGGGCCACGATGCCGACGCGGTGGTGCGCCGGATCGACGAGCACCCGCGTTTCCAGGGCGCCACCGCGGCGGCCGGGCCGGCGGCGATCGACCCGCGCACGCTCGCCGACCTCGATGCGCTCGGTGGGCCGGGCTTCGTCGCCGATGTCACCGCGTCCTTCGTCGCCGAGGCGGAGGAGGTCGTGCGGACCCTGGCCCAGGCGGTCGCCGACGGCAACGCGCGCCTGTTCCGCGACCAGGCGCACGCGCTGCGCAGCAGCGCCGGCAACGTCGGCGCCCGCGCGATCCAGGACTATTGCGGTTCCTGGCAGCGCATGACCACCCCGGAACTCGCCCAGCAGGGCGAGCGCGCGGTGGCGATCCTCGGTAGCGAACTCGAGCGGGTGCGGGTCGCGCTGGCCCGCATCAACGGGCAGAGCAACGCTTCGGGCTGAACCGGCCGGCAGTCCCGGCCGACCAAGTCCCGCCGGCCGGACCGGTGTCCCCGCCGCGGCTGCCGCGGCCCGCCGTTCAGGCCTCGGGCGCGGCGCCCTCGTCGAAGAGTTCGGGCTGCTCGCTGGCCTCGGCCTCCGCCTCGGCGGCCGCACCCACCGCCTCGCCACGGGTCTGGCGCAGCGCCTCCTCGGGGCTGCGGGCGACGTTGACGGCGAGCGGCATGACCACTTCCGGGTGCAGCATCACCCGCACCTGGCGGATGCCCAGAGCCTTGATCGGATGGTCGAGCACCACCTGGCTGCGCGCGATGGAGAGGCCGGCCGCGGTCGCCGCCTCGGCGATGTCGCGCGCCGAGACCGAACCGTAGAGGCTGCCCGACTCGCCGGCCTGGCGGATGATGACCACGGATAGCCCGGCCACCCGCTCGGCCACCCGCTCGGCCTCCTCGCGGCGCTTGAGGTTCTGCGCTTCCAACTGCACCCGCTCGCGCTCGAAGCGGGCGAGATTGTCCTTGTTGGCGCGGATCGCCTTGTTCTGCGCCAGGAGATAGTTGCGGGCGTAGCCGGGGCGCACCTTCACTATCTCGCCCATCTGCCCGAGCTTCTCGACCCGCTGGAGCAGGATGACTTCGACCTGTGCCATGGATCCCCTCCTCAGACCAGAACGTAGGGCAGGAGGGCGAGAAAGCGCGCCCGCTTGATCGCGGTGGCGAGCTCGCGCTGCTTCTTGGCGGAGACCGCGGTGATGCGGCTGGGCACGATCTTGCCGCGCTCGGACAGGAAGCGGGAGAGCAGGCGGACGTCCTTGTAGTCGATCTTCGGCGCGTTGGGGCCGGAGAACGGGCAGGACTTCTTGCGCCGGTAGAACGGGCGGCGCGCGCCGACCGCGGTGCGGCGGGTGGCGGGGTTGATCTCTTCGGTCTCGGACATCGCGGCCTATTCCTCGGTTGCGGCGAATTCGTCGCGGGGGGAGCGGAATTCCTCGCGGGCACGGAACTCCTCGCGGTCGTCGAAGCCGCGGCGGCGCCCGGACTCGAAGCGGCCCGGAGCCTTGGGGCCGCGGAAGCCGCGCTCGCGCTCATCGGACTTGCGGGCGAGGATCGCCGACGGCGCCTCCTCGATCGCTTCGACGCGGACGGTGAGAAAGCGCAGCACGTCCTCGTTCAGCCGCAACTGCCGCTCCATCTCGGTGACCGAGGCGGGCCTGGCGTCGAGGCCGAGGAGCATGTAGTGCCCCTTGCGGTTCTTCTTGATGCGATAGGCGAGGCCGCGCAGGCCCCAGTATTCGCGCTTTTTCACCGCGCCCCCCTCGGCTTCGAGCTGGGCGCCGATCTGGTCGGCGATGCCTTCGACCTGCTGTTGCGTCACGTCGTTGCGCGCGATCAGCACGCATTCGTAGAGCGGCATGCGGTTCTCCCTCTGGCTGTTTCCGCCCGCGCGAACCCCGGGATGAGGAGCGGGCACAGCCGGGCGCGATGCCATCTCGCCCGGCAGGGAAGGCCGGGCTCATGGCACAATCCGCCCCCCCCCGCAAGGGCCGCGCGCGCCTTGGGATGCGCTCAGTTGTAGCAGGTCAGCGGCAATACCCGGTTGGCATTGCGGCTCGCGATATCGGCGGCGGAGACCGTGGTCGCGGGCGCGTCGAACACCGGGGTCACGTTGAAGGAGTTGAGGAAATTGACCACCATCTGCTCGGTGACCGCGAAATTGACGTTCTGCACCCGCCGCCCGATCTCCTGGGAACGGGTGACGCCGATCACCAGCCCGTGCCCGTCGAACACCGGCCCGCCGGAGTTGCCGGGTTGGATCGGCGTCTGCATCTGGAACTCGCTGCGATCCGAACGCGGGCCGACCAGCGAACTCACGATCCCTTCGGTCACGATCAGCGAGGACAGCACGCCGCGCAGCGGATAGCCGAGCGAGACCGCCTGGCTGCCCGGGCGGAACGGCTGGGCGGTGGCGCGGAAGTGCACGAACGGGGTGCGCACCCCGGTCTCCTGCAGCAGGGCGAGGTCGTTGGAGGGGTCCTGCCCGATCAGCTTGAGCGGGATCGGCGGCGCGTCGGGGCGGGAGATCGAGACCGTGCCGCAGCCGTAGACGACGTGGTTGTTGGTCAGGACATAGCCGTCCGGGCTGACGTAGAAGCCGGTCCCGCTCCACATGGCGATGCCGGCCCGCCCGCCGTGCAGGGTGATGTGGGCGTCCGCGGCGCAGAGGTTGAAGCCGCTCGCGTAGGTGGTCCAGTCGTTGTCGTAGGCGAATTTGAGATCGACCCGGCAGGCGGTGCCGGGAGGGAGGGCGAACTCCTGGGTCGTGCCTGGTTGCAGGGCGGCGTTGGGGGCGATGAGGTTGCCGCTCCAGCGGTGCGAATGGGGTGGGGCGAAGAACAGCCCGCGCAGCGGCACCCGATAGGCGTTGCGGACCGCGAGCCGCCGCCCGCCACCGCTGTGGCGCGGCCCGCCGGCGACCGGCGGGATGACGGCGGCTCCCGGTGCCGGCGCCGCGACGCTGATGCCGCGCAGCCGGCAGGCGTTCTCGTTGCGCCGCTCTTCGGCCCGGTTGCCGGGATAGACGATGCGGAAGTCGTACTGGCACGTGCGATCGACCGGGATCCGGAAGGTCGCCGCCGCCCCGGGCGCGATCTGGCCGTGCAGCAGGTTCGCCCCCCAGGACCGGCTGTTATGGGCGGAGATGAGCAGTTGCACCACCGGCGCCCGGCCGAGGTTGGTGATGCGCACGAGTTGCGGCGGCTGCCCGGTCGGCGTTCCCGGATCGACCACCCCCATCACCGGCAGGGTGCAGATGTTGGTGTCGAGATGATCGACCGCCTGCCGGCCGGCGAAGACCACCCGGATGTCCTGCTGGCAGCTCGCATCGCGCGGGAAGGTGATGAGGCGGCGCGCACCGGGCGCAATCGGGCCGTGGAGGAGGATATTGCTGCCCCAGCTGTGCGAGCCGGCGAGCACCACGAACGCCTGCTCCACCGCCACGCCGCCGTGGTTGACGATGGTCAGCGTCGGTGCCGCGGCGGCCACCGCCGGCGCCTGCGCGACCGATGGCGCCGGGGCGAACTGCGAGGAACCCGGGGGCGGAGCGGCAGCGGCAAGGATGGGAACCCCCAGCAATCCGGCCAGGCCGGCAAGGAGAGCAAGCTGACGCATCGACCGCCCCTTCACTGCGAGCCGGGGAAAACGACCCACGGAACCCGACCAGCGGAAATCACCGTGACAGGATGCCAATTCGCACGCCGTCCGGCAATCGACAATTCCGGCCCCGATCGAGGCACGGCGCGGGCGCGGCTTGCCGCGCGGGCGGGATCGACCTAAGCAGGCATGGCCTGCGCGGCCGCGCTCGGCGCGGGCCTGGGCTGGGGCGTCGCCAAGCGGTAAGGCAGCGGATTTTGATTCCGCCATGCGGAGGTTCGAATCCTCCCGCCCCAACCACCCGGCGGCGCGCGCGGACGACCGGTCCGGCGAATGGCCGCGCCCGCTGGCCCCGGGTTGACGATCGCGCCGGCGGGGGGCTACCGAGGGCCCGCCAATTTCCCTCCCCGGACTGCGCCCTCCGCCCGGGAACAGGCCGGAGACGACATGACCCGCATCCAAGCCCTGCGGCTTCCGACCGGCCTGCCCCTGCAGCGCGCGGCACTGTGCCTCGTGATCGCGATGCCGCTCGCCTTCCTCTACGCGCGCAGCCTCGCCGACGCGATGCTGACCGTGACCGGCGCGCTCTTCCTGCTCGAAACCGCCAGCCGGGCGCGCTGGGACTGGCTGCGCCGCCCCTGGGTCTGGCTCGCCATCCTGTTCTGGGTGTGGCTCGTTCTCTGCACCCTGCGCGCCGGCTCGCTGCACGCCATCGCCGAGGCGGTGGTGGTGGTGCGCATCCTGCTCTACGTCGTGGCCCTGGAAAGCTGGGTGCTGGCGGAGCCCCAGGCGCGGCGCTGGCTCGCCTGGTCCTACAGTGCCGCGGCGCTCTGGATCGCGCTGCAATGCTGGCAGCAGTTGCTCACCGGCCACAACATCATGGGCGATCCGCGCTGGATCGACGGCGCACTCACCGGACCCTTCTACAAGCCGCGTGCCGGCCCCACCTTCCTGCATGTCTTCTTCACCGGCATCTTTCCCGCCGTGGTCACGCTGCTCCAGCGCCCGGGACGGCCGGCGCGGGCGGGCGGCCTGGCGCTGCTGCTGCTCGCGGTCGCGACCATGCTGCTGATCGGCCAGCGCATGCCCTCGCTGCTGATGCTGCTCGGGCTGGTTCTCACCGGCCTGCTGATCCGCCGCTTCCGCCTGCCGCTGGTGATCGCGCTGCTCGCCGGGGCGGTGCTGCTGGCGCTGACGCCGGTGCTCTCGCCGCCGACGTACGCCAAGCTGGTGGTGAAATTCGCCGAGCAGATGAGCCATTTCGCCCGCAGCGCCTATGGCCAGTTGTTCACCCGCGCGACGGTGATGGTGGAACAGCACCCGCTCATGGGGCTCGGCTTCGACGGATTCCGCGCCCACTGCGCCGACCCCCGCTATTTCCGCGGCCTGCCCTGGCTCGGCATCCCCGATGCCTGGAACGGCGGGCTGCGCGGCTGCAACCTCCATCCCCACAACTACTATCTTTTCGTCGCCTCCAGCGCCGGCCTGCCCGGCCTCGCGCTGTTCGTCGCCATGGTGGCGCTCTGGCTCGGGCAGATGCTGCGCGGGTTGCGGCCGTCCGCGGAAACGTTGCGGGCGATGCTGTTCGTCGCCAGCGCGGTCGCCCTCTGGCCGATCGCCTCGAACACCTCGCTCTTCACCCTCTCCAACGCCGGCTGGCTCTTCACGACCGTCGGCTGGTCGCTCGCGGCGGCCCGCGGCGGGCGGGCGGAGGCCGGGCAGCGGCCGGCCGGGCCGGCGGCGGCGCGCTAGCCGGCGGGGTTCGGTCCGGCGCCGCAGTCAGGAGCGCGGGGGCGGACGATAGGCCAGAGCCTCGCTCTCCCGCGCCCTGGCTGGCGCGGGCGTGGCCCCGCGCCGCGGGCGAGGCTCCTCGCGTTCGGCCACACGGCGCGCGGCGGGCGGGCTCGGCGCCGGCAGCGTGCCGGCGGCAAGGGCGAGGCGGCGGAATCCGTTCGGACCCATGCGGACTCTCCTTTCTCTGCTCTGCGACACCGCCATCGCACCCGCCGCAGCGGGCCGGGGCGCGGCATCTTTGCGGCAATCTCGTGGCCGCGGGTTACGATTCGCTCACCTTCGCGGCGGCGCAGGCGGCCGGGACCAGCGCTCGCGGCAACACCGCGCCCGCTTCGGCCACCACGAAGTCCCAGAACGCCTGCGCCGCCGGGCCGAATTCCTTGTCGGCGCGGCGCACCACGAACCAGGTGCGGCGGATCGGCATGCCGGAAACGTCGAGAATGGCGAGCCGCCCGCTGTCCACTTCGGCCTCGATGGTGTGGGCGGAAATCAGCGCGATGCCGAGCCCCGCGATCACCGCCTGCTTGATCGTCTCGTTGCTGCCGATCTCGAGCCCGAAGGCCGGCTGCACCGCGCCTTCCTGTTCGAACAGGGCGGCGAAGGCGGCGCGCGTGCCCGACCCCTCCTCGCGCACGATGAAGCGCTCCTCGGCGAGATCGTGCAGCGGGATGTCGCGCCGGCCGATCAGCGGATGGGTCGGCGGCACGATGAAGACCAGCGGATGTTCGCCGAGCACCTCCTTCACCACCCGCAGACCCGGCGGCGGGCGCCCCATGATGGCGAAATCGGCGTCATAGTCGCGCAGCCGCGCGATCGTCTCGGCGCGGTTGCCGATGAACAGCCGGATCTCGATGCGGGGATGCCGCGCGGAAAAGGCGGCGACGATGCGGGGGGCGAAGTATTTCGCGGTCGAGACCACGGCCACCCCGACCCTGCCCCCCTCCAGCCCGCGCAGCGCGGCGAGCCGGCCGATGCAATCGGCGACCAGCGCGTCCACCCGCTCGACGGTCGCCAGCATGGCGCGGCCGGCCTCGGTGGGACGCAACCCGTCCGGGGTGCGGTCGAACAGCAGCAGGCCGAGCTCGCTCTCGATCTGGCGCAACCGGGCGGTGAGCGCGGCGGGAGTGAGATGCAGCTCGCGCGCGGCACGGGCGACCGAGCCGCGGCGGGCGATCGCGGCGACGGCGTCGAACTGCTTGAAGGTGAGGTTCCGCATCGCCGAGAGCATAATTTTTTTTGTCGCGTAGGTAAATATATTCAATTTCCTATGCGCACGGCCCCGTGTCACAGTCTGCCCAAGCCGGCAACTCGGAAAACCAACGCCGGATACCGCGGGCAGCCCCGCGACAGGAGAGGACGACGATGCCAGGCGCCGCCAGCCTCGACGAGTTTCTTGCCATCGCCGCGCGGGTGGACCCGTTGCGCGCTCCGGTCGCGGCCCTGGTGCGCGAGATCGCGGCCGCCGGAATCGCCCTCGCCGCGGAAATCGCCGCGCCGCGCGACGCCGCGCCGTACGACGCCGCGGCGGATGGCCCGGCTTCCCGCAATCGCGACGGCGACGTGCAGAAGCCGCTCGACCTCCTCGCCAACGAGATGTTTCTCGCCGCCGCGCGCCGCGCGCCGGTTGCCGCCATCGCCTCGGAGGAACTCGCGGACCCGCTCGTGCTCGATGCGCAAGCGCCCCTCGCGCTCGCCATCGATCCGCTGGATGGCTCGTCGAATATCGAGACCAACCTCGCCGTCGGCACCATCTTCTCGATCCGCCCTGCCGGCGTGGACGCGCCGTGCAGTGCCTTCGCGAGCAGCGGCGAAGAGCAGCTTGCCGCCGGCTTCCTCCTCTACGGGCCGCAGACCGCGCTGGTGCTGACGCTCGGCGCCGGCACAAGGATCTTCGTGCTCGACCGCGCCGCGAGAACTTTCCGCGCCCTCGGCCGCACCGCGCGCATCCCCGAGCGTACCGCCGAATATGCCATCAACGCCTCCAACTACCGCTTCTGGCACGATCCCGTGCGCGCCTACGTCGATGATCTGGTGCAGGGCGCGGATGGGCCGCGCGGCACGGATTTCAACATGCGCTGGATCGCGAGCCTGGTCGCCGAGGTGTACCGCATCCTGCTGCGCGGCGGCATCTTCCTCTATCCCGCCGACCAGCGGCCGGGTTACGAATGCGGCCGGCTGCGCATGCTCTACGAGGCGCATCCCATCGCCTTCCTGGTGGAGCAGGCGGGAGGGGCCGCGACCGACGGCGTGCATCGCATCCTCGACCTGGCTCCCGCGACAATCCACCAGCGCGTGCCGCTGGTGTTCGGCTCGGCCGACAAGGTCGCCCGCCTCGCCCGCTACCACAGCTGGACCCAGCCCTTCGCCGAACGCGCGCCGCTCTTCGGTCGCCGCGGCCTGTTGCGCGCCTGAACCGCCGCAAAGCGAGAACCCGCGATGTCCGCACACCATCCCATCATCTCGGTCACCGGTTCCTCGGGCGCCGGCACCACCTCGGTCAAGAAGACGTTCGACCAGATCTTCCGCCGCGAGCACATCACCCCCGCCTACATCGAAGGCGATGCGTTCCACCGCTTCGACCGCGCCGGCATGCGCGCGGCGATGGCGGCGGCCGCGGCCGAAGGCAACCACCACTTCAGCCATTTCGGCCCGCAGGCCAATCTTCTCGCCGAGCTCGAGGAAGTATTCCGCCGCTACGGCGAAAGCGGCACCGGCCGCACCCGCACCTATGTCCATGACGCCGAGGAGGCCGCCGTGGTCGGCTCCCCGCCGGGAACCTTCTCCGCATGGCAGGAGTTTCCAGGCGAAACCGATCTCCTGCTCTACGAGGGGCTGCACGGCGCGGTCGTCACGCCGGAGGTCGACATCGCACGCCATGCCGATCTCAAGATCGGCGTCGTGCCGGTGCTCAATCTCGAATGGATCCAGAAGATCCACCGCGACCGCTCGACGCGCGGCTACTCCACCGAGGCGGTGATGGACACCATCCTCCGCCGCATGCCCGACTATGTCCACTTCATCTGCCCGCAGTTCACCCAGACCGACATCAACTTCCAGCGCGTTCCCACCGTCGATACCTCCAACCCGTTCATCGCCCGCTGGATCCCGACGGCCGATGAATCGATGGTGGTGATCCGCTTCCGCAATCCGCGCGGCATCGACTTCTCCTATCTGCACGCGATGCTCAAGGACAGCTTCATGTCGCGCGCCAACTCCATCGTCATTCCCGGTGGCAAGCTCGATCTCGCGATGCAGCTCATCCTCACTCCGATGATCCTGCGCCTCGTCGAGCGCAAGCGCATCCGCCGCTGATGTCCCGCTCGCGCAATTCGGTGGCATCGATCGTGGCCGGAATCGGGACACGAGCATTTTGTTTTCAGCGGCCTGCCGATCCGCTTCGTTCGCTGCCAGGGCAGCGACCTTCGGGGGCAGGACACTAGGGAGAACACCATGGACATCGCCGAACCGCCGCGCACCGATCCCGCAATCTCCCTTCGCGAAATGGCCAACGCGATCCGCGCGCTGGCGATGGACGCGGTGGAGCGCGCCAACTCCGGCCATCCCGGCATGCCGATGGGCATGGCCGATGTGGCGACCGTGCTCTACACCCGCTTCCTCAAGTTCGACCCCGCCGATCCGGCCTGGCCCGACCGCGACCGTTTCGTGCTTTCCGCCGGCCACGGCTCGATGCTGCTCTATGCGCTCCTCCATCTCACCGGCTACGCCGGCATGCCGATGGAGCAGATCAAGCGCTTCCGCCAGTGGGGCTCGGCGACCCCGGGGCATCCCGAATATGGTCACACGGCGGGCGTCGAGACCACCACCGGTCCACTCGGCCAGGGGCTCGCGACCGCGGTCGGCATGGCGCTCGCGGAAGCGATGCTCGCCGCGCGCTATGGCCACGATCTCGTCGATCACCGCACCTATGTCATCGCCGGGGACGGCTGCCTGATGGAGGGCATCAGCCAGGAGGCGATCTCGCTCGCCGGACATCTCGGGCTGCGCAAGCTCGTCGTGCTCTACGACGACAACCGCATCTCCATCGACGGCGCGACCTCGCTCGCCTGCTCCGATGACGCGCCCGCCCGCTTCGCGGCCAGCCGGTGGGCGGTGCAGCGGGTCGATGGCCACGACCCCGAAGCGGTCGCGGCGGCGCTGGCGGCCGCGCAGACGTCCGATCGGCCGACGCTGATCGCCTGCCGCACGGTGATCGGCTACGGCGCACCGAACAAGTCCGGCAGCGCCGGCGTGCACGGCGCTGCGCTCGGCGCGCAGGAAGTCGCGGCGGCCCGCGCATTCCTTGGCTGGACCGCAGCACCGTTCGAGATCCCTGCACCGGTGCTCGCGGCCTGGCGCGCGACCGGCGCGCGCGGCGCCGAAGCGCACCGGGGCTGGCGCGCACGCCTCGCGGCCAGCGCGACGGGCGAGCGCTTGCGTGCCGATCTCGCCGGCGGTGCCGCACCCCAGCTCGCCGCCGGCTTCGCCGCCTTCAAGGCCGCCGCGCGGGCGGAGGCGAAGCCGATGGCGACCCGCATCGCCTCCCAGCGTGTGCTCGACCACATCGCCCCCCACCAGACCAACCTGGTCGGCGGTTCCGCCGATCTCACCGGCTCGAACAACACCCGCGCGGCCGGCATGGCGGCGGTGACGGCTGCGGATTGCTCCGGCCGCTACCTCCATTTCGGGGTGCGCGAACACGCCATGGCGGCGGCGCTGAACGGCCTCGCGCTGCACGGCGGGTTCATCCCCTACGGCGGCACCTTTCTCGCCTTCGCCGACTATTGCCGCCCCGCCATCCGGCTCTCCGCCTTGATGGGCGTCGGTGCCATCTACGTGATGACCCATGATTCGATCGGCCTCGGCGAGGATGGCCCGACCCACCAGCCGGTCGAACATCTCGCCGCCCTGCGCGCCATTCCCAACCTGCTCGTGCTCCGCCCGGCGGATGCCGTCGAGACCGCCGAGGCGTGGGAGATCGCGCTCGCCGCGCGCACCACGCCCTCGGTGCTCTGCCTGACCCGGCAGAACCTTCCGCTGCTGCGCCGGCAGGAGAGTGCGGAGAACCGATCGGCCCGCGGCGGCTATCTCCTGTCCGAGCCGGAAGGCCCGCGGCAGGCGACGATCCTCGCCAGCGGCTCCGAAGTCTCCCTCGCGGTCGCGGCGGCGGAGCAGCTCGCGGCCTTCGGGATCTCCTGCGCCGTGGTCTCGGTTCCGTCGATGGAGCTCTTCGCCCGCCAGAGCGCGGCCTATCGCGCGCAGATCCTCGGCACCGCACCGCGCTTCGCCATCGAGGCAGCCATTCGCACGCCCTGGGACCGCTGGATCGGTCCCGAGGGGATTTTCATCGGCATGGAGGGCTTCGGCGCCAGCGCCCCCGGACCCGATCTCTACCGCCACTTCGGCATCACCGCGGAACGGCTGGCCGCCGCGGTTCGCCACCGTCTGCAGAACAGGGAGTAGCTTCCATGGCCCGCATCACGCTGCGCCAGCTTCTCGACCACGCCGCCGAGCACGGCTACGGCGTGCCCGCCTTCAACATCAACAACATGGAGCAGGTGCTCGCGATCATCAGCGCGGCGCGCGCGGTGGAAGCCCCGGTCATCCTGCAGGCCAGCCGCGGCGCGCGTGCCTACGCCCACGATCTCATGCTCGCCAAGATGGTCGAGGCGGCCGAGGCGATCGCCCCCGAAATTCCCATCTGCCTCCACCAGGACCACGGCAACGACGAGGCCACCTGCCTGTCCGCCATCCAGCACGGCTTCACCAGCGTGATGATGGATGGCTCGCTCGAGGCCGACGCCAAGACACCCGCGAGCTACGAGTACAATCTCGCGATCACCGCGCGCGTCGCTGCCATGGCGCATATGGTGGGTGTCTCGGTGGAAGGCGAACTCGGCGTGCTCGGCAGCCTCGAACACGGCCAAGCCGAAGCCGAAGACGGCCACGGCGCGGAGGGGGCGCTCTCGCGCGAACAGCTTCTCACCGACCCCGACCAGGCCGAGGCCTTCGTGCGCGCGACCGGTGTGGACGCGCTCGCGATCGCGATGGGCACCAGCCACGGTGCCTACAAATTCTCCCGCCGCCCGGACGGTGAAATCCTGGCGATGGACGTGATCCGCGCCATCAACGCCCGCATGCCCGGCCTGCACCTCGTGATGCACGGCTCCTCGAGCGTGCCACAGGAATTGCAGGATGCTTTCAACCGCGCCGGCGGGCGCATGCCGCAGACCTGGGGCGTGCCGATCGAGGAGATCCAGGCGGGCATCCGCCATGGCGTGCGCAAGGTGAACATCGACACCGACTGCCGGCTCGCGATGGCGGCGGAACTCCGCCGCGTCGGCCAGCAGAATCTGGCGGAATTCGATCCCCGCAAATTCCTCGCTCCCGCCATGGCCGCACTCGAAGCCCTGTGCAAACGCCGCTTCGAGGAGTTCGGCACCGCCGGCAGGGCGCCACACATCCGGACCATCGGTCTGGCCGAGATGGCGCGCCGCTACCGGAGCGGCGCGCTCGGCCAGCGCTTCCCATCCCCGGCGGCGCGCGCCGCCTGATCTTGCAAACCCTGTTCGCGGAAGGAGTAGGACGATGAACGTCACCGCAAAGCCGCCCACCGGCAAGGATCGCTACCGCGCCGGCGTCATGGAATACCGCAAGATGGGCTATTGGCAGCCCGACTACGAGCCCAAGGATACCGACGTGATCGCGCTCTTCCGCATCACGCCGCAGGACCATGTCGATCCGGTGGAAGCCGCCGCCGCAGTCGCCGGCGAATCCTCCACCGCCACCTGGACCGTGGTATGGACCGACCGGCTCACCGCCTGCGAGAAGTATCGCGCCAAATGCTATCGCGTCGATCCTGTACCCAACGCGCCGGGCCAGTATTTCGCCTCCATCGCCTACGAGCTCGACCTGTTCGAGCCCGGCTCGATCGCCAATCTCACCGCCTCGATCATCGGCAACGTCTTCGGCTTCAAGCCACTCAAGGCGCTGCGGCTGGAGGACATGCGCTTCCCCGTCGCCTACGTGAAGACGTTCGACGGACCGCCCACCGGCATCGTCGTCGAGCGCGAGCGGCTCGACAAGTTCGGCCGTCCCCTGCTGGGCGCGACGGTGAAGCCGAAGCTTGGGCTGTCGGGGCGCAACTACGGGCGGGTGGTGTACGAGGCGCTCAAGGGCGGGCTCGACTTCACCAAGGACGACGAGAACATCAACTCCCAGCCCTTCATGCACTGGCGCGACCGCTTCCTCTACTGCATGGAGGCGGTCAACCGCGCCCAGGCCGCGACCGGCGAGGTCAAGGGCACCTACCTCAACATCACCGCCGGCACCATGGAGGACATCTACGAGCGCGGTGAGTTCGCCAAATCCCTTGGTTCGGTCATCGTGATGATCGATCTCGTGATCGGCTACACCGCCATCCAGTCGATCTCGAAGTGGGCGCGGCGCAACGACATGATCCTGCATCTGCACCGCGCCGGCCACGGCACCTACACGCGCCAGAAGACGCACGGCGTTTCCTTCCGTGTCATCGCGAAATGGATGCGGCTCGCCGGCGTCGATCACATCCACGCCGGCACGGTGGTCGGCAAGCTCGAAGGCGATCCCGCCACCACCAAAGGCTACTACGACATCTGCCGGGAGGACTTCAATCCGCAGGCGCTCGGCAACGGCATCTTCTTCGACCAGCACTGGGCCAGCCTGCGCAAGGTGATGCCGGTGGCCTCGGGCGGAATCCATGCCGGGCAGATGCACCAGCTCCTGCATCTTCTCGGCGAGGATGTGGTGTTGCAGTTCGGCGGCGGCACCATCGGCCACCCCATGGGCATCGCCGCCGGCGCCACCGCCAACCGGGTCGCGCTCGAGACCATGGTTCTCGCTCGCAACGAGGGCCGCGACTATCTCGCCGAAGGCCCCGACATTCTCGCCCAGGCGGCGCGCCACTGTCTGCCGCTGCGCCAGGCGCTCGAAGTGTGGAAGGACGTCACCTTCAACTACGCGTCCACCGACACGCCGGATTTCGTCGCCAGCGCCACCCCGGCGATGTGAGGAGCAGGACCATGCGCATCACCCAAGGCTGCTTCTCGTTCCTTCCCGATCTGACCGACGCGCAGATCACCCGCCAGATGCAGTACTGCATCGACCGGGGCTGGGCGGTCAACGTCGAGTTCACCGACGATCCCCATCCCCGCAACACCTATTGGGAGATGTGGGGCCTGCCGATGTTCGACATCCGCGACGCCGCCGCCGCCATGCTCGAACTCGCCGAGTGCCGCAAGGTCTACGGCGACCGCTACATCCGTGTCTCGGGCTTCGATTCCTCCCCCGGCTGGGAATCGGTCCGCATCTCCTTTCTCGTCAATCGCCCGGCGGAAGAACCGGGATTCCGGCTCGAGCGCAGCGAAGGGCCGGGGCGCAACCTCGTCTACACCACCCGCGCCTACGCCGCAGACCGGCCGGAAGGGAGCCGCTACCGGAGCTAGGCACGAGGGCTTGCGCCGGCCGGGCGCCAGCCCGCCGTCGCCGGCGCGGAGCTTCGCCGGACCGGTCCGCCCCTCGGCGGTCCGGCGAAGTCTCCCGCCGCCATCTTGACGCTTTCCATCACGAGGTTCCTGCCATGAGCGCCGCCGCCGCCACGCTCGATCCCGCGATCACCATCGATCTTCGTCACGAACTCGCCGAGACCCGGGTCGGCGAAGTGCTCGACGAACTCGACCACACCCTCGTCGGCCTCGCCCCGGTCAAGCTGCGGATCCGCCAGGTCGCGGCACTCCTGCTGGTTGATCGCGTGCGCACCCGCCTCGGCCTCGTCAACTCGGCGCCGACGCTGCACATGAGCTTCACCGGCAACCCCGGCACCGGCAAGACCACGGTCGCCCTGCGCATGGCCGACATCCTCCATCGGCTCGGCTACGCGCGGCGCGGCCATCTCGTCTCGGTCACCCGCGATGATCTGGTCGGCCAGTACATCGGCCACACCGCACCCAAGACCAAGGAGATCCTCAAAAAGGCGATGGGCGGCGTGCTCTTCATCGACGAAGCCTACTACCTCTACCGTCCCGAGAACGAGCGCGACTATGGCCAGGAGGCGATCGAGATCCTGCTCCAGGTGATGGAGACGCAGCGCGAGGATCTCGTCGTCATCCTCGCCGGCTACGCCAGCCGCATGGAGACGTTCTTCACCTCCAACCCCGGCTTCCGCTCGCGCATCGCCCACCACATCGACTTCCCCGACTATCAGGACGGCGAACTCTTCGCGATCGCGCTGCGCATGCTCGACGCCCAGGGCTACCGGTTCAGCCCGGCGGCGGAGGAAGTCTTCCGCACCTACATCGCCGCCCGCCGTGCCCAGCCCCATTTCGCCAACGCCCGCTCGATCCGCAATGCACTCGACCGCGCCCGGCTGCGCCAGGCCAACCGGCTGTTCGCCACCCCTGGCGCGCTCACCGTCGGGGAGTTGATGACCATCGACGGGCCTGACATCCTGGCCAGCCGCGTGCTGACCGACGCCGGACGCCTCAACGGAAGCCAGCCATGAACGAACTCCGCATCGCCCCGTCCCTCCTTTCGGCCGATTTCGCGCGCCTCGGCGAGGAGGTGCGCGATATCGTCGCCGCCGGGGCGGACTGGATCCACGTCGACGTGATGGATGGGCACTTCGTCCCCAACATCACCATCGGCCCGGACGTGGTCAAGGCGCTGCGCCCGCATACCGAACGCGTCTTCGACGTCCATCTGATGATCGCCCCGGCCGATCCCTACCTCGCCGCCTTCGCCGCCGCCGGCGCGGACATCATCTCCGTCCATGTCGAAGCTGGCCCCCATCTGCACCGCTCGCTGCAGACCATCCGCGCGCTGGGCAAGAAGGCGGGCGTGGTGCTCAACCCCGCGACGCCCGCCGGCGCGGTCGCCGAAGTTCTGGAGGATGTCGATCTCATCCTGGCGATGAGCGTCAACCCCGGCTTCGGCGGCCAGGCCTTCATCCCCGCCACCGTCGCCAAAGTGCGCGCGCTGCGCGCGATGGTCGGCGCCCGCCCCGTCCGCATCGAGGTGGACGGCGGGGTGAACCCCGAGACCGCGCGGGCGCTGGTCGCGGCCGGCGCCGATACGCTGGTCGCGGGTTCGGCGGTGTTCCAGGGCGGGCGGGACCGCTACGCCGCCAACATCGCCGCCCTGCGCCCGCCCGCCGCCCGCGCCGCCTGAACCGGACCCCGGGCGCCGGCCGGCGCCGCCCGCTTGGCACGACGCGTGCTTCGCGCCTCCCATGTCGCCCGACGAACCCACCCGCGCGTGAAGGTCCTGCTCGCCGATCAGAATCCGGAGCGCTCCCGCGCCCTCGAAGCGCGCCTCGCCGCCGTGCCCGGCCTCGCCCTCTGCCGTCCCGATCCGGCCGAGCCGCTCGCCGAGGCCGTCGCCCGGCTCGGCCCCGAGGTGGTGATCGTGGACATCGCCCGCCCGGACCGCGACGGGCTCGAGCACATCCGCCGCGCCTATGCCGAGGAGCCGCGCCCGATCGTGATGTTCGTCGATGCCGACGACCCCGGTTTCATGGCCCAGGCCATCGCCGCCGGGGTATGCTCCTACAATGTGGTGGGTGCGGCGCTGCCCGACGTCCGCCCCATCGTCCACGCCGCGGTCGCCATCTTCCAGCGCTTTCGCGGCATGGAGGAGGAGTTGCGCCGGGCCGAGCGCGCGCTCGCCGAACGCGCCGCCATCGCCGCCGCCAAGGCCTGCCTGATGCGCACCCGCGGCATCGGCGAGGCGGATGCCTATCGCTGGCTGCGCCGCCGCGCCATGGACCGCGGCCGGCGGATCGGGGAGGTGGCGGCCGAACTGCTCGCCGATCTCGGCCTCGGCGAGGAAGCCGGCGGGCGCAAGCGATGAGCCGGATGATCCGCATCGGCCTCCTGCGCCTGACCGACGCCGCTCCGGTGCTCGCCGGCCAGGCGCTCGGCCTGTTCGAGGAGCAGGGCGTTCCGGTCCGGCTTTCGATCGAACCCTCCTGGGCCAATCTCGCGGACAAGCTCGCCGTCGGGCTGCTCGAGGGGGCGGTGATGCTGCCCGCGCTCGCTATCGCCACCGCGCTCGGCCGGCGGGGTCCGGCGGCGCCCCTGCTGGTGCCCGCCGGCATCAGCCTCGGCGGCAACGCGCTCACCCTGGCGCCCGATCTGGCCGAGGAGATCGGCGCCGGCCCCGCCGACCCGATGGCGCTGGGCGCGCGCCTGCGCCGGGTGCTCGCGCTGCGCCGCCGCCCGCCGCCCGCCATCGCCGTGGTCCATCGCTGCTCCACCCACCATCTGCTGCTGCGCTATTGGCTCGCAGCCAGCGGGATCGACCCCGACGCCGCCATCCGCCTCACCGTCATCCCGCCGGCCGAGATGGGCGCGGCGCTCGCCTCCCGCCGCATCGAGGGCTTCTGCGCCGGCGCCCCCTGGGGCGGCATGGCGGAAGCGGCGGGCGCAGGCCGCACCGTGCTCGCGACGGGCGCGATCTGGCGCAACCACCCGGAAAAATGCCTCGCGCTGCGAGCGGACTGGGCAGCGGAAGCGCCGCAGACCGTCCACCGCCTGCTGCGGGCCCTGCTGCGCGCGGGACGGATCTGCGACGATCCGGCCGAGGCTCCCGCCCTCGCCCGCCTCCTCGCGCGGGCGGATGCGCTCGATCTGCCGGAAGCGGCCATCCGCGCCTCGCTGCCCCTGGCCGGCGCGGACCCCGATCCTCTGCGCTCCACCTTCGCCGCCCACGCCGCGAGCTTCCCCTGGCGCTCCCAGGCGCTGTGGTTCCTCGCCGAAATGGGCCGCGCCGGCCTGCTCGCCGACACTCCCGCCGCGCGGGCGGCGACGCGCGCCCTCTACCGGCCCGACCTGCATGCCGCCGCGGCGGCGGCGGAAGGCCTGCCGGTGCCGCGCGCCGACACCAAGCCCGAAGGCGCCCAGCGGACGAACTGGCTGCTTCCCGCCGACCCGAACCCGATTCCGATGCGCCCGGATGCATTCTGCGACGGCAGGGTGTTTGAATTTGCATAATCTCTAAGCTTCTATGACTATTCCATAGGCGATTGGCTTGAAATTCGGCGTTTGGCCGCCGGCCATCTCCCGCTTCCGACAGTCGGCACTCTGGCACCGATATTGCACTGCACCAATCGCCGGCGCGGCGTGCCGGCAGGCCAGCCGGCAATGGCGTCGCGCGGCCTCCTGCCCCGGGATCTCCCCGACCAGCAACAGTGCACCAACGGCGGCGCACGGCGGAGAGCGCCATGAACAAGTCCTTCGTCCGCTCCGGACATCTCCCCACCCTGTTCGCGTCCTTCCTCTATTTCGACGCCAGCTTCACCGTCTGGGTCCTGCTCGGCCCGCTCGGGGTGCAGATCGGCAAGGCGCTGTCGCTCGATCCCGCCCAGAAAGGGTTGCTGGTGGCCCTGCCGGTGCTTTCGGGCGCCCTGCTGCGGCTGGCCACCGGTCTCGCCGCGGACCGGATCGGCGGCCGGCTCGCCGCCATCCTCGCCCAGGTGGTGGTCATCGCCGGCCTGGTCGCCGCCTGGCGGTTCGGCCTGCCGAGCTTTGCCGCGGCCGAGGCGCTCGGCCTCCTGCTCGGGGTCGCCGGCGCCTCCTTCGCGATCGCGCTGCCGCTGGCCTCGCGCTGGTATCCGCCGCCCTATCAGGGCTTCGCGCTCGGGCTCGCCGGCGCCGGCAACATCGGCACCGTGTTCACCGCTCTGGCCGCGCCCGGGCTGGCCGCCGCCTTCGGCTTCCGCAACGTCTTCGGCCTCGCCGCGCTCTTCATGGTCGCGGTGCTGGTGGTCTTCTCGCTCACCGCGCGGGACGCGCCAAACCAGCCCGCCCCGCTCACCCTCGCCCGCTATTTCGCCGTGCTGCGGCTGGCCGACACCTGGTGGCTGATGCTCTTCTATGGCGTCACCTTCGGCGGCTTCGTCGGGCTCGCCGCCTCGCTCGTCATCTATCTGCACACCCAGTACGGGCTCGGCCCGGTCGATGCCGGCTATCTCACCGCGCTCGCCAGCTTCGTCGGCGCCTCCTGCCGCCCCATCGGCGGCGCCATCGCGGACCGCATCGGCGGCATCCGTTCGCTCGGCATCTATTATCTGGTCGCCGCCGCGGCACTCACCGTCACCAGCTTCGGAATTCCGAACCTCTGGATCGCGATGGCGGCCATCCTCACCACCATGCTCGCCTGCGGCCTCGGCGATGGCGCGGTCTTCCAGCTGGTACCGCTGCGCTTCGCCCGCGAGATCGGTGTCGTCACCGGCATCGTCGGCATGGCCGGCGGGGTCGGCGGCTTCTACCTCGCCTCCAGCCTCGGCCTCGCCCGCCAGCTCACCGGCAGCTACCAGGCCGGCTTCCTGTTCTATGCGGCACTCGCCCTGGTGGCCTTCGCCGCGCTCTCCCTGGTCAAGCGCCGCTGGCGCGCCGCCCTTCCGGTCGCCGCCCTCGGCGCCGTGCCGGTGCGGGTGTGAACGCGAACCGACGGAGAACCCCGCGATGAACATGCTCAGCCCGCCGCGCGAGCGGCTCGTCGTCATCGGCAACGGCATGGCCGGGGTGCGCACGGTGGAGGAGATCCTGGCCCGCGCGCCCGGCCGCTTCGCCATCACGCTCTTCGGCGCCGAGCCGCTGCCCAACTACAACCGCATCCTGCTCTCGCCGGTTCTCGCCGGAGAGAAGCGCTTCGAGGACATCGTCACCCATGATCTCTCCTGGTACGAGCGGGAGGGGATCGAGCTCATCCGGGGCGAGAAGGCGGTGGCGATCGACCGGGTCGCGCGCCTCGTCCACGGCGCCGCGGGCACCGTGCGGCCCTATGACCGGCTGCTGCTGGCCACCGGCTCGCTGCCGGTGATGCTGCCGGTGCCGGGCTGCACGCTCGAAGGCGTGGTCGGCTTCCGCAGTCTCGCCGATGTCGAGACGATGCTCGCGGCGGCCGCGACCTCGCGCCGCGCCGTGGTCATCGGCGGCGGCCTGCTCGGCCTCGAAGCCGCCTGGGGCCTGCGCCGGCAGGGCATGGAGGTGACGCTGCTGCACCTCATGCCCACCCTGATGGAGCGCCAGCTCGACGCCGTCGCCGGCGGCATGCTGGCGCGCGATCTCGCCGGGCGGGGCATCGAAATCCACACCGAGGCCGCCACCGCCGAAATCCTCGGCGCCGGGCGGGTGCGCGCGGTGCGGCTGACCAACGACGCCGAAATCACGGCCGATCTCGTGGTGATGGCCCCCGGTATCCGCGCCAACGCGGCGCTCGCCCGCGAGTCGGGGCTCGCCTGCAATCGCGGCGTGCTGGTCGATGATGCCATGCACACCTCCGATCCGGCGATCTTCGCGGTCGGCGAATGCGTCGAACATCGCGGCGTGTGCCACGGGCTCGTCGCTCCCATCTGGGAGATGGCGAAGGTCGCGGCCGACCATATCGCCGCGGTCGCGGACACCGCCTTCTCCCCCGCCGCCACCGCGACCCGCCTCAAGGTCACCGGGATCGAGCTGTTCTCGGCCGGCGATTTCCTCGGTGGCGAGGGCTGCGAGGATGTGGTGCTGCGCGACGGTTCGCGCGGCGTCTATCGCCGCCTCGTGCTCAGGGAGGATCGGCTCGTCGGCATCCTCTGCTACGGCGATGTGCGCGACGGGGCCTGGTATTTCGATCTGCTGCGCAACGCGACACCGCTCGGCGATCTGCGCGACGGGCTGATCTTCGGCCCCGCCGGCGCCGAGCCCGGCGCCGCCGCGGGTCCCGAGACGCTGCCCGATACGGCGGAGATCTGCGGCTGCAACGGCGTCGCCAAGGGCGCCATCCTCGCCGCCATCGCCGCCAAGGGCCTCGCCAGTCTCGAGGCGGTGCGCGCCCACACCAAGGCCTCCGCCTCCTGCGGCTCCTGCTCGGGCCAGGTCGAAGCGCTGCTCAAATCCGCTCTCGGCGACCGCTTCCAGGCGAAGACGGGGGAAAAGCCGCTCTGCCGCTGCACCGATCTCGGGCACGACGCGCTACGCGCGCGCATCCGCAAGCGGGATCTCCGCACCATCGGCGAAGTGATGGCGGAACTCGGCTGGCGCAGCGCGGACGGCTGCGCCTCCTGCCGCCCGGCGCTCAACTTCTACCTGCTCTGCGAATTTCCCGAGAGCTACGCCGACGATGCGCAATCACGCTTCGTCAACGAGCGCGAGCACGCCAACATCCAGAAGGACGGCACCTTCTCGGTGGTGCCGCGCATGTGGGGCGGCACCACCAACGCCGCCGAACTGCGCGCCATCGCCGATGTGGTCGAGAAATACGCGATCCCGGCGGTGAAGGTCACCGGCGGGCAGCGGCTCGATCTGCTCGGCGTCAAGCGCGAACAGCTCGGCGACGTCTGGAGCGATCTCAACCGCGCCGGCCTGGTCTCCGGCCACGCCTATGGCAAGGCGCTGCGCACGGTGAAAACCTGTGTCGGCTCCGAATGGTGCCGCTTCGGTGTGCAGGACTCCACCAACATGGGCATCGCGCTCGAAAAGATGGCCTGGGGTTCCTGGCATCCCCACAAGGTCAAGCTCGCGGTG
>DAHWFB010000055.1 GCA_027326105.1 Acetobacteraceae bacterium
GAGGAACGCGAACACCGCGACATCGGCCTCGCCCACGAGGCCGAGAAGGCGCCCGCCTACCGGCTGCTCTCTGCCGCCATCAAGGCCGGCTGTCGCCTCGCCATCCGGCTCAGCGAAACGCTCTGAGGCCGGTCCCCCACCACAGCCGGACGCGGAACACCACCCGCCCGGCGTGGCGGATCGCAACCGGCGGCAGCGGTTCGAGGCGGGCGAAGCGCGGCCCGTAGCGCGCCTGCACCGAGGCTTCCGTCCCGTGCGCGTCGATCAGCAGGAGATCGCGCCCGCGGTAGCGCGACGCGGGAGCGAAAATCCCCCATTCGCGCGCGTCCCGGTTCAGGACCGTGACCGGCACGCGCGGCCCGAGCGCATAGCCGATCTTCCCGGCGTCGTTCCAGCGCGTCGCCGCCACCACCAGCCCCGGCCGCGCCAGCAGGCCGCGCCGGGCGAGTGCTGCGCGCAGCGAACTCCAGTCGATCGCCTCGACATCGGGGGGCAGATGGTTGCGCCACAGGCTGCGCGGCAGCCAGCCGAGCGCAGTCTGCGAGCCGACCAGCACCACCCCGGACACCACCAGCACCGCGCTCCCGGCGAGGCAGCGGCGCACCCATCGCTCCCCCGCCGCCAGCCGCCGCGCGCATTCCTCGCCGAACAGCGGCAGCAGCATCATGGTCCCGGGCGCGGACCAGTGGAACAGGATCTTCTGGCGCGACCACACCGAGATCGCGGCGAACAGCACCACCGAAGGCAGCGCGAGCCAGGCGAGGAACCAGCCCCGCGCCTCGCCCGGGCCGCGGCCGAGCGCGCGCACCAGCAGCGCCATCAGCGCGAGCCACAGCCAGGGCAGCAGGAACAGCGCCTCGCCGGCCCAGACCACGAAGGGCATCCAGGGGCGGAACACCGCCCCCGCCGCCCGGTCGCCCTGGAACGCGAACGAAGCCCAGTGGTGGCGCGCGTTCCAGGCGATCACCGGGGCGAACAGCGCGAGCGAGAGCAGACCCGAGACCCACGGCCCGGGGGTGGCGAGCGCCCGCCTGCCCGCGCCGCTGGTCAGCAGGAACAGGAAGGCGCCGCCGATGACCAGTGCCGCGGAGTATTTGGCATCCATGCCGAGCCCCGCCGCCAGCCCGGCGAACACCCACCAGCGCATCCCGCCCGCGCCGCCGTCGAGCCGCATGGCGCGCGCGAACCCCACCGCCGCCGCCAGCAGGGCGGCGAGCAGCGGCCCGTCCGGCAGCACCCAGGTCGCGGAGGTGACCCCGAGCACGGGGGCGAGATTGAGCCCCACCGCCGCCCACAGCCCCGCCCGCTCGCCGTAGAGCAGCGTGCCCAGCCGCGCCATCAGCCAGGTCGAAAGCGCGAAGAGGGCGATGAACGGCGCCCGCACCGCGAGCGGTGACCACCCCAGCACCACCCCCGCCGCGTGGGAGAGCCACCAGGCCAGCGGTGGATGGTCGAAATAGGAGAGCGCCACGTGCCGCCCGGCGGCGACCATGTAGCTCTCGTCCACCCCGAGCCCCATGGCCAGCGCGAACCCCACCCGCAGCGCCGCCGTGCCCAGGATCAGAAGGGCGAGCACCTCAACCCGCGCGCATCGCTCGGGGGTCCCCGGCTCAGCCGCCGACGGTGCGCTGGTTCTGCTCGCCGAGCCCCTCGATGCCGAGGCGGATGGTCTGGCCGGGGCGCAGATAGACCGGCTCCGGCTTCTGCCCCATCCCCACCCCGGGCGGCGTGCCGGTGGAGATCACGTCGCCGGGGTGCAGCGTGATGAAGTGGCTGACGTAGCTCACCAGCTGGCGCACCCCGAAGATCATGGTCCGGGTGTTGCCGTCCTGCATGCGCCTGCCGTCCACCTCCAGCCAGAGCCCGAGGTTCTGCGGGTCCGCCACCTCGTCGGCGGTGACCAGCCAGGGGCCGATGGGGCCGAAACTGTCGCAGCCCTTGCCTTTGTCCCAGGTGCCGCCGCGCTCGGTCTGGAAGGCGCGCTCGGAGACGTCGTTGATCACCGCATATCCGGCGACATGGGCGAGCGCCTCCGCCTCGGGCACGCGCCGGCAGGTGGTGCCGATGACGACGCCGAGCTCCACCTCCCAGTCCGTCTTCCGCGAACCCGGGGGGATGACGATGTCATCGTCGGGCCCCGAATAGGCGGAGAGCGACTTGAGGAACAGGATCGGCTCCTTGGGGACCGCCGCCCCGGTCTCGGCCGCGTGGTCGGCGTAGTTGAGGCCGATGCAGACGAAATTGAGCGGGCGGGCGACGGGGGGGCCGAGCCGCGGCGTGCCCGGAACCGCGGGCAGGCTGTGCGGGTCGAGCGCGCGCAGCCGGGCGAGGCCGGCCGGCGAGAGCACGGCGCCGGCGAGGTCGATGATGATGCCGGAAAGATCGCGCAGGCCGCCGGCGGCGTCGAGCAGGGCGGGCTTCTCGGAGCCGGGCTGGCCGTAGCGCAGAAGCTTCATCGGTGGGTCCCTCCGGGTTGGTGGCGCCGGATAGCACGGGACGCCCCGCCCGCCATAGCCGGGCTCACCCCATCCGGTAGAACGCCGCCCGCTCGCGGCTCGCGGCCTCGGCGCGGGTGCGGGCGGCCAGCAGGTCGCGCCAGCCGAGATAGCCCACGAGCCTCGCCCCGGCGCGGTCCACCACGGCGAGATGGGCGAGCCCGGCGGCCATCATCCGGTCCGCGACCGCTTCGAGATATTCCTCCGGGTGGGCGACCTCGGGCGTCTCGCCGGCGAGCAGCTCGCCGAGCGTGGTCCCCCGGGCCAGCCCGGCGCGGCGCCAGCCGATCACCCGCGGCGGATCGACGATGCCGAGCACGCGGTTCTCCCCGTCCACCACCGGGAAGCTCGGATGGCGGTTGGCGGGATCGGCGAGGCGGGCGGCCACCTGCTGGAGCGTCATCGCCCCCGGCAGGGTCTCGACCGCGCGGGTCATCACCTCGGCCACCCGGGTGAGGGCGAAGGGATCGACCCGGTATTCGCGGGTCAGATGGTGCCCGCGGCGGGCGATCTTCTCGGTGAGGATGGAGCGGCGCATCAGGAGCACGGTGCAGAGATGGGCGCTGACGCAGGCGGTGACCACCGGCAGCAGGACATGGGTGTCGCCGGTGAGTTCGACCGCGAAGAAGGTCGCGGTGAGCGGCGAGCGCATGGTGCCGCCCATGGTCGCGGCCATCGCGAGCAGCGCCCAGAAGCCCGGCCCCGCGGCGGGCAGGAAGGGCGCGAGCGCGCTGCCCATGGCGCCGCCGATAATCAGCAGCGGGGCGAGCACGCCGCCCGAGGTGCCCGAGCCCAGCGCGATCGACCACACCGCCGCCTTGACCACCAGCAGCACCAGCGCCGCGCGCGGCGGCACCTGCCCGCCGAGCATCCGGGCGATGTCGTCATAGCCGACGCCGAGCACCCGCGGGTCGGCGAGCCCGCCCAGGCCGACCGCGAGCCCGCCGATCGCCGGCCACCACATCCAGTGCAGCGGCAGCCGCAGGAACCCATCCTCCCAGCCATAGACCAGCCGGGTGAGCAGCCCCGACAGCAGCCCGCAGGCGAGCCCGATGCCGACCCAGGCCACCGCCCCCAGGGGCGTGACCGCGGCCGCGCCGTGGAAGGGAAAGAGCGGCGCGGCCAGCGGCAGCAGCCCGCGTTCGAGATCGGCGGTCACGGCGGCCGCCGCGACCGGGATGAAGCTCTGCGGCGTCCATTCGAACAGCAGCAGCTCGACCGCGAGCATCAGGGCCGCGATCGGGGTGCCGAAGACCGCGGTCATGCCGGCGGCGGCGCCGGCGACCAGCAGCGTCTTGCGTTCCGCGTCGCTCACCGGCAGCGCCTGGGCGAGCAGCGAGCCGAGGGCGCCGCCGGTCATGATGATCGGCCCCTCGGCGCCGAACGGCCCGCCGGTGCCGATGGAGATCGCCGAGGACAGCGGCTTGAGCACGGCGACGCGCGGATCGAGCCGGCTGCGGCCGAGCAGGATCGCCTCGATCGCCTCGGGGATGCCGTGGCCGCGGATCTTCTCCGACCCGAACCGCGCCATCACCCCGATCACCAGCCCGCCCGCCACCGGCACCGCCACCGAAGCGGTGCCGAGCAAGCGGAGATTGATCGGGCGCAAGGCAACGCTCAGCTTGCCGAAGTAGACGAGGTTGGTGAAGAAGCCGATGAGATCGAGCAGGACCCACGCCGCGAACACGCCGAGGCTGCCCACCACCAGCGCGAGCGCCACCAGGAGCAGCACGCGCGGGGTGGTGGTGAAGTCTCCGGGCACGCGGGCGCGGTCGGTTGCGGCCATGCGGAAGGAACTCCCATCGGAGGCAAGGGGATGCGGCAGTTATATCGTATTGCGACAAAATGACCAGCCCCCTGCCGGCCGCCGCCGACTACGCAGTGCTGGCCCAGTTCCGCGCCAGCCTGCGCCGCTTCCTCGGCTTCAGCGCGGAGGCCGCCCGCAAGGCGGGGCTCGCCCCCCAGCAGCATCAGGCGCTGCTCGCCATCAAGGGGGCGCCGGGGGAGCGGCTCGCCATCGGCACGCTGGCCGAGGCGCTGGTGCTCAAGCCGCACTCCGCGGTCGGGCTGATCGACCGGCTGGCCGCGGCCGGCCTGGTGCGGCGGATCTCCGTGGCGACCGACCGCAGGCGGGTCGATGTCGCGCTGACCGAGCGGGCGGAAGCGCTGCTCGCCGCGCTTTCCGCCGCCCATCTCGAGGAACTGCACCGGCTCCGCCCCGCACTCGCCGCCCTGCTCGCCCGTCTCGAGGAGGCCGATGACGGCGGCCCGCGGCGGTTGTAGTCTCGCCGCCAGGCGTCATCATCCTCTCACGCACAAATGGCGCGGTCCGCGCTAGCAGGCGGGGTGCAGGACGCAATCTCGGGGAGCGAACACCATGAACCGACGCCGCCTTCTTCGCCGAACCCTTCTGGGCAGCATCGCGCTCGGCGCGCTGCTCGCCGGCGCCGGCTACCGGCCCGCCGGCGCGCGGGCCGCCGGCGCCGGCGCGGTCGCGCCCGTCCCCGGTGCGCCGGCGCCGCAGGATGCGCAGCCGACGGCGACCCCGATCAAGCATCTCGTCGTCATCTTCGACGAGAACGTCTCCTTCGACCATTATTTCGCGACCTACCCGCAGGCCGCCAACCCGCCCGGCGAGCCGCGCTTCACCGCCCTCGCGGGCACGCCCGGCGTGAACAATCTGGTCGCGGCCGGGCTGCTCAAGCCCGCGGCCGGCCCCGCGCCCTTCCGGCTCGACCGCAGCCAGGCCGCCACCGCCGACCAGGACCACGGCTACACCGCCGAGCAGCGCGCCTACAACGGCGGGCGCAACAACCGCTTCCCCCGCTTCACCGGCCACGGCACCAAGGGTGCCGCCGGCGTCTTCGGCACCCCCGCCCAGGTGATGGGCTATTTCGACGGCAACACCGTCACCGCGCTCTGGATGTACGCCCAGCATTTCACCATGAGCGACAACGCCTGGACCGACACCTACGGCCCCTCCACTCCGGGCGCGCTCGAAGTGGTCTCGGGCCAGACCGACGGGGTGCGGCTGGTCGCCAGCACCAAGCAGCCCTTCACCCTCGCCCATCCCTCCTACTACATCCCCGACGGGGCGGGCGGGCTGGCGCTGATCAGCGACGTCGATCCCGCCTACGACGTCTGCTCCAACCCCCGGAACCAGGTGATGATGACCGGGCGCAACAGCGGCGACCTGCTCAACGCCGGGGGCATCAGCTGGGGCGGGTTCATGGGCGGGTTCGACCTCGGCGTGCGCAACCCCAACGGCACCACCGGTTGCGGGCGCGACCATCTGCCCGCCCCGGTCGGCCACCCGGTCGCCGACTACATCCCCCACCACAACTGGTTCCAGTACTACGCCTCCACCGCCAACCCGAAGCACCTCCGCCCGCTCGCGCTCGCCACCATCGGCTACAGCTTCGCCCACTCCGGCAGGCGCGACCCCGCCAACCACCAGTACGGGCTGGGGGATTTCTATCGCGCTGTGCAGGCGGGCAACTTCCCCTCGGTCTCCTACATCAAGCTCCCCGCCTACCAGGACGGGCACGCCGGCTACTCCGACCCGCTCGACGAGCAGGCCGGCATCGTCAGGCTGGTCAATTTCCTCGAGCACCAGCCCGACTGGAAGAACACCGCCATCCTCATCACCTGGGACGATTCCGACGGCTGGTACGACCACGCCTTCGCTCAGCCCACCCGCACCTCCTTCGACCCCCAGGCCGACCAGCTCGACGGTCCGGGCAAGTGCGGCACCGGTCCGCGCCCGCTCGGGCTCGCCGGCAAGCCGGTGAACGGGCGTTGCGGGCCGGGCACGCGGCTGCCGTTCCTGGTCATCTCCCCCTGGGCGCGGGCCAATTTCGTCGGCCACGGCCAGATCACCCAGGCCTCGGTGGTGCGCTTCATCGAGGACAACTGGCTGCACGGCGCCCGGCTCGGCGGCGGCTCGTTCGACGCTTCCACCGGCTCGCTCATGCCGCTGTTCGACTTCAAGGGCGGCGGCCACACGCCTCCCCTGTTCCTCGACCCCAGGACCGGCGAACCCGTCAAAGGCTGAGCCCCGGGGCGCCCGCCGGCGGGGCAGGCGAGCGTCGGGGGTCCGGGGCCTCAGGCCCCGGCGGGTCCAGGGCGGAGCCCTGGCCTGGCCTTTTTGCGGCACCCCGCCGGAGGGTTGTGGCCCCCGCCCGGCGGCGCCATCTCTGCCCTGCCATCCGGGGGAGAACAGCATGACGC
>DAHWFB010000020.1 GCA_027326105.1 Acetobacteraceae bacterium
GGCAGCGGCAGGAACTCGCGGGCCCCCTCGCGAATGGCACGAAGCGCCGCCTCCTCGTCCTCGCCGGTGCCGCAGGCGACGACGGGAACCGCCATGCGTTCGTGGGCGAGCGCGCGCACCAGCGCGCCCACGTCATGGCCGAGATCGCAGAGCACGACATCTACCCGAGCATCCTCGCGCAGGCGGACGAGTCCGGTCTCGATATCGTCTGCCTGGTCGAGCTTGGCGCCGCGGGCGATCGCGATGCGCGCCGCCTGGCCGAGTTCGCCGGCGAGCGAGCCGATGAGGAGAACGCGCATGCTCTACCTCGCTTCAGCCGGCACGGTCGGCCTTGACGATCTCGGTCATGGTGATACCGAGGCGGGTATCATCCACCATCACGACCTCACCGCGGGCGACGAGGCGGTTGTTGACGTAGATGTCGATCGCCTCGCCGAGCTTGCGATCGAGCTCCACCACCGCGCCCCGCCCGAGCTTGAGCAGTTGGCTCACCTGCATCGTCGCCTTGCCGAGCACGGCGGAGACAGTGACGGGAATGTCATAGACCGCCTCGAGGTCACGCGCGGTGCGCCCGGCGCCGGGCTCGGGCGCGCCGAGGGCCGGAGCGTCGGAGGACAGTTCCGCGAGTTCGACATCATCTGCCATCGGTCTTGCTCCTGTCCGCCGCGGCGCCGCAGCGAGATGTGCGCTTCATGGTCAATAGACCAGCTCCTCGTCCTTGCCTTCGCCGATCTCGATCTGGCCCTGGGCCGCGAGATCCTTGGCCAGCGCTACCACCGAGCCCTGCGCCTCGTCCACTTGGCGCAGCTTGACCGGGCCGAGCGCCTCGATGTCGTCGCGCAGCATCTTCGCCGCGCGCTCTGATAGATTCTTGAAGAAGAGATCGCGGATCTTCTCCGAGGCTCCCTTGAGTGCGAGCGGCAGCTTGTCCTTCTCGACCGCACGCAGCAGCGTCTGGATCGCGGCGGGAGAAAGTCTCTGGAGATCGTCGAAGGTGAACATCAGTGACTTCACCCGTTCGGCGGATTCGCGGTTGCGCTCTTCGAGGGCAGCGACGAACCGGGTCTCGTTGGCGCGGTCGAGATTGTTGAAGATCTCGGCGAGCAGCTCGTGGGCGTCTCGACGGGTGTTGCGGGCGAGGTTGGACATGAATTCCGCGCGCAGGGTGCGTTCGACCCCGTCGAGTACCTCCTTCTGCACCGTCTCCATGCGCAACATGCGCATCACCACTTCCATCGCGAAGGGTTCGGGCAGGATCGCGAGGACGCGGGCCGCATGGTCGGCGCGGATCTTGGAGAGCACCACGGCGACAGTCTGCGGGTATTCGTTCTTGAGATAGCTCGCGAGCACGTTCTCGTTGACGTTGCCCAGTTTGTCCCACATCGTCCGCCCGGCGGGGCCGCGGATCTCATCCATGATCTGGGTAACCCGTTCGCGCGACAGCGTCTTCTGCAGCAGCCGCTCGGTGCTGTCGTAGGAGCCGACGAGCCCGCTCACCGCGCCGAGACTGTCGGAGAATTCGCCGCATAGTCCTTCGATCACCTCGGCTGGCACCGAACCCAGTTTGGCCATCGCCGCCGAGATCTCCTTGATCTCGTCCTCGTGCATCAAGGCGAATAAGCGGGCGCACTGTTCCTCGCCCAGCGCCAGCATCAGCGCCGCTGCCTTCTTCACCCCGCTGAGCGAGCCGCCGTCCTGTGCCATTTCAGCCCGCCTCCTGCGTCATCCAGCCGCGCAGGATCGCGAGTGTCTCGTCAGGGTGGGCGTCGGCAAGTCCGGCGACGCGGCGGAGCGAGGAGGCTCGCATCTGGCCCTCGATCTGGCCGACCTCGACCATGCTCTCGTCGCCGCCACCGGCGCCGCCCGCGGGGCCGGCGAGCAACGAGGTGCCGGCGGCGCCAGCCACCGGCGGGCCGCCCGCGCCACCGGCGATGGCCGGCGGTTCGGACCCGGCCTCGCCTCCCCCGAGCTGGGGCAGGCCGAGGCGCAGTACCATAGGACGGAAGACGAAGAGCAGGGCGAAGAGGGCGACGAGCCCGAAGATCGCGGTCTCCACCAGCGGCATCGCGGCGGGTCCGGGCAGGGGCACCCCGAAAAGGGTCGGACGTTTCGCCGGTGCTCCCGAGGCGGGGCGAACGAAGCGCATGCTGGTGACGAAGACATGATCCCCGCGCGCCTTGTCGTAGCCGATGGCGCTTTTCACCAGATCGGCGATCTGGGTGAGTTGCGCCGGGGTTCGCGGCTGCCAGACCGGCTTGCCGCCCGGCCCCTTGGCCTCGGTCCCGTCCACCATCACCGCGACACTGATACGCTTGATCTGCGGCTGATCGTGGATCAGCGTGCGCACCGTCTTGCTGATTTCGTAATTGTCGATCTCGTGGGTCGTGGTGCGTTGCGAACCCGCCTGCCCCTGGCCGGCGTTGGCGTTGGGCAGATTGTTCTGCACCGAGACGTTGCGATTGGCGGCGCGGGTGCGGCTGCTCTTGGTCGAGGAGGTCTGCTGGCTGCGCAGCACCTGGCCGTTGGGATCGAAGCTGGTCTGGGTCTGCCGCTGCTGATCGAAATTCATCGCGACCGACGTCTCGACGCGCACGTGTCCGGGCCCGAAGGCGCGGGCGAGCATATCCTCCACCGCGCGGGTGAGGCGCAGCTCTATGCCGCGGCGGATTTCCTCGGCGCTCGACGAGCCTCCCAGGACGCCGACCGGAGCGCCGGCGCGGGCGAGCAGGTCGCCGCGATTGTCCACGATCGCGATGTCCTGGGGGCGCAGTCCGGGCACCGCGGCGGCGACGAGATTGATGATCGCCGCCACCCCCTGCGGGTCGAGCGGCATCGCGCCCGCCATGGTGAGCAGGACCGAGGCTCGGGCGGGCTGGCTGGTCTGTGAGAAGGGCTGCCGGCGCGGCAGCACCAGGTTCACCTTGGCGCCGCGTACACCCTGGATCAGCCTGATGGTCTGTTCGAGTTCGCCCTCCAGGGCGCGGGTCTCGTCGATACGCTGCTGGAAAGCGGTCTGGCCGAGCAGGTTGGCGTGGTCGAAGATGCGAAAGCCGATCGAGCCGCCGGTGGGCAGGCCGACCTTGGCGAGGAGGAGCCGCGCCGGTGCCACCTGGTTCGCCGGCACCAGGATTTCGCTGCCCTGCGCACCCAGGCTGTACGGGATGTGCGCGCCCTTGAGCGCGTCGGCGACGCTCGCCGCGTCGCGCAGGCCGAGATCGCCATAGAGCAGGGCCATCGGCTGGTTGCCGGCACGCAGCGCGAGGAATCCGAGCATGGCGAGTGCGACCACGGCGACACTGCCCATCGCGACCAGCCGGGGCAAACCGAGCGACTTGATGCTGTCGAGCAGCGCTTTCATTGGCGCCCTCCAGGCCCGCGGTCGCCCTGCCCCTCTCGCTCTCGTGTCATCGCCATTCGGTTCCTGCCGCTCGCCGCCTCTTGCCGCGACTCCATTGTTGAGCGAGGGTCGATTACTCCGCCGTTAATCGGCCGGCAGAAGATGCCTAGTCAGGCGAAGGGTGCGGCATGGAACCAAGCTTCGATCGGGCATTGCGCGGCTTCGCGGCCGGGGTAGTGTCGTTTTTCCTGTTCCACCAAGGCATGTGGGAACTTCTACACGTCGTCGGCGTGATGCCGCCGGCCTTTCCGATGGGGGCGACGGCACCGCTCGGCGTGCCCCAGAGCTACAGCCTGGCCTTCTGGGCCGGGATCTGGGGGGCGCTGTTCGGCTGGGTGCGACCGCGGCTCGGCGGGCTTCCTCTGGTGGCCGGCGGTTTCCTTTGCGGCATGGCGGCGACGGTGTTTGCGCTGTTCGTGGTATTTCCGATCAAAGGCCTGCCGCTGGGCAACGGCTTCACCTTTTGGGGGATCCTGATCCCGGTGCTGATCAATGGTGCCTGGGGAATCGGGCTTGGGCTGCTGCTTCCCTACACCCGCCGCACCGCGACCGGCTGACCAACGGTCCGGCCGCGCCTTGCGCGGCGGCCTCCGGGGCGCTAGTTGCGCAAAGGTGAACGAGCATGATCCGTCCGTGTCCGATCCCGCCCTCGCGCCCGCGTCCATGGCGGGCGGAGCGGCGGAGATGGCGGCGCTCGCTGCGGGGGTGCCCAGACTGACCCGCGGTAGCGTGCTGGTGGTGGGCGATGTGATGCTCGACCGCTACATCTACGGCACCGTCAATCGGGTGAGCCCGGAGGCGCCGATCCCCATCCTCTCGGTGAACCGCGAGGTCGCGATGCCGGGGGGCGCCGGCAATGTGGTGCGTAACCTCTGCGCGCTCGGCGCCGCCGTGGCCTTCGTCTCGGTGGTGGGCGACGACCAGACCGGATCGGATCTGACCGCGCTGATCGGCGGTCAGGCCGGGGTCGAGCCCTGGCTCCTGGTGCAAGGCGGGCGGCAGACCACCCGCAAGAGCCGATTCCTCGCCCAGGGCCAGCAATTGCTGCGCGCCGATCGGGAGGAGACTGCACCGATCCACCCCCGACTGTCCGACCGGCTGGTCCACATCGCCGAGGGGGCGATCGGGGCTACCCATCTCTCTGTGCTCTCCGACTATGGCAAGGGCGTGCTCGCCGGCAGCGTCCCCGCCCGGCTGATCGCCGCCGCTCACACCGCCGGCCGGCGGGTGATCGTCGATCCCAAGGGCCAGGACTACGGACGCTACGCCGGGGCCGACATCATCACCCCCAACCGCCGTGAACTCGCCGAGGCGACCGGCATGGCGACCGATACGGACGTGGCGGTGGCAGCCGCGGCGGGGCGGCTGCGCGCCGCTCACGGGTTCGCCGCGGTGCTGGTCACCCGTTCCGAGGACGGAATGACGCTGGTGGACGCGACGGGCACGCGCCACTTCCCGGCCGAGGCGGCGGAAGTCTTCGACGTTTCGGGCGCGGGGGACACGGTGGTCGCGACGCTCGCGGCCGGGCTCGCCGCCGGGCTCGAACTCGCGGTCGCGGTGCGGCTGGCCAATCTCGCCGCCGGCATCGTGGTCGGCAAGGTGGGAACCGCGGTGGTCCACCCGGCGGATCTGGCGGCAGCGCTGGGGCCGCAGCAAAGCTCGCTGCGCAAGATCGTCAGCCGCGAGCAGGCACTGGAACAGGTCGAACGCTGGCGTCGCCGCGGCTGGCGGGTCGGCTTCACCAACGGTTGCTTCGACCTCCTCCACCCCGGCCACGTCCATCTGCTCGAACAGGCCCGCGGCGCGGCCGACCGGCTGGTGGTGGGGATCAATGCGGACGCGAGCGTGCGCCGCCTCAAAGGCGCGAGCCGCCCGGTGCAGCCGGAAGCGGCGCGGGCCGCAGTGCTGGCCAGCCTCGCGTCGGTCGATCTCGTCGTCGCCTTCGAGGAGGACACGCCGCTCGCGTTGCTCGAGGCGCTGCGCCCGGAAGTGCTGGTCAAGGGCGCGGACTACACGCTCGACCAGGTGGTCGGCAGGCGCGAGGTAGAATCCTGGGGCGGAAAGGTGGTCCTCGCCGGGCTTCTCCCCGGTCATTCCACCACCGCGACGGTGGCCCGGCTGCGCGGCTGAAGCGGGGCGGTAGGCGGCCGGTCAGGCCGCCCGGGTCAGCCGCTTGACGAACGCCGAGAGCCGGTGGCGGCGGAGTTCCGAGCGGGCCTTGCCGTCCGTCGTCATGTAGTTGAGCTGGATGGCGTAGCGTGGTCCGACGAAGCGCTTGTGGCCGTGCCAGGTGGTCGGCCCGTTGGGAAAGACCAGCAGAGTGCCGTTCACCGGCGCCACCTCCACCGCGTAATCCTCGATGTTGCTCGGCCCGCGCAGCAGGCGCAAGCAGCCCTCCTGGCGCGACCAGGCGGCGCCTTCTGGGTTGAGATAGAGCAGGACGGTGACCCGCTTGGCGGTGGAATCGCAATGGATGCGCCCGTCGCGCTCGCCGGTCGCGCAGCGCAGAGTGAGCATGGTCGGCGCGCCCGAAAGGTCGAGGCCGAACTTGGCGGCGATGGCGGCGCGCAGCCGCGGCCCCTCCATTTCCGCCATCAGCGCACCGGCATCGGGGCCGAGGCGGACGGAGGCGATCGGCAGCGAACCCCGCGGTTGCCCCCTAGGCAGGCCCGCCACCACCCGGGCGAGTGTTGCCGGAGACACGAAATGCCCGACGACCACATGGGGGAAGGGGTCGGCGGCTACCGGGGTTGCGGTCAACGCATCGTAAGCCAGATCGATCATGGTGCCTCGCTCTCCGCCCGGGATGCGCGTGCCGTGGGCAGGGGCCGGATGGTTGTGTGCGCGCGATCCGTGATAGCCTTTCCTAGCCGCCTGGCGGCGGCGGAGCAACGTTGCAGCCAGAGGGGGACAGAATGTCCGGCATGAGCGAATCAGTGATGAGCGGTTCCGCCACCCATCGATCGGGGGGCTTGCGCGATCTCGGGCTGCTGGTGGGCAGGATCGTCATGGTCTCGCTCTTCCTGCCGGCGGGGATCGGCAAGATCACCGGCTGGCCCGGGATCGTGCATTACCTCGCCTATCTGCATGCCCCGGTTCCGTTCCTGGCCGGGATTGTCGCCATCGTCTGCGAGGTCGGGGTTTCGACGCTGATCGTGCTCGGCATCGGGGTGCGGCTATCGGCCCTGGTGATGGCCGCCTTCACGCTCGGCACCATGTTCATCGCCCACCGTTTCTGGGACCTGCACGGGGCCGCGATGATGGCGGCAAAGACGAATTTCTTCAAGAACTTGTCCATCGTCGGAGGGTTCCTGGTCATGGCCTCGGCAGGCTCGGGACGATACGCGCTCCGGCCCGACGGCTGAGATCGCCGGCGCTTGCGGATTGTTCATGCTTGCGTGCCATGCTCCTGCCGCGCGCCGGGCGTTCGCGGCCGTGAAGGAAAGGGGCTGCGTCCGGCCATGCCGCAGCGCCGCCTCGGGAAGATCCGGCTGCCAGGGAGATCCGGGTGACTGAGCTTCGTCCGCTCGCGCAACTGCTGCCGGAGGATCTTTCGGCCGGCCCGCTTCCTGCCTACCGGGCGCGGCTGCGTGACGGGCGTCTCGAAACCGACCCGGCCCAGGCGCTCGCGGCGGAGCGGTTGCAGCGGCTTTGGGTGCGGTTGCGCGGCTACGACCCCGAAGCGGCGCAGCCGCAAGGGCTGATCGCGCGCTTCCTGCGCCGCAAGCCGCCCGAGGACGGGCCGGACGAGCGGCCGCACGGGCTTTATCTCGTCGGCCGGGTGGGGCGGGGCAAGTCCATGTTGATGGACCTCTTCTTCGCGGCCGCCGACCTGACCCGCAAACGGCGGCTGCATTTCCTCGCCTTCATGCAGGAGGCCCATGCGCGCATCCACGCCTGGAGGCGGGCCAACCCAGCCGGAGCCGACCCCATTCCCCCGCTGGCGGATACGATCGCGGCCGAGGCGGCGCTGCTCTGTTTCGACGAGTTCCAGATCAACGACATCGCCGACGCACTGATCCTGGGCCGGCTGTTCGAGGCGCTGTTCGCCCGCGGCGTCGCGGTGGTGGTGACATCGAACACCGCGCCCGACGATCTCTTCGCCGGCCAGCCCGGGCGCGACGCCTTCCTGCCGTTCATCGCCCTGCTCAAGTCCCACCTCGACCTCCTGGTGCTGGACGGGGTGCGGGACTGGCGACGGGCACGGCTCGACGAGATCACGCCTTGGCTGGTGCCGGCGGACGAATGGGCGCGCGAGGAACTCGACGCGGTCTTTGCCGCCCTCGCCGGCGACGCTCCGATCCGGCCGCAGCAGCTCGAGGTGATGGGGCGGGTTCTGGTGGTTCCCGAGGCGGCGGGCGGGGCGGCGCGCTTCGGCTTCGCCGCACTCTGCGAGGCGGCGCTCGGCCCCGGGGACTATCTGGCGCTGGCCACCCATTTCCATACCCTCATCATCGATGCCATCCCCCGCTTCGGCACCGAAGGGCGGGACGTGGCACGGCGGTTCGTCACCCTCGTCGATGCGCTGTACGACCATGGCGTGGGCCTGTTCGCCTCGGCCGCCGCCGCCCCGGACGCTTTGTGGCCGGAGGGCGCGATGGAGACGGGCGCGGCGCGCACCGTCTCGCGACTGATCGAAATGCAGGGCCGGTCCTATGCGCGGCGGGCACATCTGACGTGAAGCAGGCGGATACCGCGCGGGGCGTGACTTGTCGGGGCGCGGCG
This sequence comes from Acetobacteraceae bacterium, assembly GCA_027326105.1. GTDB lineage: Bacteria > Pseudomonadota > Alphaproteobacteria > Acetobacterales > Acetobacteraceae > DAHWFB01. The sequence goes on from DAHWFB010000020.1 coordinate 8,123, forward strand.
CATGGGCTAGCAAATCCGGGTTTTCGGGCGGCGGCGACGGAGCGGCCCTCGGCCTCCGGCGCTACTCCCTCTCCCCCTGCGAGGAAGGAATTGCGATGGCCCGCAACAAGATAGCCCTCATCGGCGCCGGCAACATCGGCGGCACACTCGCCCACCTCATCGGCCTGAAGGAACTCGGCGACGTCGTGATGTTCGACGTCTTCGGCGGCGTCGCTGCGGGCAAGGCGCTCGATCTCGCCCAGTCCGGCGCCATCGAGGGGTTCGACGCCGAGATCAGGGGCGGTTCCGACTATGCCGCCATCGCCGGGGCCGACGTGGTCATCTGCACCGCCGGCTTCCCGCGCCAGCCTGGCATGTCGCGTGACGATCTCGTGGGCAAGAACGCGCAGGTGATCGCCGAGGTCGCCGCCGGCATCCGCACCCATTGCCCGGACGCGTTCGTGATCGTCGTAACCAACCCGCTCGACGCCATGGTCTGGGTGATGCGGGAGAAATCGGGCCTGCCCCATCACAAGGTCGTGGGCATGGCCGGCGTGCTGGACTCGGGGCGCTTCCAGCTCTTCCTCGCCCGCGAGTTCGGGGTCTCGGTCGAGGATGTCACCGCCTTCGTGCTCGGCGGCCATGGCGATGCGATGGTCCCGCTGGTGCGCTATTCGGCGGTCGCCGGCATCCCCGTGCCCGACCTCATCCGCATGGGTTGGACCACCGCGGAGCGGATCGCCGCCATCGTCGACCGCACCGCCAACGGCGGCGGCGAGATCGTCAAGCTCCTCGAACGTGGCAGCGCCTTCTACGCGCCGGCCTCCTCGGCGATCGCCATGGCCGAGAGCTATCTGCGCGACAAGAAGCGGGTGCTGCCCTGCGCCGCTTGGCTCGACGGCCAATACGGTATCAACGGACTCTATGTCGGCGTGCCGGTAGTGATCGGCGCCGAGGGGGTCGAGCGGGTGGTGGAGATCCCGCTCACCGACGACGAACGCGCGGCGTTCGAGAAATCCTGCGCGGGCGTGCGCGGCGTGATCGAGGCGGCAGCGCGCTTGATCGGGGCCGCGCCATGAACATCCACGAATACCAGGCCAAGGAATTGTTGCGTCGCTACGGCGTCGCGGTGCTCGACGGCTATGCCGCCTGGACGCCGGCCGAGGCAGCGGCGGCGGCGGCGAAGCTGCCGGGGCCGGTCTATGTGGTGAAGTCGCAGATCCACGCTGGCGGGCGCGGCGCCGGGCGCTTCGCCGACGATCCCGCCGGCAAGGGCGGCGTGCGCCTCGCACGCTCGGCATCGGAGGTCGAGCAGGCCGCTGCGGCCATGCTCGGCCACACGCTCGTGACCCGCCAGACCGGGCCGGCCGGGCGGATGGTACGCCGGGTCTATGTCGAGGCCGGCTGCGCGATCGCACGCGAGCTCTATCTCTCTCTATTGATCGACCGCAAGACCGGGCGCGTCGGCATCATGGCCTCGAGCGACGGCGGCATGGAGATCGAGGAGGTGGCTTCCCACCACCCCGAGCGCATCCTGCGGCTCTCCGTTGATCCGGCCAGCGGATATTCCTCCTTCCACGGTCGCCGGCTCGGCCACGGGCTGGGGCTTGCGGGAGGCCAGATGGCGGCATTCGGCAAATTCCTCGCCGCCCTCTACCAAGCCTTCACCGCGCTCGATTGTTCTCTGCTCGAGATCAACCCGCTGGTCATCACCGAAGCCGGCGGCGTGGTGGCGCTCGACGCCAAGATGGGCTTCGACGACAATGCTCTGTTCCGCCATCCCGACGTCGCCGCACTCGCGGACGAGGCGGAGGAGGATCCGAAGGAGCTCGAGGCGGCGCGCCACAGCCTGAACTACGTCGCACTCGACGGCACCATCGGCTGCATGGTCAACGGTGCCGGGCTCGCCATGGCGACCATGGACATCATCAAGTTATACGGCGGCGCGCCGGCGAATTTCCTCGATGTCGGCGGCGGCGCCACCAAGGAACGGGTGACGGCTGCGTTCAAGATCATCCTCTCCGACCCGCACGTGGAGGCCATTCTGGTCAACATCTTCGGCGGCATCATGCGGTGCGACGTGATCGCCGAAGGGGTGGTGGCGGCGGCGCGCGAGCTTTCGCTCAGCGTGCCTCTGGTGGTGCGGCTGGAAGGCACCAACGTCGCCCTCGGCAAGGAAATCCTGGCGAAATCGGGGCTCGCCATCATTGCCGCCGACAACCTGGCCGACGCCGCTCTCAAGGTGGTCAAGGCAGCGAAGGAGGCAGCATAATGGCAATCCTGGTGGACGAAGCGACAACGGTGATCACCCAGGGGTTCACTGGCGCCCAGGGTACCTTTCATTCCGAACAGGCAATTGCGTATGGCACCCGGGTGGTCGGCGGGGTGACACCGGGCAAGGGCGGCGGACGGCATCTCGATCTTCCGGTGTTCGACACGGTGGCAGAGGCGGTGGCCGCCACCGGTGCCACCGCGAGCGCGATCTATGTGCCCCCGCCATTTGCCGCGGATGCCATCCTCGAAGCCGCGGACGCCGGAATTCCCCTCATCGTTTGCATCACGGAAGGGATTCCGGTGCTCGACATGGTGCGGGTCAAGCGCACCCTCGCAGGCTCGGGCTCGCGGCTGATCGGGCCGAACTGCCCTGGCATCATCACCCCCGAGGCGTGCAAGATCGGCATCATGCCCGGCCACATCCACCGGCGCGGGCGCATCGGCATCGTCAGCCGTTCCGGCACCCTGACCTACGAGGCGGTGGCACAGACCACGGCGGCGGGCCTGGGCCAGAGCACCTGCGTCGGTATCGGCGGCGACCCCGTCAAGGGGCTCGACTTTGTCGAGGTGCTCGAGCTTTTCCTTGCCGACGCCGAAACCGCGGCAGTGGTGATGATCGGCGAGATCGGCGGCGAAAGCGAGATCGATGCCGCCGAGTTCATCGCCCGGAGTGGAACTAGGAAGCCGGTGGTGGGCTTCATCGCCGGTGTCACCGCGCCACCGGGGCGGCGCATGGGCCACGCGGGGGCGGTGATCAGCGGCGGGCGTGACACGGCGGGCGCCAAGATGGAGGCGATGAAGAGCGCGGGCATTCACGTGGCGGAAAGCCCTGCCGCGCTAGGCAGCACCATGCTCGCCGCACTGCGCGGCTGAGCCGGCGGTCCTGAAGCGATTTTCCGCCCCGGCCGTGCCGCCGGGCGCATTGTGTCGAGGGGTTGAACATGGCTGGCGTCGATATCCTGGCAACCGCCTTCAACGGTGGCAATGCCGCCTTCATCGCCGATCTCTACGCACGCTGGGTCGGTGATCCGGCGAGTGTCGACCCTGGATTCGCCGAACTGTTCGCCGCACTCAACGACGAGGGGCGCGCCGTGCTGGGCGATGCGGTCGGCGCATCCTGGGCGCCGCGGCGCACGGTCTTCGCCACCCCCGAAGCGCCGGCGATGCGTCCGCCACCCGCCGAAGGAGCTGTTTCCGCCGAAACGGTGCGCGCGGCGACGCTCGATTCGATCCGCGCGCTGATGCTGATCCGCGCCTACCGGGTTCGCGGGCATCTCGAGGCCAAACTCGATCCGCTGGGGCTCGCCACACCCCGCCATCATCCCGAACTCGACCCTGTCAACTACGGATTTTCGGCCGGAGATCTCGATCGGCCGATCTTCATCGACAACGTGCTCGGCCGCGAGAGCGCCAGTCTGCGCGAGATCGTCGCCATCCTGCGCGAAACCTATTGCGGACCGCTCGGCGTCGAGTTCATGCACATCCAGGACCCCGACCAGAAATCCTGGATCCAGCGCCGTGTCGAGGGCGCACCGTGGCGGCGTGGCTTCGACACCGAAGCCAAGACCCGGCTTTTGCGCCAGCTCACCGAAGCGGAAACCTTCGAGACGTTTTGTCAGAAGCGCTTCGTCGGCACCAAGCGCTTCGGGCTCGAGGGCGGCGAATCGCTGATCCCGGTACTGCACACGGTGATCGAGGTGGCGGCGATTGCGGGCGTGCGCGAGATCGCCATCGGCATGGCCCACCGCGGGCGGCTGAATGCTTTGGTCAACGTGCTGCGGAAGCCCTTCTCCGCGGTGTTCAGCGAGTTCGCCGGCGCCTCTGCCAACCCCGACGACGTGCAGGGTTCGGGTGACGTGAAATACCATCTCGGCACCTCGACCGACACCGAGATCGCGGGCCATACCGTCCATCTTTCGCTGCAGCCCAACCCGTCCCATCTCGAAGTCGTCGATCCGGTCGTGGTGGGCAAGGTCCGCGCGCGCCAGGACATGGCGGGCGATACCCGCGAGCGGCGCTCAGTGATGGGCATCCTCATCCATGGCGACGCTGCCTTCGCCGGCCAGGGCATCGTCTATGAAACGCTGGCGATGAGCCAGCTCATCGGCTACCGCACCGGCGGCACGGTGCATCTGATCGTCAACAACCAGATCGGCTTCACCACGGTCCCCGCCCACGCCTATTCCGGCCTCTACTGCACCGACGTCGCGAAATCGATCCAGTCGCCGGTGCTGCACGTCAACGGCGACGATCCCGAGGCCGTGGTGTTCGCTGCGCGCATGGCGGCGGAATATCGCCAGAAGTTCGCCGCCGACATCGTGCTCGACATCGTCTGCTACCGCCGCCACGGTCACAACGAGGCGGACGAGCCCGCGTTCACCCAGCCGCTGATGTATCGCGCGATCGCCGCCCGCCCGACCACCCGCACCCTCTACGCCGAACGTCTCGCCACCGAACGCACCGTCTCCGCCGAAGCGTCGCAGGCGATCCAGGATGAGTTCAACAGCACGCTCGAGGCTGCCTACCAGGCCGCGCGCGCCTACAAGCCCAACAAGGCGGACTGGCTCGAAGGCCACTGGACAGGGTTGAGCCAGGAGGGCGGCGAGGACAAGCGGGTAGAGCTCTCCACTGCGGTCTCGGCGACGGTGCTGCGCCAGGTCGGCGGCGCGCTCTGCCGCGTTCCGGAGGGATTCGCGCTCAACCCCAAGATCGCCCGCCAGCTCGAGGCCAAGCGGGCGGCGATCGAAAGCGGCGCTGACATCGACTGGGCAACCGCCGAGGCGCTCGCCTTCGGCACGCTCCTGCTCGAGGACCATCGCATCCGCCTCTCCGGCGAGGATTGCCAGCGCGGCACCTTCAGCCAGCGCCACGCGGTGCTGATCGACCAGGAGAACCAGAACGAATATACGCCGCTCAACAACATCGCTCCCGACCAGGCCAAGATCGAGATCTACAATTCGCCGCTCTCCGAGGTCGGCGTGCTCGGGTTCGAATATGGCTACGCCCTCGCCGACCCGCGCACGTTGGTGCTGTGGGAAGCGCAGTTCGGCGATTTCGCCAACGGCGCGCAGGCGATCATCGACCAGTTCCTGTCGAGTGGGGAGAGCAAGTGGCTGCGCATGTGCGGCATGGCGCTGCTGCTGCCGCACGGATTCGAAGGCCAGGGGCCGGACCATTCCTCGGCCCGGCTCGAGCGCTATCTCCAACTCTGCGCCGAGCGCAACATGACGGTCTGCAACCTTACCACCCCGGCCAATTATTTCCACGCACTGCGCCGGCAATTGCGACGCAATTTCCGCAAGCCGGTGGTGATCATGACGCCGAAGTCGCTGCTGCGCCACAAACTCGCGGTCTCACCCATCGCCGAAATGGCGGAGGGTTCCAAGTTCCGCTATGTCATCCCCGAGATCGACCCGATCGCGCCCGCCGAGGCGGTCAAGCGCGTGGTATTGTGCTCGGGCAAGGTCTATTACGACCTGCTCGCGGAGCGGCGCGAGAAGCACATCGACGAAGTGGCGATCGTGCGCATGGAGCAACTCTATCCGTTCCCCGACAAATCGTTGACGCTAGCCCTTGCGCCCTACCGCAACGCCGAAGTGGTGTGGTGCCAGGAAGAGCCGGAGAACAGTGGCGCCTGGACCTTCCTCGACCGCAGGCTTGAGAAATTGCTCGGCCACATCGGCAACGCGGCGCAGCGTCCGCGCTACGTCGGCCGCGCCGAGGCGGCCAGCCCGGCGACCGGGCTCGCCCGCCAGCATGCCCGCCAGCAGACCCATCTCGTCCAGGAAGCACTCCACCTCGCCTGACGCCCGCCCAGATCTTGCCCCGGGAAGGAAAACCCTCCGCATGAGCATCGAGATCAAGGTTCCCACGCTCGGAGAGAGCGTCACTTCCGCGACCGTGGCGCGCTGGCTCAAGGAGACCGGCGCAGTGGTGAAGACGGACGAGCCTCTGGTCGAGCTCGAGACCGACAAGGTGACGGTGGAGGTCAACGCGCCAGCCGCCGGCCGGCTCGGCGCCATCGCGGCCGCCGCAGGCGCAGAGGTGGCGGTAGGAGCGGTGCTCGGCAGCATCGAGGAGGGCGCCGGACCGCCGGAGCCCGGCTCGGAAATGACCGCAGCGGGCGTGCACGCGCCACCGCAACCGGTCGGACCCGTCGCACGCCCCGCCGCGACCGCGCCGGTGGCCCTGCCTGCCGCGCAACGGCTGCTGGCCGAAAGCGGTATCGGCCCCGCCACGATCGGCGCCGGCTCGGGCAAGGGCGGGCGGATCACCAAGGGCGACGTGCAGGCCTTCCTCGACCGGCCCGCACCGTCCCCGGCACCCGCGGTAGCGCCTGCTCCCGCCCCGCGCGAGGCCGCGCGCGAGGAGCGGGTGCGCATGACCCGTCTGCGCCGCACCGTCGCGACCAGGCTCAAGGAGGCGCAGAACACCGCCGCCATGCTCACCACCTTCAACGAGGTGGACATGTCGGCGGCGATGGCACTGCGCGCCGAATACCGTGACGCGTTCGAGAAGAAGCACGGCGGCGTGCGGCTCGGCTTCATGGGCTTCTTCGTGCGCGCCGCCGTGGTAGCACTGCACGAGTTCCCGGCGGTGAATGCGGAGATCGACGGCGAGGAGATCGTCTACAAGAACTACGTCCACATGGGCATCGCGGTGGGCGGGCCGCAGGGGCTGGTGGTACCGGTGATCCGTGACACACACACCATGGGATTCGCCGAGATCGAACGCGCCATCGCTGATTTCGGCAAGCGCGCCCGTGAAGGCACGTTGAAGCTCGAGGAACTCACCGGAGGCAGCTTCAGCATCACCAACGGTGGTGTCTACGGCTCGCTGATGTCCACCCCCATCCTCAACCCGCCACAATCGGCGATCCTCGGGATGCACAAGATCCAGGAGCGACCCATCGCCATCGCCGGCAAGGTCGAGATCCGGCCGATGATGTATCTCGCGCTGACCTACGACCACCGCATCGTGGACGGGCGCGAGGCAGTCTCCTTCCTGGTGCGGATCAAGGAAAGCGTCGAGGATCCGCGCCGTCTCCTGCTCGGTCTGTGAGGACACGATGAGCGAAGCGTTTGATCTCCTCGTCATCGGCGCGGGGCCCGGCGGCTATGTCTGTGCGCTGCGCGCGGCGCAACTCGGTCTCAGGGTCGCCTGCGCCGAGAAGCGCGAGACCCTGGGCGGCACCTGCCTCAATATCGGCTGCATTCCCTCGAAAGCGCTGCTGCAGTCGAGCGAGAATTTCCACGCTGCCGCTCACGCGTTCGCTGATCACGGCGTGCGGGCGGAAGGGATCGTGCTCGATCTGCCCCGCATGATGGCGCGCAAGGAGGAGGTGGTCTCCGCCAACGTCAAGGGCGTGGAGTTCCTGTTCCGCAAGAACCACGTTACCTGGCTCAAGGGTGCAGCTCGTATCGCCGGGAGGGGCAAAGTAGACGTTGCCGGTACTATCCACGAGGCGAAGTCCATCGTCATCGCCACCGGCAGCGAGAGCGTGCCGCTGCCGGGTGTGGAGATCGACGAGAAGGCAATCCTCACCTCCACCGGTGCGCTTGCCCTCGAAGCCGTCCCCAAGCGACTTGTCGTCATCGGCGGCGGCTATATCGGGCTCGAACTCGGCAGTGTCTGGCGGCGCCTCGGTGCCGAGGTCACGGTGGTCGAATTTCTCGACCGCATCGTGCCCACCATGGATAGCGAAGTTGCAAGGAATTTCCAGCGTATCCTGACCAAGCAGGGAATCGTGTTCCGTCTCGGCACCAAGCTCACCGCGGCGGAGCGGACCAGCGCGGGCGTTCGGCTCACGCTCGCGCCGGCCAAGGGAGGTGACGCCACCGCGCTCGAAGCCGATGTGGTGCTGGTTGCGATCGGGCGGCGCGCACACACCGAAGGATTGGGGCTCGCCGAAGCCGGGGTGGCGCTCGATGCTCGCGGGCGGGTGATGACGGATGGGCACTACGCCACCAACATCCCCGGCATCTACGCGATCGGCGATGTCATCGCGGGACCGATGCTCGCGCACAAGGCCGAGGAGGAAGGCGTCGCACTCGCGGAATTGCTCGCCGGACGCGCCGGGCACGTGAACTACGGCGCCATTCCTGGCGTGGTCTACACCTCGCCCGAGGTCGCGGCCGTGGGCGAGACCGAAGAGGAGCTCAAAACCCGCGGTCAGCCTTACAGGATCGGCAAATTCCCCTTCACCGCGAACGGCCGCGCCCGCGCCATGGGCGAGACCGAGGGGTTCGTCAAACTGCTCGCCGATCCCGTGACCGACCGTCTGCTCGGCGCCCACATCCTCGGCGCGGACGCCGGCACGCTGATCGCGGAACTGGTGCTCGCCATCGAGTTCGGCGCCTCGGCCGAGGATATCGCGCGCACTTGCCACGCCCACCCGAGCCTGAACGAAGCGGTCAAGGAAGCCGCCCTCGCGGTCGACGGTCGGGCGCTGCACATCTGACGATGGGGGTCCGGAGCCTCATACCGGCGCCTCCGATTCCTGACTCGTCGAACTCGCGGTCGGGCCACTGGTATGCCGTTGATTTCGGATGCCGCCGCCCGCCAACCCGGCGCGCGACACCGGTCAGCCCGGCGGGCCGCCGGGATCAGGCTCCGGCCCTGGCCCCTTCTTTGCCGATATGGACCCGATGACCCTGGTCGCACTTTCGATGGGGGAGCCCGCCGGCATCGCAGGCGAGATCACGCTCGCTGCGTGGCGTGTCCTGCGCGCGAGCGGGCCCGCCTTCGTGCTGATCGGGGATCCCGCCTGGCTCGGTGCGATCGATCCCGCGGTGCCGCTGCGTCCGGTCGCGAGCACGGCGCAAGCGGCGGCGGCGTTTGCCGAGGCTCTGCCTGTGCTGCCGCTCGCGCTCGGCGCCCCCGTCCGGCCCGGTCGCCCCGATCCGGCGAATGCCGCGGCGGTGACGGAGTCCATCACCCGTGCCGTGCGCCTCGCGCAGTCCGGCGCGGTGGCGGCGGTGGTCACCAACCCGATCGCCAAATCCGTGCTCTACGCCGCAGGGTTTCCCCATCCCGGCCATACCGAGTTCCTCGCCGCCCTCACCGGCGCCGCGCGGCCGGTCATGCTGCTCGCAGCACCCGGGCTGCGCGTGGTGCCGGTCACCGTCCATGTCGCACTCGCCCGCGCGCTGGCAGAGCTCCGCAGCGATACGATCCTCGCCTGCGGCCGCATCACCGCTGCCGCCTTGCGGCGCGACTTCGCCATTCCCTCGCCCCGCCTCGCGGTTGCCGGGCTCAACCCGCACGCCGGCGAATCCGGCGCGATGGGCGACGAGGAGGCGCGCATCATCGCCCCGGCCATCGCGGCACTCCGCGCCGAAGGGATTGCGGCGAGCGGCCCCCACCCGCCCGACACGCTCTTCACCGAAGCGGCACGGGCGCGCTACGATGTCGCGCTCGGCATGTATCATGACCAGGTGCTCATCCCGCTCAAGACGCTCGACATGCGCCACGGCGTGAACGTCACCCTCGGGCTGCCCATCGTGCGCACCTCGCCCGACCATGGCACGGCTTTCGACATCGCGGGCACGGGCACCGCCGACCCTTCGAGTCTGATCGCCGCGATCCGCCTCGCCGCCGAACTCGCCGCCAACCGGAGACGCGCATGCACCCCATCCGCCTCGGCGTGAATGTCGACCACGTGGCGACGCTGCGCAATGCGCGCGGCGGCACCCACCCCGACCCGCTCGCCGCGGCGCGCGTCGCGCTAGCCAGTGGCGCCGACGGCATCACCTTTCATCTGCGCGAGGACCGCCGCCACATCCGCGACGCCGACGCGGAGGCGATGCGCGCGGCGCTCGCAGCACCCCTCAATCTGGAGATGGCGGCGACGGCGGAGATGGTCGCGTTCGCCTGCCGTCTGCGTCCCCACGCCGTTTGCCTCGTCCCTGAACGGCGCCAGGAACTCACCACCGAAGGCGGGCTGGACGTCGCCGGCCATCGTTCGGCCCTCGCCCCGGCGATCGCCGCCCTCGCCGATGCCGGCATCCGCGTCTCCCTCTTCATCGACCCGGACCCGCGCCAGTTGGAAGCGGCGGCGGCGGTCGGCGCGCCGGTGGTGGAGCTCCACACCGGCGCCTACGCCGAACGTCCGGAGGCGGAGTTCGAACGGCTGCGCACGGCGGCGCGGCAGACCACGACCCTCGGGCTCGAATGCCACGCCGGACACGGGCTGAGCTTCGAGAACGTCGCACCGATCGCGGCACTGCCCGAGGTGCACGAGCTCAACATCGGCCATTTCCTGCTCGGCCAGGCGATCTTCGAGGGGCTCGGCACCGTGGTCGCGGAGATGAAGCGGCGGATGATCGCGGCCCGGCTGGCGGCGGCGGGCCAAGGCGGATAGGCTGGCTCCCATGGCCCCACCCGCGCCCTTCTGGAAGCTGAGGACGCTCGAAGAGATGAGCGCCGCGGAGTGGGAATCGCTCTGCGACGGCTGCGGCCGTTGCTGCCTGCACAAACTGCGGGACGGCGACAGCGGGGCGCTGAGCTTCACCACCGTCGCCTGCCGCCTGCTCGATGTCACCACCGCCCGCTGCACCGACTATGCCCGCCGCGTCCGCCGCGTGCCGGACTGCGTGCCGCTGACCCCGGCTACCGTGCGCGAGATCGACTGGCTGCCCCCTTCCTGCGCCTACCGCCGCCTCGCCGAGGGCAAGGATCTGCCCGCCTGGCACCCGCTCGTCACCGGCGATCCCGCCTCCGTGCTACGCGCGGGCGCCTCGGTGGCCGGGCGGGTGGTGAGCGAGCGAAGCGCGGGCCCTTGCGAACACCATCTCGCGGAATGGCCCGGAAGGATGCCGCGCGTGCCGCGCAGCCGGGTCGCGTGAGCTCCCCTCCTCTCTTCGCCGGCATCAATGCCGCGGCCCTCACCCCGTTCGATGCCGATCTCGCGGTCGATCTCGATCGGCTGGCGGCGCACTGCCGCTTCCTGCTCGCCGAGGGGGCCGACCATCTCGCCGTCCTCGGCACCACCGGAGAGGCCAACAGCCTCGGGGTCGACGAGCGGCTTGGGTTGCTCGAAGGGTTGGTAGCGCGCGGGATTCCGCCAGAATGTCTGTTGCCCGGCACCGGCACTCCCGCGATCACGGACACGGTGGCCCTCACCCGCCGCGCCGCGGAACTCGGCTGCCGGGGCGTGCTGATGCTGCCGCCGTTCTTCTACAAGAACCCCTCCGAGGACGGGCTCTTCGCCTGGTTTGCCGAAGTGATCACCCGCCTGCCGGCAGCACCGGCCATCCTGCTCTACCACTTCCCCCAGCAATCGGCGGTGCCCTTCGGCCTCGCGCTGATCGCGCGGCTGCGCCAAGCCTTTCCGGGCATCGTGCGCGGCATCAAGGACAGCAGCGGCGATTTCGCCAACATGCTGGCGGTGCTCGAAGCCTTCGGAGCCGACGGGTTCGAGGTCTACGCTGGCGATGATTCGCTCCTCCTCGGCCTGTTGCGCGCGGGCGGGGCGGGAAGCATCAGCGCCGCAGCCAATGTGGGCAGCCGGCTCTCGGCCGCGGTGCACGCCGCCTTCCGCGCCGGCGACACGCCAACTGCCGAAGCCGGGCAGAGCCGGCTCACCGCGCTGCGCCGCACGCTCGCCTCCGCCCCGCTGATCCCCGGGCTCAAGGCGCTGATCGCACGGCGAACCGGCGATGCCGGCTGGGCCCACCCCCGCCCGCCGCATCTGCCGCTCGGCGTGGAAGCGGCGGGGCGCCTCTTCGCGGCGTACGATTCGTGGTGTGAGTCCGGCGCCGGGGCGGCCTGAAAGCCCGCACTGCGCGCTTGCCGGCAGCGCCGGGCCGGTCCACCATGGTCCGGATGGAGACCCCGGCTCCCGAGACCGTTTCTCTGCCTTCCGGCCCGGCGCGGGTGGAATTCCGCCGCAGCGCCCGGGCACGGCGGGTTTCCTTGCGCATCGATCCCCGCGCCGGCGCGGTGGTGGTGACCCTGCCGCCGCGCGCCGGCCGCCGCGCCGGGATGGCACTGCTCACCTCCCATGCCGACTGGGTGGCGGACCGTCTGGCCGCGCTGCCCGACGCCATCCCCTTCGCCGATGGCGCGCTGGTGCCCATCGGCGGCATCCTGCACCGCATCCGCCATTGCCCCGAACGGCGCGGCGGCGTGTGGATCGAGGGGAAGGAGATCCGGGTTTCGGGCGAGCCCGGGTTCCTCCCGCGCCGCGTCGGCGCCTTCCTCCGCGCCGAAGCGCGGCGGCGGCTCGCACCTCTGCTCGCCGAGGCCGCCTGCCGGCTGGGGGTGAAGCCTGTCCGGCTCCTGCTCAAGGATACCCGCAGCCGCTGGGGCAGCTGCGCCCGCGGCGGCACCATCGCGCTCTCCTGGCGGCTGGTGCTGGCACCGTCCTTCGTGCAGGAATACGTCGTAGCCCACGAGGCGGCGCATCTTCTGCACATGAACCACGGGCCGCAATTCTGGCGCACACTGGAAAGCGTCTGCCCCCACCGCACCCGGGCGACCGCTTGGCTGCACGGCGAAGGTGCGCGGCTGCTGCGCATCGGCTGAAGCCGGCAAGAAGGAGAGCCTCCATGCCCGCGTTCCTCCCTCCCGCGCGCGGCGCGGCCGCGACCGGCTGAGCCCATGCGCATCGCCACCTGGAACATCAACTCGCTCCGTCTGCGCCAGGGCAGGCTGGCCGATCTCGCCGCCGCCCTCGATCCCGACGTGATCGCGCTGCAGGAAACCAAGGTGCCCGACGAGCTGTTCCCGGCCGAAATGCCGGCTGCCCTCGGCTATCCCCACGTGCTGCGGCGGGGCATGAAGAGCTACAATGGGGTCGCCATCCTGTCCCGCCTGCCGCTCGGCGAAATCCCCGACACGCCGGACTGGGTCGGCCGCGGCGACTGCCGCCATCTCGCGGCCACCGTGCATGCCCCGGGTGGGCCGGTCGCCCTGCACAATTTCTACGTCCCCGCCGGCGGCGACCTGCCGGACCGCGCGCAGAATCCGAAATTCGCCCACAAGCTCGACTTCGTCGCCGAGGCCGCCGGCTGGTTCGCCGCCCGCGGCCCGCTCGCGCGCACCGTGCTGGTGGGTGATCTCAACATCGCGCCGCTGCCCGAGGACGTGTGGAACCACCGCGCCCTGCTCGACGTGGTCAGCCACACGCCGGTCGAATGCGCCGCCCTCGAAGCGTGGCGGGCGAGCGGCTTCCTCGATGCCGTACGCCATTTCGCGCCCCCGCCGGAACGGGTGTTCACCTGGTGGTCCTACCGCAACCGCGACTGGCGCGCCTCCGACCGCGGCCGCCGGCTCGACCACATCTGGGTCAGCCCCGATCTCGCCCCGGCCCTCACCCGCCACCAAATCCTGCGCGACGCACGGGACTGGGAGAAGGCTTCGGACCATGTTCCGGTGATGGTCGAACTGGCGCTGTGAAGCCCGGCGATCGCGCGGCGGCGAGCGCCTGGTAGAGTGCGGGACGACGATCGGCGAGCATGGGGTCGCGGGCGCGCACGGCAGCGAGCAGGGTGGGGTCGAGGTCGGCGAACAACATCTCCTCGCCCGCCCCGGCCCGGGTGAGCGCGGCGCCGTCGGGGCCCGCGACCACGCTTTCGCCGAAATAGTCGAACGGCGGCTCCGCGCCGCTGCGGTTGGCGTAGGCGCAGAAGATCTGGTTCTCGTATGCGCGCGCCGGGATCAGCGCGCGCGCGACCACCTCGTAGGGGCGCATCGCCGCGGTCGGCACCAGAACCAGATCGGCGCCCGCCAGGGCCAGCGCCCGCACCGTTTCGGGGAACTCCACGTCGTAGCAGATCAGCATACCCACGCAGAGCCCGAAGAGCGGCGCCAGTACCACCCCCTCCCCGCCCGCCGCGAACATCGCGCGATCGACGGCGCCGAACAGGTGCGTCTTGCGATAGGTGGCGAGGCTGCGCCCGTCCGGCCCGATCAGGGCGGCGGCGTTGAACACCGCGCCCGCCGCCGCCTCGGGGAAGCCGAAGCAGAGTGCGATCCGGTGGGCGCGGGCGATCGCGCCTGCCGCCTGCGCGCAAGGACCCTCCGCCGGCTCGGCGAGACGGGCGGCGGCCTCCGGCCCGATGTTGTAGCCGGTGAGGAACATCTCCGGGCACACCAGCAGCCCCGCCCCGCGCCCGGCGGCGGCGGCGGCGAGCGCTTCGAGCTGGGCCAGCGCCGCCGCCTTGTCCTGCCATCGTCCCGGCCCCTGATAGAGCGCGATCCGCAGCCGCTCGGCCGTCCCTTCCACCGCTGCCCTCCCGTTCGATTCTGCTCCGCTCGCTACCACGGTGGGGCGGACCTGCGCCAGGAACCCTTGCCGCTCCGCGGAAGAGGCGCTAACCGGGCAGCCCACGGTTCGGGTTGGGAAGGAGCAGGGTGATGGCCTATCGGGTCGCGGTTGTCGGCGCCACCGGCGCGGTCGGGCGCGAAATGCTCAAGACTCTCGCCGAGCGGCGGTTTCCGGTGCGCGAAGTGGCGGCAGTGGCCTCCGGCCGTTCCACCGGCGCGGAGGTGTCCTTTGGCGAAAATACCACGCTCAAGGTCCAGAACCTCGCAAGCTTCGACTTCGCCGGCTGGGACATCGGCCTGTTCAGCCCCGGCGCCGCGGTCTCCGCCATCCACGCGCCGCGCGCCGCTGCGGCGGGCTGCGTGGTCATCGACAACACCAGCCACTTCCGCATGGAGCCCGACGTCCCGCTGGTGGTGCCCGAAGTGAACCCGCAGGCGCTGGCAAAATTCGCCAAGCGCAACATCATCGCCAACCCCAACTGCTCGACCATCCAGATGGTGGTCGCGCTCAAGCCGCTGCATGATCGTTTCCGGGTCCGGCGCGTCGTCGTCGCCACCTACCAGTCGGTCTCCGGCGCCGGCAAGGAGGCGATGGACGAACTCTTCACCCATACCAAGGCGGCGTTCGTGAACGATCCGACCAGGCCGGAGAATTTCACCAAGGAGATCGCCTTCAACTGCATCCCCCAGATCGACCGCTTCCTCCCCGACGGCGAAACCAAGGAAGAGTGGAAGATGGTAGTGGAGACGCGCAAGATCCTCGACCCCGACATCGCCGTCGTCGCCACCTGCGTGCGGGTGCCGGTGTTCATCGGCCACGGCGAGGCGGTGCAC
Source organism: Acetobacteraceae bacterium (assembly GCA_027326105.1). Taxonomy (GTDB): domain Bacteria; phylum Pseudomonadota; class Alphaproteobacteria; order Acetobacterales; family Acetobacteraceae; genus DAHWFB01. The sequence goes on from DAHWFB010000020.1 coordinate 23,480, forward strand.
GTGGAGTTCGAGCGGCCGGTCTCCCCCGGCGAGGCGCGCGCCATCCTGCGCGATGCCCCGGGCGTGACGGTGATCGACCGTCACGAGGATGGCGGCTTCGCCACCCAGCTCGAATGCGCCGGGGAGGACGCGGTCTTCGTCAGCCGCATCCGCCGCGATCCTACCGTCGCGCACGGGCTCGCCTTCTGGTGCGTCTCCGACAATCTGCGCAAGGGCGCGGCGCTGAACGCGGTGCAGATCGCCGAGGCGCTCGACGCTCAAGGGCTGCTGCGCCAAGCTGCCTGATTGCGCTCAGGCCGCGACCAGCCGGCCCGGGATGGCGACGCCACGGGCGCGGAAATAGGCCGCCGCCCCCGGGTGGAACGGTAAGACCGCGTCCTCGGGTGCGTTCTCCGGACGGCTCGCCGCCGCTTCCGGCAGCGCGCGGCGCAGCGCGGCGCGACCCTCCATCGCTGCCTTGGTGAGGGCGAAGGCGAGCCCGTCCGGCAGCTCGCGCGCCCCGATCGCGAAATTGAACATCCCCACCGCCGCCACCGGGCGCACCAGACCGGGATAGGCGCCAGCAGGAATGACCCCGGGACGAAGCTCGGGCAACAGCGCCGCGACATGCGCCATCTCCGGGCGGCTGAAGCCGAGCAGCTTGAAGCGGACGCGGGAGGCAAGCGCGGCGAAGGCAGGCATGGGAACGCCGGTCGCGGCGACGCAGGCATCGAGCCCGCCCGCGACCACCGCGCGAGATTGTTCCGCATAGGAGCCATAGCGGAACCCTGCCGGCGCAATGCCGAGCGCGCCCAGCATCAGCGGGACATATTCCGCCGCGGTTCCCCCGCGGGGACCGATGCCGACGGTCCGCCCCGAGAGATCGGCGATCCGCAGGATGCCCGTCCCGAGCCGGGCGATGCCGTGGAAGAGCGACGGATACATGGGAAAGAGTGCCCGCGCCCGGCGCAGCCGCATGGCGTGGGTCCAGCCGCCGATGCCTTCCCAGGCCTGACGGGCGACACCGAGGCTGGTCATGCCGAGCTGCGCCGCCCCCTGTTCGATCAGGATGATGTTCTGGCTCGGACCCTCGGTCGCGCGGTAGGAGATGTGTACCCCGCTCGCGCGAGTGGCGAGCGCTCCCCAGGCCGGCCCATACACGACATAATCGCCGCCCGGCTCCGCCGTCCCCATGACCAGCGAAACCGGCCAGGAGTGGGCGGCGGCTGTCGGCGCCGCCGCGGCCGGAGACGGGACAGCCAAAAGCGGGGCAGCCAAAAGCGGGGCGGCCAAAACCGGGGCAGCCGGCAGCGGGGCGGCGATCAGCCCGGCCAGGAGGCCGCGGCGGCGCAACACCGTCATTCGTCTCCTCCCTGTTTCATCTCTGGAAAAATCTTCTGCCTTATCGGGAGGCGCGATTCAAACATTCCAGGGTTGCAGAACCCCCTCGACGGTCGCCGGAACTGCCGCCCCACCGCCGGGCGGTTGGTCCGCGAACACCTCGGCCCAGGCGGCGGCGAGGGCGGCGTCGGCGGTGGCGAAATCGGCAGGCAAGCCAAGGGCGGCGAGGCTGGTCACCCCGTGCTCGCGGATGCCGCAAGGCACGATTCCCGAGAAATGGTCGAGATCGGGGAACAGGTTCAGGGCGATCCCGTGCCAGCTCACCCAGCGGCTCACCCGCACCCCGATGGCCCCGATCTTGGCCTCCGCCCCGGACGGCAGCACGACCCAGATGCCCACGCGGCCCTGCCGTCGTTCGCCCGCCACGCCGAGGCGGGCCAGCGCGCGGATCATCCATTCCTCGAGCCCATGGACAAAAGCGTGTAGATCGCGCGCCCGTACGCCGCCGTGGCGGCGTTCGAGGTCAAGCATCACGTAGGCCACCCGCTGCCCGGGCCCGTGGTAGGTCCATTTGCCCCCCCGTCCGGCGGCGAAGCTCGGGAAGCGGGAAAAATCGCGCAGGTCCGCGGGTTCGGCCGAGCTTCCAGCGGTGTAGAGCGGCGGATGTTCGACCAGCCAGACCAGTTCCCTCGCGGCTCCCGCGCGGATCGCAGCGACCCGGGCCGCCATCGCGGAGACCGCGTCCGGATAGGCGGTGAGGCCGGGCGCTACCCGCCATTCCGGCGCCGCGCCAGGTTCCCCGCCCCCGATTGCCGAGGCCATCGTCATCGGCTATATCCCCCGCCCTGCCCCGCCGGCCTCCGGGCCGGCTGCGACGTGCGGTCGTGGCGGAATGGTAGACGCGCAAGCTTGAGGTGCTTGTGGGGGAAACCCCGTGGAAGTTCGAGTCTTCTCGACCGCACCATCCCTGCTTCGCCATCGGCTCTGCCCTTTTCAGGAGGGCCGCCGCAGGGCATGGTCCTGGACACCGCGGGCGCCAAGCCGCCGGGCCTGTTCGGGAGGGGATGAACGGTCATGGATGAAGATTTCCGCAAGGCGGCCTTGGATTACCACCGCTTGCCCCGGCCTGGGAAGCTCGCCATCGTCCCCACCAAGCGGATGGCGACCCAGCGCGACCTCGCGCTGGCCTATTCGCCGGGGGTCGCCGCCGCCTCGCTCGCCATCGCCGCCGACCCGGAGGCAGCGCGCGACTATACCGCGCGCGGCAATCTCGTCGGCGTGGTCTCCAACGGCACCGCCGTCCTCGGCCTCGGCAACATCGGCGCGCTGGCCGGCAAGCCGGTGATGGAGGGCAAGGCGGTCCTGTTCAAGAAGTTCGCCGGCATCGACGTGTTCGACATCGAGGTGGACGCCGCCGACCCCGCCCGCTTCTGCGACGTGGTCGCCGCCCTCGAGCCCACCTTCGGGGCGATCAATCTCGAGGACATCAAGGCCCCCGAGTGCTTCGCGATCGAGGCAGAATTGCGTCGACGAATGAAGATCCCGGTCTTCCACGACGACCAGCACGGCACCGCGATCATCGTCGCCGCCGCGGTGCGCAACGGGCTCGAGCTGCAGGGCAAGACGCTGGCTGCCGCACGTCTGGTCACCTCCGGCGCGGGCGCGGCCGCGCTCGCCTGCGTCAAGCTTCTGATCGCCATGGGCCTGCGGCGCGAGAACGTCGTGCTCACCGACATCGAGGGCGTGGTGCACGTCGGCCGGGCGAAGCTCGACCCCAGCCTCGCCCCCTTCGCGGTCGAAACCACCGCCCGCACCCTGCCCGAGGCGCTGCCGGGGGCGGACATCTTCCTCGGCCTTTCGGCGCCCGGCGTGCTCAAGCCGGCCTGGCTCGCCGATTTCGCCCCCCGCCCGCTGATCCTCGCGCTCGCCAACCCCGACCCCGAGATCCTGCCCGAGCTTGCCCATGCCGCCCGGCCGGACGCCATCATCGCCACCGGCCGCAGCGACTACCCCAACCAGGTCAACAACGTCCTCTGCTTTCCCTTCCTTTTCCGCGGAGCGCTCGACGTCGGTGCCACCGCCATCAACACCGAAATGGAACTGGCGACGGTGGAGGCGATCGCCGCGCTCGCGCGGGTCGAGGCGAGCGAAGTGGTCGCCGCGGCCTATGGCGGCGCCGCGCCGACCTTCGGGCCGGACTATATCATCCCCAAGCCCTTCGACCCCCGGCTGATCCTCGCCATCGCCCCGGCGGTGGCACGCGCGGCCATGGATTCCGGCGTCGCCACCCGCCCGATCGCCGATTGCGCCGCCTACGCGCGTGATCTCGAGCGCTTCGTCTTCCGCTCCGGTCAGGTGATGCGCAAGGTGTTCGAGGCCGCCCCCGCCTCGGGCGCCCGCATCGCCTATGCCGAGGGCGAGGACGAGCGGGTGCTGCGCGCGGTGCAGACGGTGATCGACGAACGCATCGCGCGGCCGGTTCTGCTCGGCAGCCGCGAGACCATCACCCGTCTGATCGCCGAGATGGGGCTGCGCATGGTGCCCGGGCGCGACCTCGACATCCGCGATCCCGCCCGGGATGCCGACTTCTTCACCCCGCTGCTCGACGACTACCGCGTCCTCGCCGGCCGCCGCGGCGTGCCGCCGGCCAGCGCGGAACGCCGTCTGCGCGATCGCGCCACCGTGCCGGCCGCCCTGATGCTGCGCCGCGGGCTGGTGGACGCCGCGATCTGCGGCGGCAGCGGGGACTGGTGGCGGCACATGCAGTATCTCCTGCCCATCATCCCGCGCCGGGAAGGGATCGGCCGCGTCTATGCCCTCTCCTGCCTGATCCTTCCCGCCGGCGCGCTCTTCTTCTGCGACACCCATGTCACGATAGAGCCCTCGCCCGAGGAGATCGCGGAAATGACGCTGCTCGCCGCCACCGCGGTCGCGGATTTCGGCATCGTGCCCAAGGCTGCGCTGCTGTCGCACTCCAACTTCGGCGCCTCCAATTCGGCCTCGGCGCGCAAGATGCGGGCGGCCCTGGCGCTGATCCGCGAGCGCGCGCCCGACCTCGAGATCGACGGGGAAATGCACGCGGACGCCGCCCTGGTGCCGGCGATCCGCGAGCGGGTGGTGGCCGACCCCCGGCTCGCCGGGACCGCCAACCTGCTGGTCATGCCGAGCCTCGATGCCGCCAACATCGCCTACACCCTGCTCAAGGCCGCCGCCGAGGGGCTCCCGGTGGGGCCGCTCCTGCTGGGGATGGAAAAGCCTATCCACGTGCTGTCCTCCAACGTCACCGCGCGCGGCATCGTCAACATGAGCGCGCTCGCGGCGGTCGCCTCGAGTTCGGGTCGCTGAACGAGGTTTGGCGGACACCCGCGCCACCCCACATGGATGGCGTGGAATAGGCGCCGCGGTCATGCCACTGTTCTGGGTGCTGCTCGGGCTGCTGCTGTTGACCATCCTGCTCTACGGGGTGGATGCGCTCGGCAGCCTTCCGGTGCACGAACTGAAGCTCACCGGCCTCTGGCTCGCCGCTACCTTCGGGGTGGGACTCTCGATCCTGCTGCTGGTCGCGACCCGCGGGGCGCTGCTCGTCGTCGCACTCCCGTTCGTCTGGCCGCTGCTGGCGCGCTACCGCCGCTCCCGCCCCGCCGGCCCCCGCCCGGCACCGCGGGGGCCGCGGATGAGTCGTGAAGAGGCCTATGAAGTGCTCGGCCTCGCCCCCGGCGCGAGCCGCGCCGAAATCCGCGAGGCGCACCGGCGGCTGATGCTGCGCTGCCACCCCGACCAGGGCGGTTCGGATTGGCTCGCCGCGAGGTTGAATGAAGCGCGCGACGTGCTCGGCGGCGGTTGAGCCCGGCTTGCCGCCGCGCGGCCGGCGTGGCACCTATCCGGCGCGAGCCGTCACGACCCCGCGAGCGGAGGATCCCACGCCCATGACCCGGCAGTTGCGCAAGGCGGTGATCCCGGTCGCCGGCCTCGGCACCCGCTTCCTGCCCGCGACCAAGGCGATGCCCAAGGAAATGCTTCCGGTAGTGGACAAGCCTCTGATTCAATACGCGGTGGAGGAGGCGCGGGCGGCCGGGATCGAGCAGTTCTGCATGATCACCGGGCGCGGCAAGACCGCCATCATCGACCATTTCGACGTTGCCTACGAACTCGCCGCCACCCTGCGCGAACGCGGCAAGACCGAGGCGCTGGCCATGCTGGCCACCATCTCGCTCCCCCCCGGCTCGATCGCGACCGTGCGCCAGCAGGTCCCCTTGGGCCTCGGCCACGCCATCTGGTGCGCTCGCGCCTTCATCGGCGAGGACCCCTTCGCCATCCTGCTGCCCGACGATCTCGTGCTCGGCGAAACGCCTTGCCTCGCGCAGCTCGCGGACGCCTTCCGCGAGACCGGGGGCAACCTCGTCGCCGTCACCGACGTGCCGCCCGAGCAGACCCACCGCTACGGCATCCTCGACGTCGGCGCCGAATCCGGCCGCCTGGTCACCGTCAAGGGGCTGGTGGAAAAGCCCGACCCCGCGGTCGCGCCGTCCACCCTCGCCATCATCGGCCGCTACGTGCTGCTCCCCGAAGTGATCGGCCATCTCGCCCAGACCGCGCGCGGAGCCGGCGGGGAGGTGCAGCTCACCGACGCGATGGCGCGGATGATCGGCGGCTCGCCCTTCCACGGCGTCCGCTTCGAGGGCCGCCGCTTCGACTGCGGCGACAAGGCCGGCTTCCTCGAGGCCCAGATCGCCTTCGCACTCCGCCACCCCGACATCGCGCCCCAGGTGCGCGCGCTCCTGCGCAGCTACGCCGAGGACGGCGTCTGACGGACCCCCGAACCATGGACCAGACCCGCGTTCCTCCCCGTTTCACCCATGCCTTCCGGCCCAATCTCCTGCGCGAATACGATCTGCGCGGCATCGTGGGCGAGAATCTCCACCCCGCGGACGCCTTCGCCCTCGGCCGTGGCTTCGCCGCCATTGTTGCCGAACATGGGGAGCCCACGGTCGCGGTGGGGCGTGACGGCAGGCTCTCCTCCCCCGATCTCGAGGCGGCTCTGGTGGAGGGCCTCCTCGCCGGCGGGGCGCGGGTGCTGCACGTCGGCCTCGGTCCCACGCCGATGCTCTATTTTGCCGCCCTGACCTCGCGTGCCACCGGCGCGGTGATGGTCACCGGCAGCCACAACCCTGCCGACTACAACGGCTTCAAGATGATGCTGGCGGGCAAACCCTTTTACGGCGAGGCGATCCGCAGCCTCGGGGCGCGGGTGGCCGCCGGGGTTGAGGCCCCGGTCCGCCCCGGCGCGGTCGAGCCGCTCGACGTCGCCGCCGCCTACGCCGACCGCCTCGCCACGGACTGGGACGGCGGCGCGCGCGGGCTTCAGGTGGTGTGGGACAACGGCAACGGCGCCGCCGGCGAGGCGCTGGTGCGCCTCGTCCGTCGCCTGCCCGGCCGCCACACCGTGCTCAACGCCGCCATCGACGGACGCTTTCCCGCCCACCATCCCGACCCCACCCTCCCGGCCAACCTCGCCCAGCTGATCGCCGCGGTGCGCGGCCAGGGCGCCGATCTCGGGATCGCCTTCGACGGCGACGCCGACCGGATCGGTGTGGTGGACGACGAGGGCACCATCCTGTGGGGTGATCAATTGATGCTGCTCCTCGGGCGCGACATCCTCGCCACCCGCCCCGGCGCCACCATCATCGCCGACGTCAAGGCGAGCCAGGTGCTGTTCGACGAGATCGCCGCCGCCGGCGGCCGGCCCCTGATGTGGAAAACCGGCCACAGCCTGATCAAGGCCAAGATGGCGGAAACCGGCGCGCCGCTGGCCGGGGAGATGTCCGGCCATCTCTTCTTTGCCGACCGCTGGTACGGGTTCGATGACGCGCTCTACGCCGCGGTGCGCCTGCTCGGCCTCCTCGCCCGCTCGGGAAGGAGACTTTCCGAACTGCGCGCCGGCTTCCCGCAAGTCTTGAACACCCCCGAGCTCCGCTTCGACTGCTCCGAGGAGCGCAAATTCGCGGTCATCGCCGAGGTCGCCGCCCGCCTCGCCGCACGCGGCGCGGCGGTGAACGCGGTGGACGGAGTGCGGGTGCGCGAAGCCGACGGCTGGTGGCTGCTGCGCGCCTCCAACACCCAGGCGGTGCTGGTCGCCCGCGCCGAAGCCGCGACCGCGGCCGGGCTCGCCCGGCTCAAGGCAAGGATCGCCGAGGAACTGCTCGCCTGTGGCCTGCCGGTGCCCGACTTCGACTCCCCCACGGCCGGCCACTGAAAAACAGGCAGAAGTTTTTTGCTACTTTTTTTCAAAAAAGTAGTTCTTTCTTGCAAGAAAAAACCAAAGAACTCTCGTCTTTTCGGGCTTTAGACTTGGCCGGTGGCATGGAACTGTTCCTCTACGGCAGCCTGCTCGATCCGCGCACGCTCGAACGCCGCAGCGGTGTGCCCGGCCTCGCCCGCCGCCTGCGCCCGGCGCAGATTCTGGGTTGGCGGCGGGTGGTGCCGCCAGGCCGGCGCTATCCGAGCCTGGGCCGCGTTCGTCGCGGGCGGGTGGATGGCGCGCTCCTCGCTCTGCCCGCGGGCGCCCTCGCCCGGCTGATCGCCTACGAGGGAGCCTATTACCGGATGGTACGGCTGATCACCGAGGAGGCATCGAGACCGCGGGCGGCCCACGCCTTCATCGCCAGCGCCCGCACGGAAAGGCGCTGGCGAAGCCGGGCGATCAGCCCCTCCCCGTCGAACTTCGCCCCATAGCCGGTGCGCCGGGCACCCCGGCGGCCGCCGCGCGTCGCTGCTCGGCCTGGGCAGCGAGGCCGCCAGCGCGGGCGATGCCATGGGGGTCGAGGACCATCGCCGCCGAGCCGTCGCGGAGAACGGTGTTGCCGGCGAACATGGTGATGGCGCGCAGAATGGGCGCGCCCGGCTTGACCACGACCTCCTCGGGTTCGAACACCCGATCGACGAGGACGCCGATCCTGCTCGGGCCCACCTGGACGACGACGATGCTCCGCTGTTCGCTTTCCTCGCCGCCGCCCTCGATCTGCAACAGCGAGTCGAGGCTGACCAGCGGCCACAGCTGGTTGCGCAGGCGCAGCAACGGAGCCGCAACGATGCACTCGATCGGGCTCTCCGCACCGGGTCCGCCGGGCACCAGCGCGAGCACGTTGACCCGCGGGATGGCGAAGCGTTCGCCACCCGATTCGACGATCAGGGCCGATACCACGGCCAGCGTCGTCGGAATCCTGATGGTAAAGACGGTGCCCTCGCCCACCACCGATTCGACGTCGAAGGTGCCACCGATCGTCCCGATGCTGGTGCTGACCGCGTCCAGCGCGGCACCGCCCCCGCAGACCCCGCCGGCGGCAGCGACGGTGGCGAGCCCGGGGGCGAGCGACCCGGCGCGGGTCTTCTCCAATCCCAGCCCGCGCCCGTCATCGGCGATCTCGAACACGACGTGGCCGCCGACGTGATAGGCGGTCAGCGTGATCCGGCCGGCTTCCGGCTTGCCGCGGCCGCGTCGCTGGGCCGGCCCTTCGATCCCGTGTTGGGCGGAGTAGCGCACCAACGCGGCGAGCGGATCCTTGATCCGCTCGACCAGCGGGTGGTCCAGTCCGGTCTCGGCACCGATCATGGTGAAATCGATCTTCCTGCCCAGCCCGCGCTCGAGGTCGCGCACCAGCCCGGGAAGCTGGTTCCAGGCGTTGCCGACCGGCTGCATGCGCGCCTTCATCACCACGGCCTGCAACTCGGCGGTGATCTGGCCGAGGCGCCGCAGCGGAGTAGCGAGGCTTTCGCTCTGCTGGGTGCGCAGGAGCGGGAGCAGTTGGTTGCGGGTGAGCACGAGTTCGCTCATCCGCGTCATCAGATCCTCGAGCACCTCGACTGCGACGCAGACCGTCCGGCTGCTTGTCCCGTCCGGGACGGCAGGCGTCCCGGCCGCCGGTTGCGTCGCCGCAGGCGCGGCGGAAGCGGCCGCGGCGGCCGGGGCGGGGCTCGCCCCGGCGGGCACGGTCTCTCCCGCCGCGAGGGCATCGAGTGCCGCGACCAGCGCCCGGTCGTCGCCCGCCGCCTCGGCCGCGGTCTCGGTGAACCCGGAAATAATCTCCCGGATGCGCCCGGACATGGAGCGGATGAGGCCGAGCGTGTCCGCCGAGGCGGCGAGCTCGCCGTCGCACATCCGCCGGAGCACTTTTTCCCCGGCCTGGGCGACCCGTTCGAGCCGCGCCAACCCGAGCACGCCGCAGGCCCATTTGATCGAGTGGACAGGGCGGACGATCCGGGAAAGCGTGGCGGCGTCGCCGGGAGCGGCTTCGAGCTTGCCCAGCGCAACGTCAAGCTCGTCGAGATGTTCCTTCGCCTCCGCGAGGAAATCCAGCAGCAGGTCGTCCATCGCACGCTCCACCGCACAGGGGCAGGGACGAGATTGCGCCGTGGTGCACCAAGATTCGGTAAACACGCAGCCGCATGCAGCCGGGGCGCATGCAGCGGGGGCGCATGCAGCGGGGGCGCCATCAGCCCGGGCCGGAGCCTCCTTGCGCCGCGGCGAGATGGGCGCGGATGCGGGCAGGGTCGGATTCATCCATCACCCGCCGTGCCAGCCGCACCGCGCCTTCGATCGAGGCCGCCCGCACCGCCTGCTTCACCCGCGGCACGGCGGGTGCGTTGATGCTGAAGCGACGCAGCCCGAGCCCGAGCAGAAGGGCGGTGAAGGCCGGGTTCGCTCCCATCTCGCCGCACACCGAAACCGGCTTGCGCATGCGCAGGCCGGCCTCGGTCGCGAACTGCACCAGTCGCAGCACGGCCGGATGGAGGGGGTCGTAGAGCCCGGCGAGCTCCGCCGCCCCGCGATCGACGGCAAGGGTATACATGGACAGATCGTTGGTGCCGATGGCCAGGAAGTCGGCCTCGAGGGCGAGCGCATCGGCGGCGAGTGCGGCCCCCGGGGTCTCGATCATCACCCCGAGCGGGGGCAGGCGCTCGGGGATGCGCTCGCCGCGCCGGCGCAGGCGCCGCGCCACCCGCTCGTAGATCGCCCGCGCCTGGTGCAGCTCCGACAGGTGGGTGATCATCGGCAGCAGCACCGAGGTCGGCCCGGCCACCGCGGCACGCAGGATGGCCGCGAGCTGGGTCTCGAACAGCGCCGGCGCCCGCAGCAGAAGGCGGATGCCACGCAAGCCCAGCGCCGGATTGATCTCCCGCGCCTCGGCAACGACGCCGGCGGCAGCGAGCGCGTCGATCTCCTTCTCCCCGCCCCAGTCGAGCACGCGGATGGTCACCGGGTCAGGCGCGATCGCCTCGATGATGCTGCGATAGACCGCAGTCTGCGCATCCTCGTCGGGCAGGCCCTCGCGGTTCATGAACAGGAACTCGCTGCGCAGGAGCCCGATGCCGTGCGCGCCCGATGCGGTGACGAGCGGCAGCTCGGCGGGGATCTCGAGATTGGCCTGGAGCATCACCACCGCCCCGTCGGTGGTCACCGCGGGCAGCCGGCGCAGGCGGGCGAGGCGCTGGTTCTCGCGGGCATAGGCGCTGGCCGCGCGGCGCGCCGCGGCGAGCCGCGGCGGTGAAGGGTCGAGCACCACCTGGCCGGCGCCCCCATCCACCAGCACGACCTGCCCCGGGCGCGCCGCCGCCGCCAGCCCGGCGACCCCGAGCACCGCGGGCACGCCGAGCGCGCGCAGCATGATCGCGGTATGGCCCTCCGCGCCGCCCTCCTCGGTGGCGACGCCGGCGAGCCGCCCGGGATCGAGCAGCGCCGCATCGGCCGGGCGCAGCGCCTCCGCCACCAGCACCGCGCCCTCGGGCAGGCCGGCGAAGTTCTGGAACGGCTGGCGGGTGAGATTGCGCAGGATACGGGCGGCGATCTCCCGCACCTCCGCCGCCCGCCGCTCCTGCGCCGCCCGGTCGGGGTCTTCCATGGCGAGGATAATGGCGCAGATCGCCTCCGCCTCCTCGGCGACGGCGCTCTCGGCGCGGATCAGGGTGGTGGCGATGCGCGCCCGCGCCCCGCGCAGCAGGCGCGAGCCGTCGAGCATGCGCAGATAGGCCTCGATCAGCGGCGCCAGTTCGCGGCTGCCCTCCTCGGGCAGCGCGTCGAGTCGGGCGCGCAGCTTGAGCAATTGCCTGCGCGAGCGCGCCACCGCCTCCTCGAGCCGCGCACCCTCGGCGGCGATGTCGGCAGCGACGATCTTCTGGCGGGTGACGGTGACGGCGGGCTCGGCGGCTCCGAACACCGGCCCGATGCCGATCCCCGGAGCGATCGCGATGCCGGCGAACACCCGCTCGCCCGGCGGTGCCGGCGCGGCCGCGGGCGGCGAGCGCGGGGCCGGACGCGGCGAGGGGGCGGGCGGGTCAGTCCTGCTCATCGAACCCGGCCTCGATCAGGGCGGCGAGCGCCTCGAGAGCCGCCTTGGCATCCCAGCCCTCGGCGCGCAGCGTGACTTCGCTGCCGCAACCGGCGCCGAGCATCATCAGCCCCATGATGGAGCGGGCGGAGACCGACTGCCCGTCCTTCGCCACCTCGACCGCCGCCTCGAAGCGTTCGGCGAGCATCACGAATCGGGCGGCGGCGCGGGCGTGCAGGCCGCGGCGGTTGACGATCCGCACTTGTTGGGAGAGCGCCGGCTGGCCGCCTTCCGCGGGCGGGGTCGGCGCGCCGGAACCGGTTTCGCCGATCGGCGGACTCATCCGCCGCTGCGAGGGCCGCCGCCCGAGTTGCCACTCGAGCCGTTGCCCGAGCCGTTGCCCGAGCCATTGGTCGAGCCGCTGGCAGCGGGCCTGCCGCCATTGAGCACGTGGGAGGCGCTGGCGATATATTTGCGCCCGGCCTCCTCGGCGCAGGAGACCGCCTCGGCGAGGCCCTGGCTCGAGCGCACCTTGGCGAGCTTGACGAGCATCGGCAGATTGACTCCGGCGATCACCTCGACCCCCTTGCGGTCCATCATCGAGATGGCGAGGTTCGAGGGCGTGCCGCCAAACATGTCGGTCAGCAGCACCACCCCGTCACCGGTATCGACCTTGGCGATGGTGGCCTCGATATCGGCACGGCGGTTCTCCATGTCGTCCTCGGGCCCGATGCAGATGGTGGCGACGTTGCGCTGGGCGCCGACGACATGCTCCATCGCCTTGCGCAATTCCTCGGCGAGGCGGCCGTGGGTCACGAGCACGAGCCCGATCATCGCCGCTGCTCAGCGGCCCGCGGGCGCGAGCCCGGCGTGGGGAGCGGTCTCGGAAGCGCCGTCTCGGGAAAGTTCACGATGGGTCACGCTTACACGCCAGCCGGAGGCCGCAAGATGGGATGCCAGGGTTTCGACGAGATGAACCGACCGGTGGCGCCCTCCCGAACACCCGATCGCAATCGTCACATATTTCTTGCCCTCTTGGACGAAGCGAGGCAAGAGCAACCCAAGCAGATCGTCGATCATTCCCCGATAGCGCGCGAAATCCGGGTCCGATTCGATGAAATCCGCAACTTCCGGATCCAGCCCGGTTCTCGTACGCAATTTCGGGTCGTAGAACGGGTTGCGCAGAAACCGCGCATCCAGCACCAGGTCGGCCTCGCGCGGCAGCCCGGCGGGATAGGCGAACGAGACCAGCGCGATGGCGGGCGCCGCCTCGGCGACGGCCGCGAAGCGCGCCTCGACCAGCCGGCGCAGCGCCGCGATCGGCAGTTCGGAGGTATCGATCACGACATCGGCCGCGGCGCGCAAGGGCGCGGTCAGCGCCGACTCGGCCGCGATCCCCTCGCTCACCCGCCCGGCGGGGGCGAGGGGATGGCGGCGGCGGGTCTCGGTGAAGCGGCGCAGCAGTACGCTCTCCTCCGCCCAGGCATAGACGAGTTCGGCGCGCAGCCCGGCGCGCTCCCTCAGCCGTGCCAGCGTCGCCAGCACGGCGGCGGGGTCGAAGCCGCGGCTGCGGATATCGACGCCGATGCCGAGCCCCGCGCTGCCGCGCCCGACCAGCGATTCGATCATCGCGAGCGGCGGATTGTCCACCGTCTCATAGCCGACATCCTCGAGGGCGCGCAAAATGGAGCCGCGTCCGGCGCCGGACAGTCCGCTCACCAGCACCACCCGCGAGGACGCGCCGCTCACGGGAGCGCTGCCAGGGCACCCGCGACCGCGCTCGCCCGCCCGGTCGCCGCGGCGAAGGCAAGCGCCAGCCGGGCCGGGGCGGAGGGGGCGAACGGGTCGAGCGCGATCACCGGCAGCCCGAGCGCGGGATGGCGGCGCGGCTCGGGCAGGCGCGCCGCCGCGGTCCCGAGTTCGGCGGCCAGCACGAGCCGCACGTCGGTCCGGAAGGGCAGGCGGAAGATGCCGAGCCCGCGCACTTCGAGCAGCCCGGCGAGTGCCGCCGGCGCCCGCGCCCGGCCCGCTTCGATGTCCACCCGATCGTCGGCGACGAGCAGGAATCCATGGTCGAGCAGCCGGAGCGCGAGATCGGATTTTCCCGCACCCGCAGAACCGAGCAGAAGAAGCCCCTCGTCGTCCCGGGCCAGGCAGGTGGCGTGGAGTTGCATTGCGGCCGGAATGTGGCCCTTCCCCATGCGGAAGGGAAGCGCCGGCAGCGAAGAAACCGCCTATGGCCAGCGCACCTCGGGCGGCAGGCTCATCAGGATCGCCTCGGTATTGCCCCCGGTGCGCAGACCGAACAGCGTGCCGCGGTCATAGAGCAGGTTGAACTCGACGTAGCGGCCGCGGCGGACCAGCTGGTGCTCGCGCTCCGCTGCACTCCAGGGCGCGCCCATGCGTCGGCGGACGATGGCGGGATAGGCGGCGAGGAACGCCTCGCCGACGTCGCGGGTGAAGGCGAAATCGGCCGCCGCGTCCCCGCTCGCGAGGGTGTCGTAGAAGATGCCGCCCAGTCCGCGCGGCTCGCCGCGATGGGGCAGGTAGAAATAGCGGTCGCACCACTCCTTGAAGCGCGGGTAGAAGGCGGGGTCGGCGCGGTCGCAGGCGGCGCGCAGCGCGGCGTGGAAATCCCCCGCGTCCTCCTGCGCCGCCGCCGCTTCGGGACCCATCGGGGTGAGGTCGGCGCCGCCCGCGAACCAGCCGCGGGTGGTCACCAGCATGCGGGTGTTGCAGTGCGCCGCGGGCACGCGCGGGCTCTGGGGATGCGCGACGATGCTGATCCCCGCCGCCCAGAAGCGCGGATCCTCGGCCGCGCCGGGAATGGAGGCGGCGAATTCGGGTGCGAACCGCCCCCAGACTTCGGAGACGTTGACACCGACCTTCTCGAAAACCCGCCCGCGCAGCACGCGCATCTCCCCGCCCCCGCCCGGCGCGCCGTCTTCGGTCGGCCGCTGCCAGACCCGCCGCTCGAACCGCCCCGGCGGACGCTCCGCGAGCGCCGAATCGGGCGCCTCCTCGATCGTCTCGAAGGCGGAGCACAGCCGCTCGCGCAGCGCGGCGAACCAGGCCGCCACCCGCGGCTTCAGGGATTCGTGTGCCGGCGGGTCAGCGTCGGCGGCGGGAAGGGCTGGCGGCATGGCGGAACGGTCCACATCGGAGGAAAGCGGGCTCGCAAGGTGGCCCGGGCATGTTGCAGGGCGCAAGTCTCCTCCCTACTATGCGCCGGTTCGCGTCGCACCGGCAGGAGGGTGCGGGTCCGCCGCGCAAGTGTGCGGCGGATCGGGTTGCAGCGACAGGGAACAGGCAGGTTTCGACGATGGTCGGTCTCTTCAAGAGCGAATACAAGAACCCGGTCGTGCGCTGGATCGACGAGCGCATGCCCATTTTCACCATGATGGACAAGGAATACCGGAATTTTCCTACCCCGAGGAACTTCAACTATTTCTGGAACTTCGGTGCGCTCGCCCTGGTCAACCTGATCGTGATGATCGGCTCCGGCATCTTCCTCGCCATGTTCTATACGCCGAATACGAGCATGGCGTTCGGCTCCGTCCAGCGGATCATGCGGGACGTCAACTGGGGCTGGCTGATCCGCTACATCCACATGAACGGCGCCTCGATGTTCTTCATCGTGGTCTACATCCACACCTTCCGAGGCCTCTACTACGGCTCCTACAAGAGGCCGCGCGAGCTGTTGTGGATTCTTGGCGTGCTCATCCTGCTGCTGATGATGGCCACCGCCTTCATGGGCTACGTGCTGCCCTGGGGCCAGATGTCCTATTGGGGCGCGACCGTCATCACCAACCTCTTCTCGGCCTTCCCGTTCGTCGGCAAATCCATCGTCACCTGGCTGTGGGGCGGCTACTCGGTCGGCAACGCGACGCTGAACCGATTCTTCAGCCTGCACTATTTGCTGCCGTTCGTGATCTTCGGGGTGGTCTTCCTGCATGTGGTGGCGCTGCACATCACCGGATCGAACAATCCCCTCGGGATCGACGTCAAGAGCAAGCAGGACACCGTCCCCTTCCACCCCTACTACACCATCAAGGATTCGGTCGGGCTCGGGGTCTATCTCATCGTGTTCGCTTGCCTGGTCTTCTTCCTGCCCAAAATCCTCGGTGATCCGCTGAACTTCCAGCAGGCCAACCCGTTGCAGACCCCGCCCGACGTGGTGCCGGAGTGGTATTTCCTGCCCTTCTACGCCATCCTGCGCTCGATCCCGAATAAGCTCGGCGGCGTGGTGATGATGTTCACCTCGGTCTGCGTGCTGTTCGTGATCCCCTGGCTCGATACCAGCCCGGTGCGCAGCGCCCGCTTCCGGCCGCTGTTCCGCCCCTTCATCCTGCTGCTGGTGGTGGATGTGCTGGTGCTCGGCGTGGTCGGCGCCCATCCGCCGGTGGGATCGTGGATCCTCATCGGCCGGCTCGCCACCACTTACTATTTCCTGTTCTTCTTCGTGTTGATGCCGGTGGTCGGGAAGTTCGAGCGGCCGTTGCCGTTGCCCGAGAGCATCAGCCGGCCGGTGCTGCGCGGCGGCGGGCCGCTGCCCGCCCCCTCCGCAGGCCAGCCGATGGAGAAACCGT
Organism: Acetobacteraceae bacterium; assembly: GCA_027326105.1. Taxonomy (GTDB): domain Bacteria; phylum Pseudomonadota; class Alphaproteobacteria; order Acetobacterales; family Acetobacteraceae; genus DAHWFB01. The sequence goes on from DAHWFB010000020.1 coordinate 39,711, forward strand.
GATGCGCCGCCTTTCGCTGCTCGCCGTGCTCGCGGCACTGCTCGCCACCCCCGCGCTCGCGCAGGAGGTGCCGCCGCTGCCCAAGGTCTCCTGGAGCTTCCAGGGCCCCTTCGGCACTTTCAACGAGGCGGCGCTCCAGCGCGGCTTCCAGGTCTACAAGGAGGTCTGCTCGAACTGCCACTCGCTCAACCTGGTCCACTACCGCGATCTCGCCGGGATCGGGCTGAACGAGGCCGAGATCAAGGCGGTGGCGGCGAGCGTGCAGGTCCCCGGCGGGATCGACAAGCAGGGCAAGCCGTTCGATCGCCCCGGCCGTCCCGCCGACGCCTTCCGCAACCCCTGGCCCAATCCGGAGGCGGCGATCGCGGTGTTCGGCATCCAGCCGCCCGATCTCTCGTTGATGGCGAATGCCCGGGTCGGCGGACCCACCTACATCTATGCGCTCATGAACGGCTTCAAGAAGCCGCCGGCGGGGATGAAGGTGCTGCCCGGCCACTACTACAACGAGTATTTCCCCGGCCATCAGATCGCCATGCCGCCACCGCTGCACGCCGGCGTCGTCACCTACGCCGACCATACCAAGGCCACCGTTCCGCAAATGGCCCATGACGTCGCCACCTTCCTCGACTGGGCGGCCAACCCGGAGATGCAGGCGCGCAAGCAACTCGGGGTGCATATCGTGCTGTTCCTGGTCTTCCTCACCGGCCTGACCTATGCGGTCAAACGCAAGATCTGGTCGGACGTGCATTGAACCCCGCCGCCGCGGCGCCGGTGATCGGGATCATCGGCGGGTCCGGTCTCTACGACATCGAGGGACTCGAAGGTCAGCACTGGCGCTGCGTCGAAACCCCGTGGGGCGCTCCGTCGGACGAGCTCCTCTGCGGCCACCTCGGGGGCGTCGCCTGCGTGTTCCTGCCCCGCCACGGGCGCGGCCACCGGCTCTCGCCCTCCGATCTCAACTACCGCGCCAACATCGACGCGCTCAAGCGCGCCGGTTGCACGGACATCCTCTCGCTCTCGGCGGTCGGCAGCCTGCGCGAGGATCTCGCGCCGGGTGACTTCGTCCTCGTCGACCAGTTCATCGACCGCAGCTTCGCCCGCGCCAAGAGCTTTTTCGGCTGCGGCTGTGTCGCCCACGTCGGGCTCGGCCACCCGGTCTGCCCGCGGCTGGGCGGACATCTCGCCGAGGCGGCATCGGGGATCGGCCTGCCGCTGCGCCGCGGCGGAACCTATCTCGTCATGGAGGGCCCCCAGTTCTCCACCCGGGCGGAGAGCCTGCTCTACCGCTCCTGGGGCTGCGATGTCATCGGCATGACCAACATGCCCGAGGCCAAGCTCGCCCGGGAAGCCGAGCTTTGCTATGCCACCGTCGCCATGGTCACCGACTATGATTGCTGGCACCCCGACCATGACCATGTCAGCGTCGAGCAGGTGGTCAAGGTGCTGTTCGCCAATGCCGACCGCGCCCGCGACTTGGTTCGCGCCGTGGTCCCGGCGCTGGCGGGCCCGCGCCCGCCCTGCCCCGCCGGCTGCGACCGCGCGCTCGACCACGCCATCCTCACCGCCCCTGAACGGCGCGATCCCGCCCTGCTCGCCCGGCTCGATGCGGTTGCCGGCCGCGTGCTCGGCGGTTGAACGCCCCCGCCACTCTTTCTTGCCTCCCCCACGCTTGCTGCTAGAGTAGTGCTCTCTTGGCCGTCGGGCTCGCCACGCCCGCCCCCTCGCCCGAGGGGAAGCGGCCATCGGAACAACAAGAAGGATGTTCGCCGTGGCCAACGAGAAGTCGCAGAATGTTCAGGACGTGTTCCTGAATCATGTGCGCAAGAACAAGACTCCCGTTACCGTGTTCCTGGTCAACGGGGTCAAGCTCCAGGGCGTGATCACCTGGTTCGACAATTTCTCCATGCTCCTGCGCCGCGACGGGCACACCCAGCTCGTCTACAAGCATGCCATCAGTACCGTGATGCCGGGCGCCCCCATCCAGCTCTTCGACCCGACTCGCGCCGCTGAGGGCGCGGTGCCGGCGCGCGAGCCCGCCACGGTCACGGGTGATCGCTGAAACCGCCCCGGCGCCGTCGCGCGCCGCGGTCGTGTTGCCCTGGGAACGGCCGGAGCGTGCGGAGGCCGCGCGCGCCGGGGAGGCTCGGCTGGCCGAGGCGGTGGGGCTCGCCGCTTCCATCGGTCTCGTCGTCGTCACCCAGGAGATCGTCCCGCTGCGCGCCCGCCGCCCCTCGACATTGATGGGCGAAGGCCAGGTGGCACGGTTGAAGGAGGCCATCGCCGAGGAGGGAGTGAGCGTGGCGGTGGTCGATTCCGCGCTCTCCCCGGTGCAGCAGCGCAATCTCGAGCGCGCCTGGTCCTGCAAGGTGATCGACCGTACCGGGCTGATCCTGGAAATCTTCGGCGAGCGCGCCCGCACCAGCGAGGGCACGCTGCAGGTCGAACTCGCCCATCTCGAATACCAGCGCTCGCGCCTGGTGCGCTCCTGGACCCATCTCGAGCGCCAGCGCGGCGGCTTCGGCTTTCTCGGCGGCCCCGGCGAGACCCAGATCGAGGCCGACCGCCGCCTCATCGGCACCCGCATCGCCCGTCTCAAGCGAGAACTCGAACAGGTCCGTCGCACCCGAGGGTTGCATCGTGAGGCGCGCCGTCGCGTCCCCTTCCCCATCGTCGCGCTGGTAGGCTATACCAACGCGGGAAAATCGACTCTCTTCAATGCCATGACCGGCGCCTCGGTGGTCGCCGAGGACCAGCTCTTCGCCACGCTCGACCCCACCATGCGCGGCTTCGCGCTGCCGTCCGGGCGGCACGCCATCCTCTCCGACACGGTGGGCTTCATCAGCGAACTCCCCACCGCCCTGGTCGCCGCCTTTCGCGCCACCCTCGAGGAAATCGCCGAGGCGGCGGTGATCCTGCACGTCCGCGACATCGCCCACCCCGACACCGCCGCCCAGCGCGCCGACGTGACCGCGGTGCTCGAAGGCATGGCGGCGGAAGCCATGCTCGAGGAAGGCTGGGAGGACCGCGTGATCGAGGTGCTCAACAAGTCCGATCTGCTCGGCGGCGTCGCCGGAGTGAGCGCGCAGGCCAACCAGGCCATCGCCGTCTCGGCGCTCACCGGGGAGGGCCTGGATGCGCTCGCCGCCGCGATCGAGGCCAGGATCGCCACCGGCATGGAGGTCACCGAATACGCCCTCGCCGCGGCCGACGGTGCCCGCCTCGCCTGGCTGTATCGCCACGGCGAAGTGCTCGCGCGTCACGACGGGGAGGCTGGCGTGCGGGTCAAGGTCCGCCTCCTGCCCGCCGACCGGGCCCGCTTCGAGCGCCTGGCATGAGGGGCGGATGAGCGTCACCTCCGGCAGCCGATTCGACGCCGACGATCTCGCCGCGCTGGCCGCCATCCTCCGCGCCGCGGCGCGGGCGGAGATTCTGCCCCGTTTCCACCATCTCGGCCCGGGCGCGATCCGCCACAAGAACGGGCCGCTCGATCTCGTCACCGCGGCCGACGAAGCCGCCGAGCGCCACATCACCGCTGCCCTGCTCGCGCGCTTCCCCGCTGCCCGGGTGGTCGGGGAGGAGGCGGCCGCCGCCGACCCCGCCGTGCTCGGGCGGCTGCGCGGCGAGGGGCTGGTCTTTACCGTCGATCCCATCGACGGGACGGCAAATTTCGCCGCCGGCCTGCCGCTCTTCGGGGTGATGGCCGCGGCGGTGGCGGCCGGCGAGGTGCTCGCCGCCGCTATTCTCGATCCCATCGCCGGCGATATCGCCCTGGCACGCGTCGGCGCCGGCTCCTGGCTCGAGGCGGCGGACGGGTCCATCACCCGCCTGCGGGTGGCCGCCGCCGCGCCGCCGGCCGAAATGGCGGGGTCGGTGTCCTGGCGCTTCCTGCCCGAGCCGCAACGCAGCCTGGTCTGCCGCAACCAGGCCCGGCTCGCCGCCTGCTTCGACTATCGCTGCGCCGCCCACCAGTACCGCATGGCGGCCGCCGGGCATTGTCATTTCGTCGCCTTCAACCGCCTCCTGCCGTGGGACCATGCCCCGGGCTGGCTGCTGCACCGCGAGGCCGGCGGCTATTCGGCCCGCTTCGACGGCTCCGCCTACCGCGCCGACGAGACCGCCGGCGGCCTGCTCTGCGCCCCGGACCGCGGTTCCTGGCAGGCCCTGCGCGCGGCACTGCTCGAACCGTGACCCTTGCGCAGCACGCCGGCCCTTCCTAGGGTGCGGCGCCGAAGGCGGGGCGTGGCGCAGCCTGGTAGCGCGCGTGTTTTGGGTACACGAGGCCGCCGGTTCGAGTCCGGCCGCCCCGACCATCGAACCGAGGAGAACGAGCACGATGCGCGTCCGTATCTATCTTCCGCCGCGCACCGCGATGCAGTCTGGCCGCGCCAAGACCCAAGAATGGGTGCTGGAATACGAACCCGAAACCCCACGCCGGCCCGACCCGCTGATGGGCTGGAGCGGCGGGGCCGACACCCGCGCCCAGCTTCGCCTCTTCTTTCCCTCGCGCGAGGCCGCCGTCGCCTATGCCGAGCGCGAGGGCCTCGTCTACGAGGTCGAGACCCCGCCCGCCCCGCGCCCGGTACGGCCCAAGGCCTACGCCGACAATTTCCGTTTCGGCCGTGGCGAGAACTGGACCCATTGACCACGATGCCGCGCCCTTAGCTCAGTCGGATAGAGCGACAGCCTTCTAAGCTGTGGGTCGGGGGTTCGAATCCCTCAGGGCGCGCCACTGCGACATCGTCGAGACCGGCAACGAGAGCGGGCGCTTCCGGAACCGCGCCCGGCCGCCTCGCCGCCGCTCGCGGCTGGCACCGACGGGTCCACAGGCGTGACCTATACGTCACGCCCGCGCGCCACCGCGTCAGCCTCTGGACGGGCACCCCACGACGCGCGGCCCCCCAGGGACTACCGGCACAAGCCGCTGCCAGGGGGGGTCTTTTTTGCCGCCGATGGGGGGCCCTCTTGCGCGCCGATCGGCCCGCTGCGGACGGCAAAGCCGATCGGGTCGCGGCGAGCCCCCGTCAGGCGGCCGCTACCCAGGCCATGCCTTCCCGCCCGTGGAAATACCCGTTGATGAACGGCACCGGGGTCACCATCGCGCGCAGTGCCGCCTCGGCCTCGCCGGCACCGAGCACGCCGTCCGCCACCGCGCGGAACAGCGCCGCCACGCGGACCATGTCCACCCCGTCCTGCGGCGAGAGGCGGAAATGGCCGACGCCCGCGGCAGCCAGCCCCGCCAGTTCGCGCAACAGCACGAGATAGCCGTGCGACAGCGTCTGGGTGCCGTTGACGCGCAGGAGCCCGCGCCCGTCGATCTGGTCGGCCGCCAGCCCGTCGGGGTCGCGCTCGCAGACGAACTGGCAGCCGTCCTTGTGAAGTCCGTAGGCGCGGGCGTGGTAGCAGCGCATCGAAATCGCCAGCGCCTGGCGGCCGAACACCTGGACTTCGGTCTCCAGCGCCCGATCGCGCGCGGCGAGCACGCCGATCGCGGCGGCGGAAAGCTCGACCGGCAGGACCGCCCGGGTGGCGCCTTCCCGGCGCAGGAAATCCAGCGTCGCCTCATTGAACAGATTGATCATCGGCCCGGCGATGAAGGGCCGGCCGGCGAGCGCGCGGATCGCGGTGACATCGTTCGCTTCCACCACGAGCCCTGCCTCGGCGAGCCCGCCGATCGCGGCCAGCTCGCGCGGCGTCGTGATCAGGGCGAGGGTCGCGATGGTGACCTCTTTGCCGGCGGCCTCGAGGCGCTCGATCACCTGCGGCAGATGGTCGGCGAAGAACGGCTCGCGCTTGGCGCATACCACCTCGCCCAGGGTGACGGTGTCGAGACAGGCCTCGTCGGCGATGCGGAAATAGAAATCCCGCCTTCGCTCGGCCGGCCAGTGGAACAGGAGCGGCCCCAGGGTGAGCTTCGCCGCGGCCGTCATCGCCAGCCGCTCCGGTAGGCGCTGAGCGTCTCCTTGCCGCCTTCGCTCAGCGCCGCCAGCCTCGCTACCGGCGGCGGCGGAAGGCCGGCGGCGAGCGCATCGAGCAGGGCGCGGAAACAACTCACCACCTCGCTCACGTAGGCGCGGCCCCGCTGGCGTCCCTCGATTTTCAACGCGGTGACCCCGGCGGCCCGCAACTCGGCGAGGATGCCGCTGGCATTGAGCCCGACCGGTTCCTCGAACAGATAGGAGGGCTGCCCGAAGGTCGCGAACCGGCCCTTGCACGGGGTCGGGTAGGACCGCGGCTCGCCGGGCCCGAAGCGGTTCAGCACCGCGTCCCCGAGCATGGCGCGCAAGCCGTCGCCGTCCTCGCGATAGGTGACGCATTCGGCCGGGGCGCAGACCCCGTCGCTGCTCGGCGAACGCCCGGTGATGTAGGAGGACAGATAGCACCGTCCCTCGACCATGGTGCCGAGCGAGCCGAAGGCGAACACCTCCGCCTCGACCGCGATCGCGCCGACCAGGGCGGCGACCTCGGCGAGCGCCAGCACCCGCGGCAGCACCACCCGGCTGATGGCGAAGCGTTCCCGGTAGTAGCCGATGGCGAGCGGGTTCGCCGCCGCCGCCTGCACCGAGAGATGGCGGCGCAAGGCGGGGTGGCGGGTCGCCGCATGGTCGAGCACGCCGAGATCGGCGAGGATCACCCCGTCCGCCCCGCAGCCGGCGGCATCGTCCACCGCCCGCTGCCAGAGCGCGGTCTCTCCCGCGCGGGGAAAGGTATTGATGGCGACCAGCACCCGCCGCCCCTGCCGGTGCGCATGGGCGATGCCCGCGCGCATCTCCGCGCGGCTGAAGTTCAGCCCGGGGTAGTTGCGGGCGTTGGTGGCGTCGGCAAAGCCGCAATAGACGGTATCCGCGCCGGCCTCGATCGCGGCGTGCAGGGCGGCCGGCGTTCCCGCCGGGCAGACGAGTTCGAGCGACGCTGGCGGACTCATGTCGGGCTCTCCTCGGGCCGGCCGGCCCGGCCCCGTTCGATCCGGGCCAGGCGCCGGGCCAGACGATCGATTTCGCCGCGCAACGCCGCGATCTCGGCGGCGGCGGGCGCCGGTTCGCCGTCGTGCGGTTCGCCGTCGTGCAGGGCGCGGTGGGCGGCGGTCAGGCGGGTCCGGATCCGCCCGGCGATGGTTTCGAGCCGGCGCGCGCCGGCCCGCGCCGGGCGGGCGAGCGGGCCGAGCAGCGCGCCCAGTTCGGCCGGCAGATCGATGCGGTCGCGCTCGAGCTGGTTGTGCAGCCCGACCACGATGGCGCTGTTGCCCTCGACGGTGATGGCGCGGGAAAAGAACAGCGTGTCGCTGTCGAGCCGGCCTTCCAGCAGCCCGAGCAGGCTCTCCAGGCTCCCGCGGATGCGCGCATCGGCATCGGGGCGGCCGCCGCGTGCCACGGCAAGCCGCGGCGGGCCGCCGAGCTGGAGCAGAAAGCGGTGCGGCAGACCGGTGATCTCGATGCACAGGCGGGCGGGCGGCAGCGCCTCCAGGGCGCGAAACAGCGCGGGATGGCCGCGCCCGATCCGGCGCAGCAGCAGCGCGGCGCCGGCCGCCACCACGGGCTGCGGCAGCAGACGCAGGCCACCCCGCAGGATGGCGGTGGAAAATGCAGGATCGGCCATGCTCTCCTCGCCGCCGGCGGGCGGAGCGGCCCCGGCGATCCTGTGCACCTCGCAGCCGCGGCGCCGGCCGGCATTGACGTGGATCAACGTCGGGCCCGCAGCGCCGGCGGGCGGCGGCGGCGGGCGGTGGGCGGAGTCTGCCGCGCCCGCGCCCGATGCCGGGCCTCGGGAACTTCGCCGCCATCCCCGCCCCGCGTGCTCGCCGCACCGCGCCCGCCGCACGACAACACGAATCTGGCCGGCCGCCGCGCGACGATCTACAAGGGATCCTGTCCCACCCCGGCCGGACGCCCCGCCCTGGCGTGGTCCGCGCCGCGGCGGGGGATGGTGCTCGCTTCCACTCTTGGGAGATTTCTTGGCGAATTCCTGGGCAATTCTTGGGCAATGGAGACAAGCTATGAAGCGCGTTGCTGATCGCATGCGAGATCTCGGTGCCACCGTCGGTCTCGCGATCGTGCTCGCCGGTGGCTCGATGGGGCTGTCCCCGGTTCTGCCCTGCGGCGTTTCGCCCGCGTTCGCCCATGGCGCCGGCGGCGGAAATGGCGGCGGTCATGGCGGCGGGAACGGCGACGGCCATGGCGGCGGGAACGGCGGCGTCGCGGGCCAGTCCGCGAGCCACGGCGCCGGCCCAGCGAGCGGCGGCGCGCCGGGAAGCGCGGCCGGTGTTCCTGGCATCGGGCCGGCCAATTCCGGGGAGATCTCCCGTGCCCTCGGTGCGCTGAATGCCGCCCACGCCAATGCCCAAGCGCTGGCCTCCGCCGCCCCGAATTCGGAGGTGGGTCGGATCGCGGCGTACGACCGCGCGATGCTCGCCGCCCTCGCATTGCCGGACACGACCCCGGCCGAGATCATCGCCCGTGATCATGCGATCGCCGCCGCGCGCCATTTCCAGCTCGCCCTCGCGGCGAAAAAGCCGCTCCGCGCGGCCGTCGTCCGCCGCGTCGATACGCTGCTCGGCTTGCCGCCTTCGGACCCGGCGCTCGGCCTCACCCCTTGACCGCTGGCGCGCGG
>DAHWFB010000024.1 GCA_027326105.1 Acetobacteraceae bacterium
GGGCCGAGGTTGTCGTAGTTCTGCGGGCCGAGCCAGGTGACCGAGCCGCCCTGGGCCCTGACGACGAGGCCGGCATCGTCGGCGCCGCGCTTGACCTTGGACCAGAACGGGTCGCTCGGCTTGCCGCCGATGACGAAGATCTTAGCGCCGTGCGGCTTCGCCATGGCGGTGGCGCCGCCGGCCACCAAGAGGGCCGCCGTGGCCAGTGCCGTGACGAGATGTTTCGCGTGCTTCATGTCATTCCTCCCCTATTGTTTGCCGGACCTGCCCCGGCGGCGATGCAAGGCTCGATAACTTGTGTGCGCGTAGAAAACGCCGTATGCGACGAAGTAGCGTAGTCGTGCCATTTTATGCCAAGCCAGGTGGCATAAGGACGAGGCACCGGAACGCGGCTATTGCAGACCCGGCGCGCTGCGGGCGCGCGTTGGCGTCGCTCTGCCACACCGGACTCCGGGCGTTCGCCGGCGCTCCTGCCGCCCGCCTGGATGGATCGGTCGGCCGGACACCGGGGTAGTATTCCTCAGCGGACGCCGGCCGCGGGCACCCAGTCCGGGGCGACGATGGTGATGGAGGCGCCGACTACCCGAAGGCTGCCGCCGCCGCTGCCGTGACAAGACTTTTGGTGTGTTTCATGCCATTTCTCCCCTAAACCGATGATCGGGTGGTTTCCGATTTCGGTGGGACGTTCTATAAATTCCATGCTTCGGAAAAGCAAATGGGGTCTGGCGGCTTTGGCGTATTATTCCAAAACGTATCAATCAAGAATGGTATCGTGCGGGAGGTGGGTATGAACCGGCCGACGACGGCCAGCCTGGCGAAGGCGGCGGGAGTGAGCCTTTCGACGGTGAACCGGCTGCTGCACGGAAGCGGCGCGGTGCGCCAGGAGACCGTGGAGCGCATCATGGACGCCGCGCAGGCGATCGGCTTCTACGGGCTCGGCGCGCTGCGCGAGCGGCGGCGGGCCAATCTGCCACAGCGGCATCTGGCGTTCCTGATGCAGCAGTCGCACCGGCCGCTGTATCAGCTCTACGCCCAGGCGATCATCGCAGCGGTCGGGCGGCGAGCGGACGTCGTGATCGAGCCGGAAGTGCAGTTCGCCGATGATCTCGCGCCCGAAGCCGTTGCCGCCAAATTGCTCGGCCTGGGCAAGACGGCGGACGCGATCGCGGTCGTCACCGCCGATCATCCCCTGGTCAGCCAGGCGATCGACGAGCTGCGCGCCAAGGGGGTCCCGGTTGTCGCCTACATCTCGGATCTGTCGGCCGCCAGCCGGGCGGGCTTCGTCGGCACCGACAATTGGAAGGCGGGACGCACCGCCGCCTGGCTGCTGAGCCAGACCGCCGGCCGGCCCGGCAAGATCTTTCCCTTCATCGGCAGCCACCGCTACCAGTGCCAGGACATTTCGGATGCGAGCTTTCGCTCCTACATGCGGGAGCATGCGCCCGGGATCCAGGTCGGCGAGACACTGCTGACCCAGGAAGAGCCCGAGCGTGCCTACGAGATCGTCTGCGGGCTGTTCAGGGAAGAGCCCGATCTGATCGGCATCTGCGTCAACGGCGGTGGCATCTCGGGCGTCGTGCAGGCGATGCGCGAACTGCCGCCGGCGCGCCAGATCAGGATCGTCTGCCGCGATATCGGCCCCGAGGGGCGGAAGGGGCTGAGCGAGGGGCTGATCACCGCGGCACTTCGCCATCCCATGGATCGGCTTCCGGAGGAGCTGCTCGACGTCATGCTCCATCTCATCGAGCGCAGGGAGACCGCCTCGATCGAGCAGCGCATCGTTCCGTTCGAGATCATCACTCCGGAGAGCCTGTGGACGTGACGGGCGTTGCCCGCCTCCCGGCGGCCCGCCGCGACGGACGGGCAGCGGACGTGCGTCACCGGCGGCGGGCGGGGGCCGATCGACAAGGGCGCCCCGCCGTTCTATCCGGGAGCGATGGAAACCTCCCCTTTCCCCCGGCTCTGCGCGGCGACGCTGGCCGCCGCCCGGCCGGCGGTCGCGCGGTTCGCCTATGAGCGGGGGCGGCTGCGCCCGCGCCTCGTCCATCTCGGGCTCGGCGCCTTCTTCCGCGCCCATGGCGCGCTGTTCACCGAGGAGGTGCTGGCGGGCGAGAGCGGGGCAGGGGGCGATTGGGGCATCGTGGGGGCGAGCCTGCGCCACCCCGACCAGCGCGAGCGGCTGGCGCCGCAGGACTTCCTCTATACCACGGTGGCGAACGACGCGGCCGGCCCGCGCGCCCGCCTGGTCGGCTGCCTGCTCGACGTGCTGGTGGCGCCCGCGAGCCCCGAGCGGCTGGTCGCGCGGCTGGCGGCGCCGGAGACCGCGATCGTCACCCTGACGGTGACCGAGAAGGGCTACTGCCACGACCCCGCCACCGGCCGGCTCGACGCCGCCCATCCCGCCATCCGCCACGATCTCGCCCACCCCGAGGCGCCGGGGAGCGCGGTCGGGCTGCTGGTCGCCGCGCTCGCGCGCCGCCGGGGCGCGGGCCTGGCTCCCTTCACGGTCGCGAGTTGCGACAATCTGCCCGCCAACGGCCGCCTGCTCGGCGCGCTGGTGCGCGATTTCGCCGCCCTCGGCGAGCCCGGGCTGGCCGGCTGGATCGAGCGCGAGGTGGCCTTTCCGGCCAGCATGGTCGACCGCATCGTCCCCGCCGCCGCCCCCGGCGAGAGCGCGTGGGTCGCCGAACTCACCGGGCTCGAAGACGCCGCCCCGGTGATCCACGAGCCCTTCGGCCAATGGGTGATCGAGGATCGGTTCGCCCCGGGCGGCCGCCCCGCCTGGGAGCGCGCCGGGGTGCAGTTCGCAGCCGACGTCGCCCCGTTCGAGCACGCCAAGCTCCGGATGCTGAACGGTTCGCACTCGGCACTCGCCTATCTCGGCTATCTCGCCGGGCACGAGAGCATCGGCGCGGCGGTGGCCGACCCGCTGTTCGCCCGCTTCCTCGGGCGCTTCTGGCGCGAGGTCATCCCCGCGCTGACCGCGCCGCCGGGGCTCGATCTCGCGGTCTACGCCGCGAGCCTGCTCGCCCGCTACGCCAACCCGGCGATCCGCCATCGCACCTGGCAGATCGCCATGGACGGCTCACAGAAATTGCCCCAGCGGCTGCTTTCGACGCTGCGCGAGAATCTCGCCCACGACCGCGCCTCGCCGTGCCTGATGCTCGCGGTCGCGGGCTGGATGCGCTACGTCGGCGGGCGCGACGAGGCGGGCCGCGAGATCGACGTGCGCGACCCGCTGGCCGCCGACCTGCGCCGCCGGATCGAGCAGGCGGGCCCGGCGCCGGTGGATCGGGTGAGGGCGCTGCTCGGTGTCAGCGCGATTTTCGGGGCGGATCTGGCGGCCGATCCGCGCGTGGCGGCGGGGCTCACCGCGGCCTGCGATGCGCTCGCCCGCCGCGGCGCGCGCGCCGCCATCGCCGAACTGCTCGACACGGCGGCACCGGCGCGGCACTGAGCGGAGCCGCGCCCGGCCAAGGTCGGGCGGCGGTCAGCGCGTCCCAGCGGCCGCGTATTGTTCGTCGCTCACCTTCTCCAGCCAGTCGACCACCTTGCCGTCGAGCTTTTCGGCGATGGCGATGTGGGTCATCGCACAATCGGGGGCGGCGCCGTGCCAGTGCTTCTCGCCGGGCGCGAACCAGACGATATCGCCGGGGCGGATTTCCTCGATCGGGCCGCCCGCGCGCTGCGCCCGCCCCAGCCCGGCGGTGACCAGAAGGGTCTGGCCGAGCGGATGAGTGTGCCAGGCGGTGCGTGCGCCCGGCTCGAAGGTGACGGTCGCGCCGCCGACGCGGGCGCCATCCCCGCCGCTGAAGGGTGCGTCGATCCTGACCGTTCCGGTGAAATAGCTCTCCGGCCCCCGCGCGGAGGGCTGCGAGCCGCTGCGCCTGATGTCCATGCTTCCTCTCCGTCCCTGGTGGCCGAGCAGATGGGCGCGGCGGCGGTGCCGGACCAGAGGCTTGACGCGGCATGGTCTGATGTCCAGCTTTCATCAATGCAGCGCGAGGAACTGGTCGATCTCAACGCCTTCGCGACGGTGGCGCGGGAGGAGAGCTTCACCCGCGCGGCGGCCCGGCTCGGCACCTCCCAATCGGCGCTCAGCCATACCATCCGGCGGCTGGAAGCCCGGCTCGGCGTCCGGCTGCTGACGCGCACCACGCGGCGCGTGGCACCCACGCAGGCGGGCGAGCGGATGCTCGGGGTGCTGGGTCCGGCGCTCGATGCGATCGCGGCCGAACTCGCCGCCTTGCGCGAGATGCGCGCGAGGCCTGCCGGAACCATCCGCATCACCACGTCCGCGCACGCGGCAAACACGCTGCTGTGGCCGGCGCTGGAGCCGCTGCTGGCGGAGTACCCCGAGATCCAGATCGAGATCGCGATCGACTCCGGCTTCACCGACATCGTGGCCGAGCGCTTCGATGCCGGCATCCGGCTCGGCGAGTCGATCGCCAAGGACATGGTGGCGGTGCGCATCGGGCCCGATCTGCGCATGGCGGTGGTCGGGTCGCCGGGCTATTTCGCCGCGCAGCCCCGGCCGTGCAGCCCGCAGGATCTCGCGCAGCATCGCTGCATCAATCTCCGCCTGCCGACCGTCGGGGGGCTTTATGCCTGGGAGCTGGAGAAGGATGGGCGTGCGCTGCGGGTGCGGGTGGAGGGGCAGTGCACGTTCAACGACGTGCCGATGATCCTGCGCGCCGCGGCCGCCGGGTTCGGCCTCGCCTGTCTGCTGGAAGACCAGGTGGCGGGGCTCGTCGCCGGGGGGAGCCTCATCCGCGTGCTCGAAGACTGGTGCCCGCCGTTCGCCGGCTATCACCTCTATTATCCGAGCCGGCGGCAGCCCTCGGCGGCCTTCGCCCTGCTGGTCGGGGCGCTGCGCTACCGGGGATGAAGGGGGGGATGAAGGAGGGAGGTGCGGCGGGTCGGGAGAATGGGGAAAATCCGCCGCGGCGGGAAGGGCCGACCCGGCCCCTCCCGCGCGGAGAGAGTGGAAAGCCTGGGCCGATCGCCTCAGGCGGCGCTGTTCGAGGCGCCGAGGAAGGTGTGGTACTGGTTG
>DAHWFB010000037.1 GCA_027326105.1 Acetobacteraceae bacterium
GCCACTCCGGGGTAGGTCGCGGCCATCGGAGAGACCAGAGCGGGTAAAAGTTCTTTGGTTCTTTCTTTCAGGAAAGAACTTCTTTTTTGAAAAAAAGAAGCAAAAACTTTCGCTCGATTCCTGACCCGGCGTGGGTGGGGACGCGGGCCGGCGTGGCTTGACGGGGGGCGGGCGGGAACGCAGTTTCCCGGCCGCCGGCAATCGAAAGGAAGGATTCCATGAGCGGCTCGCCCGTTTCCCACGCCGAGGCGCAGGCGCAGGCGCGCGTGGTCGCCCACGCGCTGCCCTATCTGCGCCGCTACGCGGGCGCCACCATCGTGGTGAAATACGGCGGCCACGCCATGGGCGAGGAGGCGCTGGCGACCCGATTCGGCGAGGATATCGCCCTCCTCAAGCAGGTCGGCATCAACCCGGTGGTGGTGCACGGGGGCGGGCCACAGATCAACGCCATGCTCCACCGGCTCGCCATCACCTCGCGCTTCGTCGATGGGCTCCGGGTCACCGACGCCGCCATGGTCGAGGTGGTGGAGATGGTGCTCGCCGGCACCGTCAACAAACAGGTCGCCGGGCTGATCACCCGCGCCGGTGCCCTCGCGGTGGGCATTTCCGGCAAGGACGGCGGGCTGATCCGCGCCCGCAAGCTGACCCGGACGCGGCGCGACCCGGGCAGCCATATCGAGGAAGTGCTCGACCTCGGCTTCGTCGGCGAGCCCGAAAGCCTCGATCCCCGGGTCATCCATGCGCTGACCGGGGCCGGTCTCATTCCGGTGATCGCCCCGGTGGGGATGGACGAGGCGGGACAGACCTACAACATCAACGCCGACACCGTGGCCGGCGCGATCGCCGGCGCGCTGGGTGCGAACCGGCTGCTGATGTTGACCGACGTGGCCGGCGTGCTCGACCGTGCCGGCACGCTCATCCCCGACCTGTCGATGGCCGAGGTGGCGGCCGCGCTCGCCGACGGCACCATCCACGGCGGCATGATCCCGAAAGTGGAGACCTGCACCGCGGCGGTCGCGGCCGGAGTGAGGGGCGCGACCATCCTGGACGGGCGGATCGACCACGCCTGCCTGCTCGAACTCTTCACCGAAGGCGGCATCGGCACGCTCATCCACGCCTGAGCGCCGGGCCTGAGCGCCGGGCCTGAGCGCCGGCGTGGTCGCAGGCGCCGGACCGGCGGTCGCGGAGGCGGCCGCTGCCCGGGGTCAGGCGGGGGGTTTGGCCGCGATCATCTGATCGACCGCTTCGAGCGCCTCCGCGGCATACATGGCCGAAGGGCCGGCCCCCATGTAGATCGCCATCGCCAGCGTCTCCGCGACCTGCGCCCGGCTCGCGCCGGCCTTGACCGCGCCTTCGGCGTGGTAGGCGATGCAGGGCGCGCAGCGGGTGGCGACACCGATCGCGAGCGCGATGAGTTCCTTGGTGGCGCCATCGAGCGCCGCGCCGGCGTGGGCCGCGCGGGCCATGTCGGCAAAGCTCTTCATCACCTCGGGCGCGGCGTGGCGCAGATCGCGCACCGCCCCGTTCATGGCGCCGATCAGCGCCCGCCAGTCCTCGACCATGTCGGATCTCCTTCCGTTTCCTCGCCTTCCTGTCGGCTTCCGGGCACCGCTGCCTTGACCGGGATCAACCGGGCGGCGCGCACCGGGGCGAAGCCGGCGCGATGGTGGGGCGAGGCGCCGCAGCGGGCAAGTCCCGCGAGGTGGGCCGCGGTGCCGTAGCCGGCGTTGCGCTCCCAGCCGTAGTCGGGGTGGCGGCAGGCGAGGCGGGCCATCAGCCGGTCGCGCGCCACCTTGGCGAGAATGGCGGCGGCGGCGACGGAGAGCGACAGACCGTCGCCGCCTACCAGCGCACTTGCGGGGCAGGGCAGATCGGGCAGGTGCGGCCCGTCGATGAGCGCGAAATCGGGCGGCAGCGGCAGCCGCAGGACGGCGCGCCGCATGGCGAGCAGGGCGGCGCCGAGCACGTTGCGGCGCTCGATCTCGGCCACCGAGGCGGCGCCGAGCGCCCACAGCGCCCCGCTCGCGCGGATGGCGGCGGCGACGCTCGCCCGCCGGGCGGGATCAAGCCGCTTGGAATCGTCGATCGCGGCGGCGAGCGGGGCGGGGACGCCGTGGGGGAAGATCACCGCGCCGGCGAACACCGGGCCGGCCAGCGGGCCGCGCCCGACCTCGTCCACCCCGGCGACCAGGCCGCCGGCGGCGGATTCGCGCGTGAAGTCGGGGCGGGGGCGGGTCATGGCACGCGGGCACGCGCGCGGGCACGATGGTAGGGGTGGCCCGCGGCGATCGACTGGGCGCGGTAGAGCTGTTCGGTGAGCAGGGCGCGGGCGAGCAGGTGCGGCCAGGTGGGCGGGCCGAGGGAGAGAACATGCGCGGCGCGGGCGATCAGGGGAGCGTCAAGCCCTTCGGCGCCGCCGATCAGGAAGGCGAGCGGCCGGCCCTGGCCGCGCCAGGCGGCGAGGCGGCGGGCGAAGCCATCCGAGGATTCGGCGAGGCCGCCCGAGTCGAGGGCGACGACGAGATCGCGCGCATCGAGAGCGGCGGCGATCGCCGCACCCTCGCGGCGGAGGATCTCCGCCGCGCTGCCGCGCGCTTCGGGGACTTCGACCAGCGCCAGCGGCGGCGAGAGGCGGGAGGCATAGCGATCGAAGAGCTCGGCTTCCGGGCCGGCCCGCATCCTGCCCGCCGCGATCAGCCGCCAGGAGGGGCGCGGCGGGGCCATCGCGCCACCCTCAGGGCGCCTCGTCGAGGTCCGCACCCCACATCTTCTCGAGCGCGTAGAGGGCGCGGGCGGCCGGCTTGAAGAGGTGGACGACGATGTCGCCGGCATCCACCAGCACCCAGTCCGAGCCGGCGGCGCCCTCGATCTGCACCCGCTTGAGCCCGGCCTGGTGGAGCTTCTCCTCGAGATGGCCGGCCATCGCGGTGATCTGGCGGTCGGCGAGGCCGGTCGCGATCACCATGCGGTCGGCGAAACTCGCCTTGCCGGAGAGATCGAGGGTGACGATGGATTCCGCCTTGTCGTCCTCCAGGCTGCCGACGATCATCCCCTGCAGCCGTTCGAGGGCCGAAGGCTCGGCGCGGCTCTCGCGCACGGTGCGGCGGGGGCCGGCGATCACCGCCTTCTTGCGCGGTGTGCCCGGGCTGGGCGGCGAGGTGGGCACGGGTACCGGCGGCTTGCGCTTGGCCGGGCGGCGGGGCGCGCCCGGCGGATCGGCCGGCGGCGTGGGGGGTCTGCGGGCTATGACGCGCCTCCGTGGGGTTGTGCCGGGCCAGGGCCCTGGGCGCGGATGGCGCTCGCCGAGGCGGCGTGGAGCCGGACCGGAACGAGCAGCCAGGCGGGGGGATCGGCCAGCGCGAGCGCCGCCGCGGCGCGCGCCGGGCGGCGAAAGCGCGCGAGGCGGCGGGCGGCGCGGCCGGCGAGTGCGTGGCGGGTCTCGCCCGGGCGGGGGAAGACGGCGAAGGGGACCGCGGCGACGAGCTCGCGCCAGCGCCGCCAGCGCGGCAGCTGGGCGAGATTGTCCGCCCCCATCAGCCAGACGAAGCGGACGCGGCGGAAGCGGCGGCGAAGGGTGGCGATGGTATCGGCGGTGAAGCGGGTGCCGAGGGCCGCTTCGATGGCGGTGGAGAGGATGCGCCGCCCGTCCGCGATGGTGCGCGCGGCGGCGAGGCGGGCGGGCAGGGCGCCCATGCCGGCGGCGGGCTTCAGTGGATTGCCCGGGGAGACCAGGAGCCAGACCGCATCGAGGCGCAGCCGCGCGAGTGCGGCCTGGGCGATGTGGCGGTGGCCCTCATGGGCGGGGTTGAAGGAGCCGCCGAGGAGACCGACACGGCCGCGGCGGCCGTCCCCGAAGCGGGGCAGGGGTTCGGGGCAGCGGTTCGGGGTCAGGGGCGCACCTGGCCGCTGCCGCGGACGACGTAGCGGAAGGTGGTGAGCTGTTCGAGCCCGACCGGGCCGCGCGCGTGCAGCCGGCCGGTGGCGATGCCGATCTCGGCGCCGAAGCCGAATTCGCCGCCGTCGCAGAACTGGGTGGAGGCGTTCCACAGGGTGACCGCGGCGTCCACCCGGTCGAGAAAATGCTCCGCCGCCGCCCGATCCTCGGCGATGATGGCCTCGGTGTGGGCGCTGCCGTGGCGCGCGATGTGGGCCAGCGCCTCCTCGATCCCGTCGACCACCTTCACCGAAAGGATGGCGTCGAGCCACTCGGTGTCGAAGTCGCTCTCGTTGGCGGCGGGAAGCGCGGGCAGGATGGCGCGGGCGCGGGGGTCGGCGCGGAAGGCGCAGCCGCGGGCCGCGAGATCCCCGATCAGGGCGGGCAGCAGGGCGGGCGCGGCGGCGGCGTCGATCAGCAGGGTTTCGGTCGCACCGCACACGCCGGGGCGGCGCAGCTTGGCGTTGGCGAGGACGCGGCGGGCCATGTCGGGCGCGGCGCTGGCGTGGACATAGGTGTGGTTGAGCCCCTCGGCATGGGCGAGCACGGGCACCCGCGCCTCGGCCTGCACCCGTTCGACTAGGCTCTTGCCGCCCCGCGGGATGATGAGGTCGATGCGCCCCGCGGCGGCGAGCATGGCGGCGACATAGGCCCGATCGGCGGTGGGGGCGGTCTGCACCGCGGCGGCGGGAAGCCCGGCGCGGTCGAGGCCGCGGCTGATCGCCTCGTGGATCGCGAGCGTCGAGCGCAGCCCCTCCGCGCCGCCGCGCAGGATCACCGCGTTGCCCGACTTGAGGCAGAGGCCGGCGGCGTCCGCGCCCACGTTGGGGCGGCTTTCGTAGATCATGCCGATGACGCCGATCG
Organism: Acetobacteraceae bacterium; assembly: GCA_027326105.1. GTDB lineage: Bacteria > Pseudomonadota > Alphaproteobacteria > Acetobacterales > Acetobacteraceae > DAHWFB01. Next base: position 4,799 of record DAHWFB010000037.1, read on the forward strand.
GGCAGGAGCGGCGTTCGAAGGCGAGCCCGTTGGGCCGGGTCCAGGCGGCGAGCACGCGATCGAGCGGATCGGGGGCAGCGGCGACCGCCTCCAGCCCCGCGGCCATCGCCTCCACCCGCGCCTCGTCGAGCGCCAGGCGCTCGCGGAAGGCGGGGGTGCCGCCGGCCGCAGCGAGGTCGGCCGCGTTGGCGGCGAGGATCGCGGGGCGCGCCGCGCGCAGGGCGGCCGCGGCCGCGTGCAGCGCGCCGTTGCGGGCGGCGAGCGGGCTGCGGGCAAGCACGGCGGCGGCGGCGCGC
>DAHWFB010000059.1 GCA_027326105.1 Acetobacteraceae bacterium
CCGCGACCGTCTCCGCCGCGCCGTCGCGCACCCTCGGGCCGGCGGTCCCGCTCAGCGCCGGGCCGGCCCCGCTCGGGGCGGCGCCGCTCACGCTCGCCGCCGTCCCGGTGGTCCTGCCGCGGGGGGTGGCGGGTGCTGCGATCCGCATGCCCTTCGCCCCCGGCGTCGGCGCCGCCGCCTTCGCCCGCGGACGGGACGGAATGGTGGTGTTCGACACGCAGCGCCCGATCGACATGGCGGGCGTGCGCGAGGTGCCGATCCTGGGCGCCGGCACCGTCCGGCTGCTACCGGGGGCGACCCTGCTGCGCGTCGTGCTGCCGCCGCGCTACCAGCTTCGCCTCGCCCGCGACACCGCCGGCTGGACGGTGGCGGCGGTGCCCTCGCCGCCGCCGGTGCCGCCGCTCGCGCCGCAGGTGATCGGCGGCGCGCTCTGGTTCGCCCTCCCCCACCATGGCGCGTCGGTGGTGGTGCCCGACCCCGTAACCGGCGGGCCGCTGCTCATCGGCACCGCCCGCGTCGCCGGACCCGGTCTCGCGGTGGTGCGGCGCTATCCCCAATTCACCCTCGATCCCTCCTGGCTCGGCGTGGTGGTGACCCCGCTGTCGGACCGGCTGACGCTGCGCGCCCGCCACCGCGGGTTCCTGCTCGGCGCGGGCGGGGTAGCGCTGGCGCTGCAAACCGAGCCTGGGAGTGCCGCGGCACTCGCCGACGCGGCGAGCTTCTCCCGCCGTTTCGACTTCGCCGACCTGCCGACACGGCTGCTCTACGGGCGGCTGCTCTCGGCGCTCGACGCCGCCGCCACCGCGCCGCCGCTCTCGCGCACCCGTGCCCGGCTGGCGGAGGCGCAATCGATGATCGGGCTCGGCATGGGGGTGGAAGCGCGCGGCGTCCTCCGCCTGGCCGCCCGCGAAGACCCCGCCGCCGCGCAGCGCCCGCTGTGGAAGGGTCTCTGGGGCGCGGCCTCCTGGCTCGCCGGCGACCCGCGGGGCAGCGCCAGCCTGTTCGCCTCCAGCCTCGACGGCACCGACGAGATCACCCTCTGGCGCGCCACCGCCGAAGCCACCCGCCATCCCGGCTCGCCGGTCGCCGCCGCCGGTTTCGCCGCCACCCTGCCGCTGCTACTCGCCTATCCCGCGCCGTTGCGGGCCCGGCTGCTGCCGCTGGCGGCCGAGACCATGGTGCGCGGCGGACAGCGGGCGGCAGCCGCGGCGCTGATCGCGCGGATGCCGGAGGCGAAGGCCCTGCGCATGGCCGCCGCCATGCTCGCGGCGCGCCAGGGCAAGACCGGGCAGGCGCTGGCGGACTACCAGCGGATGGCGCGCAGCAGCGACCGGCTGCTCGCCGCCCGCGCTGCGATCCGCGGGGTGAAGCTGCGGCTCGCCCGCGGCGAAATCACCAAGGCAACCGCCGCCCGGGCCCTCGACCGTCTGTTCTACGCCTGGCGCGGGCCACGGCGGGAGCTCGCCCTGCGGCTCGAGGTGGCGCGTCTGCGGATGGCGAGCCGGCAGTACCGGCGTGCGCTGGCCCTATTGCGGCGGACCGCCCAGCTCTTTCCCGCCCAGGCGCCGCTGGTCCACGCGCGGCTGGCGGCCGATTTCGCGTCCCTCCTGGCGCCCGCCGTGCTGCGCACCGTTCCGCCGCTCGAACTGGTGGCGCTGGTGCAGGAGAACGCCGACTTGGTGCCCCATGGCGCCGCCGGAGAGCGGCTCGCCGCCGGGCTCGCACGCCGGCTGGTGGCGCTCGATCTGCCGGCGCGGGCAGTTCCGGTGCTGGCGCGGCTGATGGAGAAGGCCCCGCCCGGGGTCATCCGCGCCCGCTTCGGCGCCCGCCTCGCCGCCATGGATCTCGAACAGGGCAAGGCCGCCTCCGCGCTCACGGCGCTCGACCGCTCTGCCTTCGCCGCCCTGCCGCCGGGGCTGGCCGCCCGCCGCACCCTGCTGTTCGCCCGCGCCTCCGCCCGCGAGGGCCAGCTCGCCCCGGCGATCGACGCGCTGGTCGCGCTCGGCACCCCGGCGGCCGAGGATCTGCGCGCGCGGTTGCTCTCGCGCAGCGGGCACTGGAAGGGGGCGGAGGCTGCGCTGGCCGCGCTCGTCGCCATGACGGTGCCGCCCGGCGGCACCCTCGACCCGGCGGCGGCGAACCTCCTCCTCCGTCTCGCCACCGCCGCCGCCCACGCCGGCGACACGGCGACGCTGGCCCGGCTGCGCAAGAGCGCGGGCCCGCGCATGGGCAACGGGGCGGTGGGCAAGATGTTCCGTCTGCTCACCGCCGGCCCGGTCAGCGCGCTCGCCGACCTGCCGCGCGCCACCGAGAGCATCGCGCTCGCCCGCACCCTCCCCGCCGCCCTCAAGGCGATCGGCAAGCCGTGATGGCGGCCTGCCCCCGCGCCGGGGACGCAGGGCGAAAATTCACTTGCATCCCCGTCCCGCCGCCCGCATAACGCGCGCCCTGCCCCGCCGCGGCGTGCCATCCGGGCGCGCCGCCTCAAGGCTGTCTGCTGGTTTGGGGGTTCGCGATGAACGCACTTGCCCGACTGGGGATGGTCTCGGACGCTCCGAGCGAGAACCAGACGATCGATACACCCGCCGAGAGCACGGTGGACAAGGACTATTTCGTCGAGCGCGACGGCGTGAAGTTCGCCGGCACGCATCTTCTGCTCGATTTCTGGGGGGCCTCCAACCTCGCCGATCCGGAGGCCATCGACCAGGCCCTCAAGGCCGCGGCCGAAGCCGCCGGGGCGACCATCCTGCACAGCCATTTCCACCATTTCTCGCCCAACGGCGGGGTCTCCGGCGTGCTGGTGCTGGCGGAGAGCCATATCTCCATCCACACCTGGCCGGAGCGGGACTTCGCCTCGCTCGACATTTTCATGTGCGGCGCCTGCAACCCCTACCACTCGATCGCGACGCTGAAGGGCGCCTTCAAGCCCGCCGCCATCCAGTTGTCGGAGCACAAGCGAGGCTTGCTGACCTAAAGGATCGGGGGTCCGGGGCCTCAGGCCCCGGCCTTGGGGTCGAGACCGGGGCCGTCGTGCGAACGCGCGCCCGCGGCGGGGCGGCCCCGGACCCCCATCTTTTGAGCCTTCCTTCGATCGAGGATTGATGCATGGCTGCGGACATCTGGCTGAACGAGACCCTCTATGCCGACTGGGGGCAGCGCTTCCGCGTGGTGCGCGAACTCGCCCGCGTGACCAGCGACTTCCAGGACATCGTCCTCTTCGAAAGCGCCTCCCACGGCCGCGTCATGGTGCTCGACGGCGTCATCCAGATCACCGAGGGGGATGAGTTCGTCTATCAGGAAATGCTGGTCCACGTGCCCCTCCTCGCCCACGGCGCCTGCCGCGACGTGCTCATCATCGGCGCCGGAGACGGCGGGGTGCTCAGGCGCGTGCTCCAGCACCGGGGCGTGGCGCGCGCCGTGATGGTCGAGATCGACGGCGAGGTCATCCGCCTCGCCCGCGAATTCCTCCCCGCGATCGGCGGCGCGGCGTGGGACGATCCCCGCGCCGAGGTCATCGTGGGCGACGGCATCGACTATGTGAGGCGCGCCGCCGATTCCTCGTTCGACGCCGTCATCGTCGATTCCACCGACCCCATCGGCGTCGGCGAGGTGCTCTTCACCGACGATTTCTACGCCCACTGCGCCCGCATCCTGCGCTCCGCGGGGCTGATCGTGAACCAGTGCGGCGTGCCCTTCCTGCAGGAGGAGGAACTGCGCGCAACCAGCCTGCGCCGGCGCCGCTTCTTCCCCCACGTCGGCGCCTATCTCGCCGCCGTGCCCACCTATGTCGGAGGCTTCATGACGTTGGGCTTCGCCGCCAAATCCGCCGGCCTCGGCGCCCTCGCCCCGGCCGAGATCGGGGCGCGCGCGCAAGCCGCCGGCATCCTCGGCACCACGCGCTACTGGAGCCCGGAGGTCCACGCGGCGGCCTTCGCCCTGCCGCCCTACATCGCCGCGGCGCTTCCCCGGTCCTAGAGCATCATCCGATCAGATTGAAACATCTGATCGGATTGAGATGCTCGTTTCATCAAATGGACAGAGCACTTTCCGATCCGATTGGATCGGAAAGTGCTCTAAGCGAAGCTGCGCGCCCGGCAGAGCTTGACGAAGTTCGCGACCGCCGGCCCCTGCGGCCGTCCTGCCACCGCCGCCAGCATCACCCGCCGGGCCAGCGCCGGCCGTTCGAGCGGCCGCGCCGCCAGCCCCGCGGGCAGCGCC
>DAHWFB010000078.1 GCA_027326105.1 Acetobacteraceae bacterium
GTAGCGGTGTCGTTGGCGGCGGCGATGGCGGCGGCGAGCAGGTCGGGCGGCGCGGGCGCGGCCGCGCCGGGGGCGGCGATGGCCTCGAGCAGGGCGATGGCGGCCTCGGCGTCGCGCCGCGCCGGAGCGGAGGCGGCGAGATGGGCGATGAGCGCCTCCCGCGCGGCGGCATCGAGCGCGCCGTCGAGATGGGCGGCGAGCGTGGCCGGCGCCACGCCGGGGGCGAGCGGGGCATTCCCGGCGGGCGCGTCCGGCTCGGCCGCGAGCGCCGCGGCAATGGCGGGATCGGCGGCGCCGCCCGCGCCCTCGGGGTCGAGCAGGGCTTCGAGGGCGGCGAGCACCGGCGAGGGTTCGGTGGGGCGGTTCACGGCGAGGGTCTCTCTTGCATGCCGGGGGAGACGGACGCGCGCCAGTTTTTCACCGCCCCGTCCTCGGCGAGCGCCGCACGCAGCCGGGGCAGGAGGCGGGCCTTGAGCTTGTAGACCTCGGCCACCGGCCGGCCGAGCAGGCGGGCCACCGCGCGCGCTGGCAGCGGCTGCGCGCCGCCGAGGGCGGCTTCGAGGTAGAGCCGCTCGTCCGCCGGGAGCGCTGCCGCGACCCGGCGCAGGGTGGTGGCGGCGGCGGCGAGCGCGCGCTCGGCCTCGGCGGCGATCGCGTCCTCTTCCGGCGAGGGTGTGGCCGGGCCGCCCGCCGCCCCGTCCTCGGAGAGTTCGGGCGCCTCGGCGAGTTCGATCAGGCGCGGCGGCGGCAGGCTCTCCCCGGCGGGACGGGAGCCGAGGGCCGCGTCCACCCGGGCCAGGGCGGCCGCGATGTCGGGGGGTGCGGGCGGCGGCTGGTGCCCGGCGAGGGCGGTGGCGAGCAGGGCGGGCTCGGCCGGAAGCCCCTGCCAGTGGACGCGGCGGAACACCGCCTGGTCGAGCGTGCCGAGGCGGGTGATGGCGGCGGGCGGGCGGCGGCGGCCGGACGCGGCGCGCAGGGCATCGATCGCCAGCCGGTCGGCGGCGTGCAGGACGAAGCCGGCGAAGCTGCCGGCACCCGAATAGGCGCGCAGCCGCCGGTAGTCCTCGGCGACGAAGGCGAGGCAGACGTCCTGGTAGAGATCCCGCCGCGCCTCCTCGTGCGCTGCTCCCGGCAGGCGGCGGGCGAGCAGGCGGCGGATGTCGGCGCCGAACATCGCCTCGAACCCGAGCCAGGCGCGGGCGCCATCCTCGCGCAGAAGCCGCAACAGGCGGGTGGCGAGGAGTTCGCGCGCGAGCAGGGCGGCGAAGGTCGCGAGCCGGCCGCGGCCCGCGAAGGCGTGGAAGCGGCGGAACCCGTCCGCGCCGAGGCTGGCCATCACGAAGGCGAAGGCCTCGCGCGCCGCCGCGCCCTCGCAGAGCCGCGCGCAGACCGCCCAGACCGGGTCGGCGGCGGCGCGCAGGAGCGCTTCCGCCGCCGCGCGGTCGCCGGCGCGCGCCGCCTCCACCAGAGCCAGTTCGTCCGCCGCCATGGGCAGGAACTCCCGCTGCCGCAACGATCCCAGGTTGCCACGGGGCAGGCGGGGAAAGGTTAACCGCCGGCCGGGGGAGCCGCGGCACCATCAGGCCGGCTGCGGCCCCGCCGCCCGGCGGGTGGTGCCGGCGGAGGCGAGGCGGTGGTGGCGGAGGAAGCGGGCGACGTCGAGGCTGCGGGCGTTGGTGCGCGCGCGGACCACGATGCGGCGCAGGCTGGCGAGCGGGCGGTGCAGGGCGCGGGCGGCCGCGATCGGCGTGATCACCTGCGCCGAGAAGGCGGGTGGGCAGGCGAGCAGGGTGTAGATCGCCACTCCCGCCGCGCGGTCCGCCGCGGTCACTGGCAGCGGGCGCAGCACCGCGTCGTGCCAGCCCGCCGAGGCGGCGAGGCCGGTCGCGGTCAGCATCACCGTCGGGCCGCGCAGGACGAGGTTGAGAGTGCCCACCGCATAGACCGGCTCCGCCCGGCAGGCGGCGGGCGCGGCGGCGAGCCGGGGCGCCGGCGCGGCGGCGGCGAGCAGGGGGACGGCGGCGAGGGCGAGGGCGAGCAGCGGGCGGAGCGGGCGCATGGCAGTTTCCTCAGCCAGGGGCAGGGGGACGGTCCGGTGGGGTGGGCCGCGGGGGAACCGCGGGCGGCGGGTGGTTCAGGGCGCGGCCAGCGGACGGGCGGCGACCGGCCGGGCGGCGACGGGCCGGGCGGCCGGCAGGGCGGAAGCCGGGGCCGCGAGGGCCGGCCGGGTCCAGGGCGCGACCAGCAGCGGGCCGGACAGCGGCCGGAGCAGCGGAGCCGGTTGCGGAACCATGATCTGCTGCGCGATCTGCGCGCCGCCGAGCGGGGCGGCGAACACCGCCTGGGCAGCGGCCGGCGCGGGGGCCGCGGCGACGAGGGCGAGGGCCAGGGTCGCACCCGAGGCCGGCAGGCGGGGAGAGAAGCGCATCGGGGAATTCCTTTCGGGGGTCTGGTGCGGTTGACGGTGATGGTGCCGTGGCGGCCATCCTGAGTTCCAAGACGGACGGGGGCGGAATTTTCCGCCCGCGGCGGGGCGGACGCGGCGCCACGGAAGCGGTTTCGCGCCGCGGCAAAGCGCACTAGAATGATCCCGGTGCGTACGTGCTCACGGAGATCCCACCAGCTCGTTGTTTTCGCGAGCAATGGTATCCGAACAAACGATTCCGCTTGATCGGATGTTGCTCTAGGATCGCGGGCAACACCGATCTGCCAGCAACCCATGCAAGCAACGGAGTATTGCCGTCCGATGTCGGAAGCCGGAACGAAAGCCGCCGCGGCGGGTGGCGCGATGAGCGAGGTCAAGGCCTCGGCCCATCTGATGACGCTCGAGGCGGGCCTCTACTATCTGTTGCACAATGGCGGCCGCGCGGCGGGCTTTCCCGGCGTCGGCGTCGGCGCCGCGCCGGGCGCGGCGACCGGGGCGGTGGAGATCCGCGGCTTCCGCGAGGACGGCTGGGTGAGCGGGGGCGAGGCGGTGCTGATCCGCGTCAACCGGCCCCAGGCGCAGGTGCTGGTGACCATCTACCAGGTCGCCAGCGGGCCGGAGGCGGCGCCGCGCATCGAGGTGCGCCGGATCGCCGACGGCGGCGCCCCGCCGGTGGCCGCCGCCCCCGTCGTGGCGGCGGCGCCCGCCCCGGAGACGCGGCGCGGCGCCGAGGTGCTCGCCCACGTCCAGCGCCAGGGCGACGTCGCCGCCCGCTTCGGCGACTGGGTGGGGGAGCGCGGCGGGCAGCGCTGGATCGAGGGTTTCGCGCTCGCCGCCCCGCCCGGGCTCACCCCGGCGGAACTCACCTACCAGGCCGTGCTCGGGCGCGGCTGGCTCTCGCCCTGGGCGGAGGCGGGACAATTCTGCGGCAGTCGGGGCATGGCGCTGCCCATCCTCGGGCTCAACGTCACCCTGCTCGGGGAGGCGGCGCGGCGCTGGGACTGCACGGTGGAGGCGAGTTTCGTGGATGGCGCGGCCGCCGGGCCGGTGGCGGCGGGCGAGGCCTGCGTCGCCGAAAGCCTCGCCCCGCTGGAGGCCTTCCGCGTCGTACTGACCCCACGGGCGGACGCGGCGGCGGTGCCCCGGCAGGGACCGGCCGCCGCCAAGCCGGCGAAAGCGCCCAAGCCGGCGAAAGAACCCAGGCCGGTGAAAGCGCCCAGGCCGGTGAAAGCACCCAGGCCGGCCGCCCCCGCGAAATCCGGGAAGGCGCCGCGCCGGAAACCCTGAGGAGTGCGGGCGGCGCCGGTGCGCTACCTCTTCATCCACCAGAATTTCCCCGGGCAGTATCTCCACCTCGTCCGCCATCTCGCGGGGCGCGGGGAGGGGGAGATCGTCTTCCTCTCCGAGCCCAACGCCAACCATCTTCCCGGCGTGCGCAAGGTGGCGTATCGGGCGCCGCGCGCGGTTTCGCCCGAAACCCACGAGGACGTGCGCGAGTTCGATGCCCAGGCGCGCCGCGCGGCGGCGGCGGCGGCGGCGGCGCAGCGGCTGAAGGCGCTCGGCTTCACCCCCGACATCGTCATCGGCCATCACGGCTGGGGCGAGCTGCTCAACATCCCCGACGTGTTCCCCGATGCGCCCGTGCTCGGCTATTTCGAGTTCTTCTACCAGACCAGCGGCGCCGATGTCGGCTTCGACCCCGAGTTTCCGGTCGCCCCCGAACTGTTTGCCCGCATCCGGATGAAGAACGCGGTCAATCTGCTGGCGCTGGCCCAGGGCGGGCAGGGGCAGACGCCGACCGCCTGGCAGCGCTCCACCTACCCCGCCTGGGCGCGGCGGCAGATCGCGATCGTGCCCGAAGGGGTGGATGTGGAGCGCAGCCGGACCGGGGCCACCGGCGGCGGAGGGAAATGGGACGCCGCGGCACTCGCGCCGGGGGGCAAGCTGGTCACCTACGTCGCGCGCGATCTCGAGCCCTATCGGGGCTTTCACATCATGATGCGCGCGATCCCCCGCCTGCTCGCCGCCCGGCCCGACCTCGAGGTGGCGATCGTCGGCGCCGACGGGGTGAGCTACGGCGCGCCGCCGCCGCGGGGAACCTGGCGGAGCACGCTGCTCGCCGAACTGGGCAGCCGGATCGACCCGCACCGGGTGCATTTCCTCGGCCGGCTCGACCACGAATCGTTCCTCGGCCTGCTGCGCCGGTCGGACGCGCACGTCTATCTCACCTACCCGTTCGTCGCCTCCTGGTCGCTGCGCGAGGCGCTCGCGGTGGGCTGCGCGCTGGTGGCCAGCGATACCGCGCCGGTGCGCGAGTTCGTCCGCCACGGCAGGAACGGCCTGCTCACCCCGTTTCATGACCCCGCGGCGCTGGCCGGGCGGGTGCTCGAACTGCTGGAAGACGCGGCGCTGGCGGCGCGGCTGCGGGCCGGCGCCCGCGCCTTCGCCGCGCGCCATCTCTCCCTCGACGGCCACCTCGCCGCCTTCAGCGCGATGATCGAGCGCCTGGCCGCGCGCTGAACGGCGCCCGCGGCGCCGGCGCGCCGAGTTCGGCGGAGATCGCCTGGGCCGCCGCCAGCACCATCCGCCCGAGGACGGGAAGCCGGCCGTCGGTGATGCGCACCATCGGGCCCGAGGCGGAGACGGCGGCGACCGCGGCACCTTCCTCGTCGAAGACCGGGGCGGCGAGACAGCGCAGCCCGACCGCGTGCTCCTCGTCGTCCACCGCGTAGCCCTGGGCCCGCGCCTCGGCCAGCGCCTGCTTGAGCGCGGCCGGGGTGGCGAGCGTCTTGACGGTGAGCCGCGCCATGCCGTGGCGGTGGAGGATACGGGCGAGATGGGTGTCGGAGGCGTGGGCGAGCAGCGCCTTGCCCACGCCCGAGCAGTGCAGCGGCACCCGCGAGCCGGGGCGGGCGAAGGCGCGCATCATCTGCCGGCACTCCACCTGGGCGAGATAGACCGCCGTTCCCTCGTCCTCGGCGGCGAGATTGACGGTCTCCTCGCACGCCTCCATCAGCCGGCGCAGGTGCGGGCGGGCGAGCGCCACCAGGCCGCGCGAGCGGGTGTAGGCGCTGCCGGCGACGAAGGCCTGCACGCCGACCGACCACAGGCGGCTTGCGGCATCGAAGCGCAGGTAGCGTTCCTGCTCGAGGGTGGTGAGCAGCCGATGGGCGGTGGAGGCGGGCAGGCCGACCTGCTGGGCGAGATCGGTCAGCGTCGCCCCGTCGGCCGCTTCGGCGGCGGCGTTGAGCAGGGCGAGCGCGCGGGCGAGGGACTGCACCGCCTCGCCCCCGGCACGCGCGGGCGGCGGGCGCCCTGCCGGCGCGGAACCCTGCTGGACGGAACCCTGCTGGACAATACTCCGGCGCGGCTTGACCGCCATGCTGCCTCCACCCCGTCGCCCGGGTCTGCCCTGCCCGGCCGCGCTCCGCCGCTGGGGGTCGGCGCGGCCCCGGGGGTTCGGGCCGCCCAGGTTGGAAGCGGATAACCAACACAGCTACATGGGGATTTCAAGAGGTCTTCCAGCATGCGGGAAAGTTTCCGGGAACGCGCGGAAATCGTCCATACCAGGGTCGGACGGGGGAGGGCAGGATGGCCAGAATGAAAGCGATCGAAGCGGCGGTGCTGATCCTGGAGCGGGAGGGGGTCGGGGTCGCCTTCGGCGTGCCTGGGGCGGCGATCAACCCGCTCTATGCCGCGCTCCGCGCGCGCGGGAGCATTCGCCACATCCTCGCCCGCCACGTCGAGGGCGCCTCCCACATGGCGGACGGGTATGCGCGGGCGAAGGCCGGCAACATCGGGGTGTGCATCGGCACCTCCGGACCGGCGGGGACGGACATGATCACCGGTCTCTATGCGGCGGCGGCGGATTCCATCCCCATCCTCTGCATCACTGGCCAAGCGCCGCGGGCCAAGCTGCACAAGGAGGATTTCCAGGCCGTCGATATCGAGAGCATCGCGCGGCCGGTCGCCAAATGGTCGGTGACGGTGCGCGAGCCGGCGCTGGTGCCGGGGGTGTTCCAGAACGCCTTCCACCTGATGCGCTCGGGCCGGCCCGGGCCGGTGCTGATCGATCTGCCGATCGACGTGCAGATGGCCGAGATCGAATTCGACGTCGAGGCCTACGAGAGCCTGCCGCCCTACCGGCCGGCGGCGACGCGGCGGCAGGCGGAGCGCGCGCTCGCGCTGCTCAACGCCGCCGAACGGCCGCTGATCGTCGCCGGCGGCGGCGTCATCGGCGCCGACGCCGCCGATCTCCTGGTGCGCTTCGCCGAACTGACCGGCGTTCCGGTGGTGCCGACGCTGATGGGCTGGGGCGCGATCCCCGACGATCATCCGCTGATGGCGGGCATGGTCGGCCTGCAGACCAGCCACCGCTACGCCAACGCGAGCTTTCTCGAATCCGACTTCGTGTTCGGCATCGGCAACCGCTGGGCCAACCGCCATACCGGTTCGGTCGAGGTCTATACCCGCGGCCGGCGCTTCATCCACGTCGATATCGAGCCGACCCAGATCGGCCGCGTCTTCGGCCCCGATCTCGGCATCGTCTCCGACGCGCGCGCGGCGCTGGCGCGGTTTCTCGAGGTCGCCGAGGAGATGCGCGGGCGCGGCGCCCTGCGCGACTGGTCGGCCTGGGCCGAAGCCTGCCGGCATCGCAAGAACGTCATGCTGCGCAAGACCCATTTCGACAGCGTGCCGCTCAAGCCGCAGCGCGTCTATGAGGAGATGAACGCGGTGTTCGACCGCGAGACCTGCTATGTCAGCACCATCGGGCTGTCCCAGATCGCCGGCGCGCAGTTCCTCCATGTCTATCGCCCGCGCCACTGGATCAATTGCGGCCAGGCCGGGCCGCTGGGCTGGACGCTGCCCGCGGCGCTCGGCGTGCGCGCGGCGGACCCCGCGCGCAAGATCGTGGCGCTGTCGGGGGACTACGATTTCCAGTTCCTGATCGAGGAACTCGCGGTCGGCGCGCAGCACAAGCTGCCCTATCTGCACGTGGTGGTGAACAACTCCTATCTCGGGCTGATCCGCCAGGCCCAGCGCGGCTTCGGGATGGATTTCGAGGTCAGCCTCGCGTTCGAGAACATCAACGCGGCGGCGGACGGGGATGCGGTCGCGGGCTACGGGGTCGACCACGTCGCGGTGGCCGAAGGGCTCGGCTGCAAGGCGATCCGGGTGAAGAGCCCGAACGAGTTCAAGGCCGCCTTCGCCGAGGCCGAGCGGTTGATGGCGGCGCACCAGGTTCCGGTGGTGCTGGAGTTCATCTGCGAGCGGGTCACCAACATCGCCATGGGCGCGGAGGTGGACAGCGTCAACGAGTTCGAGGAAATCCTCTGCCTCGATCCCACGCTGTCGCTGCGGCGCAGCCAGGATCTCGGCGCGCCCGCCACGGCCGCGGGCTGAGCGGAGGGAGTGGTGGAAGACATCGGCTTCATCGGGCTGGGCATCATGGGCGCGCCGATGGCGGGCCATCTCGCGGCCGCCGGCCACCGCCTGTTCGTCGACGGGCGGCACCGGGTTCCCGCCGATCTGCTCGCCGGCGGCGCCCGCGTGTGCGCGGACGGCGCGGCGGTGGCGCGGGCGGCGCCGACCATCATCACCATGGTTCCCGACACCCCCGACGTGGAGGCGGCGCTGTTCGCGCCCGGGGGCATCGCCGAAGGGCTGACGGCGGGCAAGCTGGTCATCGACATGAGCTCGATCTCGCCGCTCGCCACCCGCGCGTTCGCCCGGCGGGTCGCGGCACTCGGCTGCGCCTATCTCGACGCGCCGGTTTCGGGCGGTGAAGTGGGGGCGAAGGCGGCCAGCCTCACCATCATGGCCGGCGGCGCCGAGGCGGACTTCGAGCGCGCCCGCCCGCTGCTCGCGCGGATGGGGCGCACCATCACCCGGGTGGGCGAGGTGGGGGACGGCCAGGCCTGCAAGGTCGCCAACCAGATCATCGTCGGGCTGACCATCGAGGCGGTGGCGGAAGGATTGCTGTTCGCGGCGCGGGCGGGCGCCGACCCGGCGCGGGTGCGCGAGGCGCTGATGGGCGGGTTCGCCGCCTCGCGCGTTCTCGAGGTGCACGGGGAGCGCATGATCGGGCGCCGCTTCGCGCCCGGCTTCCGCATCGAACTCCACCAGAAGGACCTCGACCTCGCGCTGACCAGCGCGCGCACCCTCGGGCTCGCCCTGCCCAACACGGCGAGCACGCAGCAACTGTTTTCGGCGGCCGCCGCACTGGGCGGCAAGGGATGGGACCATTCCGCGCTGGTGCGCGTGCTCGAACACATGGCCGGCTGCGCGCTCGGCGGCGGGGCGGGGGAGGAATGAACGGGCCGCGCGCCCTGCTCGGGGCGATGTTCCGCGCCGCGGTGGATGCGGCCGCGGCCGGTCGCTGCGTGCCGCCGCACCTGCCGCCGCCGCCGCGCGGGCGCACCGTGGTGGTGGGCGCGGGCAAGGCGGCGGCCGCGATGGCGCGCGCAGTGGAGGCGCACTGGCCGGCGGACCGCCCGCTTTCGGGGCTCGTCGTCACCCGCTACGGCCACGGGGTCGGGCCGCTCGCGCGGATCGAGGTGATCGAGGCGGCGCACCCGGTACCGGATGCCGCCAGCGGGGCGGCGGCGGCGCGCATCCTCGCCGCCGTGCGCGGGCTGGGGCCGGAGGATCTCGTGCTCGCGCTGATCTCGGGCGGGGGTTCGGCGCTGCTCGCGCTGCCGGCGCCGGGGGTGAGCCTCGCCGACAAGCAGGCGGTGGCCCGCGCGCTGCTCGCGAGCGGGGCCGACATCCGCGAAATGAACGCGGTGCGCAAGCATCTCTCCGCCATCAAGGGCGGCCGGCTGGCCGCCGCCGCCGCCCCGGCGCCGGTGGTGACACTGGCGATTTCGGACGTGCCGGGCGACGATCTCGCGGTGATCGCCTCCGGCCCCACGGTGGCGGATCCGACCACGCTCGCCGATGCGCGCGCCGTGCTCGCCCGCTACGCCATCACCCCGCCGGCCGCGGTCGCGGCACGGCTCGCCGATCCCGCCGCCGAGACCCCCAAGCCGGGGGCCGCCTTCGCCGCCAACCGCGCGCTGCTGGTGGCGACCCCGGAGGCCGCGCTGCTGGCGGCGGCGGAGGTCGCGCGGGGCGCGGGGGTGCGCCCGGTGATCCTCTCGGACGCGATCGAGGGCGAGGCCCGCGAGGTCGCCCGCGTGCTCGCCGCGATCGCCCGCCACGCCGCCGATCGCGGGCTGCCCGCGGCGCCTCCCTGCGTGCTGATTTCGGGCGGGGAGACCACGGTTGCGGTGCGCGGCAAGGGACGCGGCGGGCGCAATGCGGAGTTCCTGCTCGCGCTGGCGGTCGCGCTCGACGGGCATCCGGCGATCCACGCGCTCGCCGCCGACACCGACGGCATCGACGGCACCGAGGACAACGCCGGCGCCCTGCTCGGCCCCGACAGCCTCGCCCGCGCCGCCGCAGCGGGCTTGCGCGCGCGGGCGATGCTCGCGGACAATGACGGCTACGGGTTCTTCGCCGCCCTCGGGGATCTCGTGGTCACCGGCCCGACCTTGACCAACGTCAACGACTTTCGCGCCATCCTGATCGGTTTCGCGGCGCCCGGCTGAGCGGGCGGCGCGGGGGAGGAACGAACATGCTGCGGATGCCGGCGCCGGATCAGGCCGTGCTCGCCCGCCGCGGGGAGATCGTCGCCGCGCTGCGGCGGATCGTGCCCGGCGAAGGGGTGATCGAGAGCGAGGCGGAGCGGCGCGCCTTCGAGAGCGACGGGCTGACCGCCTACGCCCAGGCGCCGATGCTGGTGGTGCTGCCGCAGACTACGGCCGAGGTCTCCGCGGTGCTCGCCTATTGCCAGCAGAACGGCGTGCGCGTGGTGCCGCGCGGCGCCGGCACGTCGCTTTCGGGGGGCGCGCTGCCGCTCGCCGACGGGGTCCTGCTGGGCATGGGAAAGTTCAAGCGGATCCTGGAGATCGACGAAGCCAACCGGTGCGCGGTGGTGCAGCCGGGGGTGACCAACCTCGCCATCAGCGAGGCGGTGGCCGGGCGCGGGCTGTACTACGCGCCCGACCCTTCGAGCCAGATCGCCTGCACCATCGGCGGCAATGTCGCCGAGAACTCCGGCGGCGTGCACTGCCTGAAATACGGCCTCACCACCAACAACGTGCTCGGCATCGAGATGGTGACCATGGCCGGCGAGGTGCTCCGCCTCGGCGGCAAGCAGTATGACGCGGGCGGCTACGATCTGCTCGGGGTGATGGTCGGTTCGGAAGGGCTGCTCGGCGTCGTCACCGAGGTGACCGTGCGCCTGCTGCCGCGCCCGCCCGGCGCGCGGGCGCTGCTGGTGGGGTTTCCCTCGATCGAGGGCGCGGGTGAGTGTGTCGCCGCCATCATCGCCGCCGGCATCATTCCGGGCGGGATGGAGATGATGGACAAGCCCGCGATCGCCGCCGCGGAGGCGTTCGTGCACGCCGGCTACCCGCTCGATGGGGAGGCGCTGCTGATCGTCGAACTCGACGGCTGCGCGGCGGAGGTCGATCACCTGATCGCCACCGTCGCGGCCATCACCGAGCGCTTCGGGGCGACCAGTTGCCGGGCGAGCACGAGCGAGGCGGAGCGGCTCCTGTTCTGGGCCGGGCGCAAGGCGGCGTTTCCCGCGGTCGGCCGGATTTCTCCCGACTATTACTGCATGGACGGCACGATCCCGCGCAAGCGGCTGGCCGAGGTGCTGGGCAGGATGCGCCAGATGGAGGCGCGCTACGGGCTGCGGGTGGCCAACGTGTTCCACGCCGGGGACGGCAATCTGCATCCGCTGATCCTGTACGACGCCAACGTGCCCGGCGAGCTGGCGCGCGCGGAGGAGTTCGGCGCCGACATCCTGCGCCTGTGCGTCGAGGTCGGCGGTGTGCTGACCGGGGAGCACGGGGTCGGGGTGGAGAAGCGCGATCTGATGGGCACGATGTTCGGCAAGCCCGATCTCGACCAGCAGCAGCGGCTGAAATGCGCCTTCGATCCCGCCGCGCTGCTCAACCCGGGCAAGGTGTTCCCCGAGCTTTGCCGCTGCGCCGAACTGGGGAAAATGCATATCCATGCCGGGCAGGTGCGGTTTCCCGACCTGCCGCGCTTCTAGGGGGAACGGACGTGCGCGGATGCGGTGGCGCCGGCGGGCGGGGGCATTCGTCATGACCGGCTTTCGGCCGAGCGATGGCGCCGAAGCCGAGCAGGTGGTCGCTTGGGCCGCCGCCGAGGGCGAGGCGCTGGAGATCGTCGGCGGAGGCAGCAAGCGCGGCCTGGGCCGGCCGGTGCGGGCGCCGCATGTCCTCGAACTCGGCGCGATCGCGGGCATTCTCGACTACGAGCCGGCGGAACTGGTACTGACCGCGCGCGCGGGAACCACGATGGCGGCGATCGGGACGGCGCTGGACGCCGCCGGGCAGATGCTGGCGTTCGAGCCGCCGGTCTCCGGCGGGCTGTTCGCGGGTGCGGGATCGCCCACCCTGGGCGGGGTGCTCGCCTGCAATCTCGCCGGGCCGCGGCGCATCCGCGCGGGTGCCGCGCGCGACCATTTCCTCGGCTTTCGCGCCGTCAACGGCTGGGGCGACGGGTGGAAGGCGGGCGGACGGGTGGTCAAGAACGTCACCGGCTACGACATGGGAAAACTCCAGGCCGGCGCCTTCGGCACGCTCTCGGTGCTGCTCGAGCTTTCGCTCAAGGTGCTGCCGCGCCCGGAGACGTCGGCGAGCGTGCTGCTCACCGGCGACGATCCCGCCGCCGCGGTGGCGGCGATGGCGACGGCGCTGAATTCTCCCCACGAGGTTTCCGCCGCCGCCCATCTGCCGGCGGCCGCCGCCGCCCGCTCGGCGGTCGGCGCGGTGGCGGGGGCGGGGAGGGGGGTGACGGCGCTGCGCATCGAGGGGCCCGGCCCGTCGGTCGCGTTCCGCCGCGCGGCACTCGCGGAACTCCTCGGCGCGGCGGGCAGCATCGCCGAAGCCGAGAGCGCGACGCTGTGGACGGAGATCGCCGAGGTCGTGCCGCTGCTCGCCGATGCGCCGCTGCTCTGGCGGCTCTGCCCGCCGCCCGCGGCCGCGCCCGCGCTGCTCGAAGGGCTGCACGCCGCGCTCGCCGGGCGGTGCCTGCTCGACTGGGGCGGCGGCCTGGTCTGGTTCGCGCCCGACCCGGCCGCCGCCGGAGCGGACGGCGGGGCCGGGCGCGTGCGCGCCGCACTGGCGCAGACCGGAGGCCACGCCATGCTGTTTCGCGCCCCCGAGGAGATGCGCGCGGCCGCCGGCGTGTTCGACCCGCTGGCCGGTCCGCTCGCCGGGCTGACGCGGCGGATCAAGGCCGGGTTCGATCCCCGCGGGATCCTCAACCCGGGCCGCATGCACGAAGGAATCTGAGCGTCATGCAGACGAATTTCAGCCTGGCCCGGCTGGCGGACGCGGATGTCGCGGCCTCGGAGAAGATCCTCCGCACCTGTGTCCATTGCGGCTTCTGCACCGCGACCTGCCCGACCTACGTGCTGCTCGGCGACGAGCTCGACAGCCCCCGCGGGCGCATCTACCTGATCAAGGACATGCTCGAGAACGACCGCCCGGCGCGGGCGGAGGAGGTCAAGCACATCGATCGCTGCCTGTCCTGCCTTTCCTGCATGACCACCTGCCCTTCGGGCGTGCACTACATGCATCTGATCGATCACGCCCGCCACCATGTCGAGAAGACCTACCGGCGCCCGCTCCAGGAACGGCTGCTGCGCCGCCTGCTCGGCCTGGTGCTGCCGCACCCGGCGCGGTTGCGGTGGGCACTCGCCGGGGCGCGGCTGGGCCGGCCGTTCGCGCGGCTCTTCCCGGCGCGGCTGCAACCGATGCTCGCCCTCGCGCCCGCGCGGGTGCCCGCGCGTACTCCGGTGGACCGGCCGCAGGTGTTTCCCGCGCAGGGGCCGCGGCGGATGCGGGTGGCGCTGCTTTCCGGCTGCGCGCAGCAGGTGCTCGCGCCGGCCATCAACGAGGCGACGGTTCGCCTGCTCACCCGCCACGGCTGCGAGGTGGTGGTGGCGGCCGGCGCGGGCTGCTGCGGCGCGCTCGCGCACCATCTCGGGCAGGACGGTCTCGCGCCGGCGCGCGCGAACATCCGCGCCTGGATGCGCGAGCTCGAGGGCGGCGGGCTCGACGCGATCGTCATCAACGCCTCGGGCTGCGGCACCGCCGTGAAGGACTATGGCTTCCTGTTCCGCGCCGACCCCGAGCTGGCCGCGGCGGCGGCCAAAATCTCCGCGCTGGCGCGGGATGTTTCTGAAGTGATGCGCGATCTCGGGCTGCGCGCGCCGGTGATCGCCACCGGCCGGAGGGTCGCCTACCACAGCGCCTGTTCGCTCCAGCACGGCCAGCAGATCCGCGCCGAGCCGAAGGAGCTTCTGCGGGCGGCCGGCTTCACCGTGCTCGACGTGCCCGAGGGGCATCTCTGCTGCGGCTCCGCCGGCACCTACAACCTGTTGCAGCCCGCGATCGCGGAGCGGCTGCGCGCCCGCAAACTCGCCAACATCGCGCGCACCGGAGCGGAACTGGTCGCCGCCGGCAACATCGGCTGCATCACCCAGATCGCCTCGGCAGGCACGATCGCGGTGGTCCACACGGTGGAACTGCTGGACTGGGCGACCGGCGGCCCGCGCCCGGCCGGGGTCGCGGAGCCGGCGGCGCCCGGAGCCCCGGCGCTCAGAAGCTGAGCGCCGTCGCCTGCATCACGAGCGGCAGGGCGCGCACGTCGTGCAGCACCGCGTCGGCGACCGGCTCATCGACCGAGACCAGGCAGATCGCGTCCGCGCCCTTCGCCGAGCGGCCGAGGTGGAAGGTCGCGATGTTGATGCCGGCTTCCGCGAGGGTCGCGCCGAAGCGGCCGATGAAGCCGGGCTTGTCCTGGTTGGTCACGTAGATCATGTGGCGGCCGAAGTCGGCCTCGACGGGGATGCCCTTGATCTCGACCAGCCGCGGGCGCGCGCCGGCGAACAGGGTGCCGGCGACACTGCGGGTCTGCTCCGCGGTGTCGATGGTCAGCCGCACCAGCGTCTGGTACTCGCTCGGCCGGTCGTGGACGGTCTCGGCCACCGCGATGCCGTGCTCGCGCGCGAGCAGGGGCGCGCTCACCATGTTGGCCCCGTCCATCACCGGCGAGAGCACGCCGGCGAGGGCGGCCGCCGTCAGCGGCTTGTGGTTCAGCGCGGCGGCGAGGCCTTCGTATTCGATGCCGATGCGGCGGATGACGCCTTCGCGTGCCTGCGTCAACTGTCCGGCGAAGGCGCCGAGCAGGCGGCAGAGCTCGAGATAGGGCTTGAGCCGCGGCGCCTCCTCGGCGGAGACCGCGGGCATGTTGATGGCGTTTTCCACCGCGCCGGTGAGCAGGAAATCGCTCATCTGCTCGGCCACCTGGAGCGCGACCTTCTCCTGCGCCTCCGCCGTCGCCGCGCCGAGGTGGGGGGTGCACACGACATTCTCGAAGGCGAACAGCGGGCTCTCCCGGGCGGGCTCGGTCTCGAACACATCGAGCGCTGCGCCCGCGACGTGGCCGGAGGCCAGCGCCTCGGCGAGGGCGGCCTCGTCGATCAGCCCGCCGCGCGCGCAATTGATGATGCGCACGCCCTTCCTGGTCGCGGCCAGCGCCTCGCGCGAGAGGATGTTGCGGGTGGCGTTGGTCAGCGGGGTATGGAGGGTGATGATGTCGGCGTGGGCGAGCAGGGCGGGCAGATCGACCTTCTCGACCCCGATCGCGACGGCGCGCTCGTCGGCCAGGAACGGGTCGTAGGCGAGCACCTTCATCTTCAGCCCCAGCGCGCGGTCGGCGACGATGGAGCCGATGTTGCCGCAGCCGATCAGCCCGAGCGTCTTGGCCGCGAGCTCGCTGCCCATGAACCGGTTCTTCTCCCACTTGCCCGCCTTGGTCGAAGCGCTGGCCTCGGGGATCTGGCGGGCGAGCGCGAAGATCAGCGCGATCGCGTGCTCGGCGGTGGTGATGGCGTTGCCGAACGGCGTGTTCATCACCACGACGCCACGCGCGGTCGCGGTCTTGACGTCGACGTTGTCGACGCCGATGCCGGCGCGGCCGACCACCTTGAGGCGTGGCGCCGCCTCCAGCACCTCCCGCGTCACCTTGGTCGCCGAACGCACCGCGAGCCCGTCGTACCCGCCGATGATGGCGCGCAGCTCGGCGGGGGAGAGCCCGGTCCTGACGTCGGCCGCGATGCCGCGCCGGGCGAAGATCTCCGCCGCCTCCGGCGAGAGCTGGTCGCTGATCAGGACCCTGAACGGCGCGCTCATGCCACCTTCTCCGCGCTGGCGAGCCCGGCCTCGATTTCCGCGAGCGCCCATTCGATCCACGGGAGCAGGGCGCGGATGTCCGCGGTCTCGACGGTGCCGCCGCCCCAGATGCGCAGGCCGGGCGGCGCATCGCGGTAGGCGGCGATGTCGTGCGCCACCCCTTCCCGGTCGAGCAGGGAGGCGAGCCGTTTCGCCGCCTGCGCCTGTTCCGCCGCGGGCAGCGCCGCGAACCACGGCGCGGTGATGGAAAGGCAGATCGCGGTCGAGGAGCGCGTGGCCGGGTGCGCGGCGAGGAAGTCGATTCCCGGCCGGCGGGCGACCCATTCCGCGACCGCCGCGAGATTGGCCTCGGAGCGTGCGACCAGCGCGGGCAGCCCGCCGACGCTCTCCGCCCAGCGCAGCCCGTCCAGCGCGTCCTCGGCGGCGAGCATGCTCGGCGTGTTGATGGTCTCGCCGGAAAAGATACCCTCGATCAGCTTGCCCTTCCGGGTCAGGCGGAAGATCTTGGGCAGCGGGCGCGGCGGCGGCGTCTGCTCCAGCCGCGCCACCGCGCGCGGCGACAGCGCGAGCATGCCGTGCGCGGCCTCCCCGCCCAGCACCTTCTGCCACGACCAGGTGACGACATCGAGCTTGTCCCACGGCAGCGCCATGGCGAAGGCCGCCGAGGTGGCGTCGCAGATGACCAGTCCCTCGCGGTCGGCGGGGATGAAGTCTCCGTCGGGGATGCGCACGCCCGAGGTGGTGCCGTTCCAGGTCAGCACCACGTCGCGCGAGAAGTCGAGCGCCGCGAGATCGGGCAGCGCGCCATAAGGCGCTGCGAGGATGCGGCACTCGGGCAGCGCGAGCTGGGACTTCACGTCCTCCGCCCATTCGCGGGAGAAGCTCTCGAAGGCCAGCACATCGACCGGGCGCGGGCCGAGCAGGGACCACAGCGCCATTTCCACCGCCCCGGTGTCGGACGCGGGAACGATGCCCAGCCGCCAGCCGGCGGGAAGGCCGAGCAGATCGCGCGAGCGGGTGATGATCTCGGCCAGCTTCGCCTTCGGCCCGGCGGCGCGGTGGCTGCGCCCGAGGGCCGCACCCGCGAGCGCGTCGAGCCGGAAGCCGGGACGCTTGGCGCAGGGGCCGGAGGAGAAATTGGGGTTGGCCGGACGCGATGCCGGCCGCGGAGCGGCGTTTGCCATGCGGCTCTCCCTTTCAGAAGAGAAGCGTCCCGGTGGGGGGACGTGACCCGCGACGGTGGCTAATCGAACCGCCCCGCCCCGTCAAGGCCGGGCATGCGCCTCAGAGCAGCGCGCTCGCCCCCTCGGCCGGCAACGTCAGCGTGGTGAGGCGGGCGAGGGTCGCTTCCACGCCATCGGTCACCGCGAAGAGGTCACGCACGTCGGCATGGGCGTAGCCTTGCGCGATCGCCGCATCCACCAGCGCCACGAACGGCCGCGACGATCCGCCGATGTCGCAGATCAGGATCGGCTTGGCGTGCAGCCCGAGCTGGCGCCAGGTGATGATCTCGATGGTCTCGTCGAAGGTGCCGAGCCCGCCGGGAAGGGTGACGAAGGCATCGGCCTGGTCGAACATCAGCCGCTTGCGGCTGTGCATCGAATCGGTGATGACGCATTCGTTGAGCCGGCGGTGGGAATGTTCCAGCCGGGTGAGGAAATCCGGCACCACGCCCATCACTTCCCCGCCGGCGGCGAGCGCGCCGTCCGCGACCGCGCCCATCATGCCGGTGCTGCCCGCGCCGTAGACCAGCCGCAGCCCCGCCTGCGCGAGCCCGCGGCCGAGCGCGGTCGCCGCCGCGCGGCAGGCGGGGTCGTGCCCCGGCTGGGCGCCGCAGAAGACCGCGACCGACCCGATCCGCGGCCGGTTCGTCGTCGCCCCTGTCACGTCCATCACCACTCCCTCATGCCGGTTTCGCTCCCATCCGGCGGTCTCGCCGCCACCATCCGCTCTTGTCCGTCCGCCGCCGTGGTGGCAGGCGGAAGCGGATTAGGCAACAGGGCCGCGCGCGCGCCTGCCGCGCGGCCACCGGGGAGGCCACGAGAGCAGCCATGGCGCAGGTCTTCGATCCCGCGGGGTTCGCCCGCTTTCTCGGCGGCGCGGCGCGGGCGCTGGCCGCGGCCGATGCCGGCCCGGCGTGGCGGGCGGGGCTGGTGGCGCTGGCTCTCGCCCTGCTCGCCCGCCTGCTGCGCCGCCCGCTGCTCGGCGCCGCGAGCGCCGCGGCCGGCGTTTCCGCGGGCCGGTACGCCATGTTCGGGGGCTTCCTGTCGGCGCCGCACATGCTGCCCAACCGGGTGGCGCTGGTCGGGCCGGCGGCGCTCGCGGCGGTGCTGCTGCTCGCCGCCCGCCCCCGCCTGGGCGGCGCGGCGGGGGTGGGGCTCGCGGCGTTCACCGCCTGGTGGCTCGCCGGCGCGCCCCATGGCCGGGCCGACCTTCGCGCCAGCCTGCCGGTCCTGCTTGGCACCGCGCTCTATGTCTGGCTGCTCTTCCGCGGGCTGGGGACGCGCCGGCCCGCCCCGGCGGTCGCGGCGCTGGTGCTGGCGGCGGCGCTGGTGCTGGCCGGGGCCGGCGCGGTGTGGCGGGTGATCGCGCTGGTTCCGCTCGGCGCCGGGCTCGCGGCGTTGGCGGCACCGGCGGGGGAGGGGGCCGCTCTCGCGCTCGCCGCCGCCGTCGGTGCCGCCGGGGCCGGGGCGGTGCTGGCCGAGGGGCGGCTCGCGGCGGGGGGGATCGGCCCGGTCGATCTCGCCGCCGCCGCCCCGCTCGCCACCCTCTGGCTGGCGCCGCGGCTCACCGGGCGCTTCTCGCGCCTCGGTCGCGGCGCGGAAGCGGTCTCGTTCCTCGCCGCTGCCGCCCTGGTGCTGCTCGCCGGAGCGGCGGTGGCATATTTTTGAGGCATCCGGCGCTGGAAACCATTCCGCCAGGCCGCGTGCGGGACTACAAGGAAGGTCATGGAAGCGCAGCATCGGCCCGCGCAGCATCGGCCTGCGCAGCATCGGCCCGCCCGCCCGGCTCTGCCGCTGGCGCTGGTCGCGCTCGCGCTGGGAGGCGCGGCAGGGGTGGCGGTCTATCTCCAGCGGCCGGCGTCGGCGCCACCCGCTGTCCCGGCCCCGGCGGCAAGCCGGCCAGCGCCGCCCGCGCCCGCGGTCACCGCTCTGTCCGCATCGCCCGCCGCCGCATCGCCCGCGCCCGCATCGCCCGCGCCCGCATCGCCCGGCCCCGCATCGCCCGGCCCCGCATCGCCCGCGCCCGCCCCGGTTGCAGCGCTGCCCGCCCCGCCCGCGCCCGCTCCGGTCGCTGGCGTCCCCCCAACCGCCGTCCCCCCAACCGCCGTCCCGCCAGCTGCTGTCGCGCCAGCTGCGGCCGCGCCAGCTGCGGCCGCGCCGGCGCGGAGCGCGGTTCAGGTGCCCGCCGCGATCCGGCCGAGCTTCGACGTGGTGCGGGTTTCGCCCTCGGGCGCGGCGGTCATCGCCGGGCGCGCGGCGCCGGGTGCCTGGGTCACGGTACGCGCCGGCAAGCGGCTGATCGGGCGGGCGCGGGCGGATGCCTCGGGCGCCTGGGTGCTGCTTCCGGCGGCGCCGCTGGCGCCCGGCGGGCTCTCGCTCAGCCTCACCGCCCGCGCCGGCCAGGGCGGCAGGCGCGTGGTGGCGGCGGAAAATCTCCTGCTCGTCGTTCCGCCCCGGCCGAACCACCGGACGGTGGCGGCGAGGCGGCCGGCGCCGCCGGCCCCCGTGGTCGCGGTCCTGCGCCCGACCGGCAACGCCGCCCCGCCCCGCCTCCTGGAGGCGCCGGCGGTATCCCGCGCGCCGCTCGCCGTCGATGTCGTCACCTATGACCAGCGCGGCCGCATCCGCTTCTCCGGCCACGCCCCGCCCGGCGCCCTGCTCGCCCTTGCGGTGGACGGCAAGGAGATCGGCCGCGTCCGCGCCGACGCGCAGGGAGCCTGGAGCCTGATGCCCGCTGCCCGCCTCGCCCCCGGCGGGCATCTCCTGCGCCTGGCGGAGATCGGTGCCGGTGGCAGGGTGGTGGCGCAGGAGGAGCTGCCCTTCGTGCGCGCCGCCCGGGCGCCGGCGCGGCTCGCGGCCGGGCGCGTCGTGGTCCAGCCCGGCCAGTGCCTGTGGCTGATCGCCCGCGCCGCGTACGGCAACGGCGTCGAATACACGCTGATCTTCGCCGCCAACCGTGCCCACATCCGCGACCCCAACCTGATCTACCCCGGCCAGACCTTCGTCGTGCCCCCCGCCTCCGCACCGGCTTCGGCCGGCGCCGCGCAATAGGGTTCGGCTTCCAGCCGGCCGCAGCTCGGCGGCGTGCCCGGCGGGGAAACGGCGCGTCCGCGCTCCGGCGGCGCGGGGGTGGCAGTTTCTCCGCGCCCGGTCGCGCCACGGTCGATCTTGCCGCCCTCCTGTGAAGCATCCATAAATGGCTGGGTCTGACCAACTACCAGGGGTTGCAAACCGCTCATGGCGCTCGGCGCATCGCTCCGCCTCGTTCTTGCCGCCCCCAACCGCGCCGGCTGGCCCTTCATCGGGGTGGGCGCGGTGGCCGCCCTGCTCGGCCTGGTGTTCGCCGCCTGGTTGTTCTGGCTCGGGTTCGTCTTTTCGCTCTTCTCGCTCTACTTCTTCCGTGACCCCGAGCGCGTGCCCCCCGGCCGCGCCGGCGTCCTGCTCGCCCCGGCGGACGGGCGGGTGGTCGGCATCGTTCCCGCCGCGCCGCCGCCGGAACTCGGCCTCGGCGAGGCGGCGCGCTGGCGGGTCAGCATCTTCCTCTCGGTGCTCGACGTCCACATCAACCGCCTGCCCGCCGACGGCACGGTGACCCGCATCGCCTATCGCCACGGACGCTTCGTCGATGCCAGCCTCGACAAGGCCTCCCAGAGCAACGAGCGCAACGCCCTCGCGATCCGCCTCGGCTCGGGCCAGGAGATCGCGGTGGTGCAGATCGCCGGGCTGATCGCGCGGCGCATCGTCTGCTTCGTCCGCGAGGGGGACGCGGTGCGCGCGGGCGACCGCTTCGGGCTGATCCGCTTCGGCAGCCGCACCGACCTCTATCTGCCCGCCGGCGTCAAGCCGCTGGTGGCGGAGGGCCAGACCATGATCGGCGGCGAGACGGTGATCGCCGATCTGGCCGCCCTGCCGGCATGAGCGCCCCGAGCCCGCTCCGCCGCCTGCCGCGCCCGCGCATCCGCCGGCGGGTGCGCCCGCGCTTCAAGGGCCCCTCCTTCAACCGGCTGATCCCCAACCTGCTCACCATGCTCGGGCTGTGCTCCGGGCTCACCGGCATGCGCTTCGCGCTCGACGGGCGCTACGGGGCGGCGGCGGTGGCGATCCTGGTCGCCGCGGTGATCGACGGGCTGGACGGGCGCATCGCCCGCCTGCTCAAGGCGGTCAGCCGATTCGGGGCGGAGTTCGACAGCCTGGCCGATTTCCTCTGCTTCGGCGTCGCCCCCGCCTTCACCCTCTATCTCTGGTCGCTGGATGCGGCGGGCGGCATCGGCTTCATCCCCTGCCTGCTGTTCGTGGTCTGCATGGCGCTGCGCCTGGCGCGCTTCAACGCCGCCCTCGATTCCGCCCCGCGCCCTGCCTACGCCTACAATTTCTTCACCGGCGTGCCGGCGCCGGCGGGCGCGGGGCTGGCGCTCTTCCCGCTGTTCGTCTGGCTCGAAGCCCGCGCCCTCGGGGTCGACTGGCTGACCGCGCTGATGCGCTTTCCGCTGGTGCCCGCCTTCGTCCTGATCGGCACCGCGCTGCTCTGCATCTCCACCCTGCCGATCTGGAGCTTCAAGAACTTCAAGGTGCCGGCGGAATACGTGCTGCCGCTGCTGCTGGGAACCGGCGCCTTCGCCGCGGTCCTGGTGGCCGAGCCCTGGGCCGCGCTCGCCGCCGCCGGCCTGCTCTATCTCGGCTTGCTGCCGTTCAGCGTGCGCAGCTTCCGCCGCCTCAAGCGCGAGGCGGAGATGACCGGGCCGGAGCCGGTGGAGTGACCTCGCGCCGATAGGGCATGGCCGGCGCGGTGCCCGGGCGCGTGACCTGGATGCCCGCCGCGCGGCAGGCGAACGCCGCCGCCGCCGCCAGCGGCTGCCCTTCCGCGAGGGCGACCGCGAGGGCGGCGGAAAAGCAATCCCCCGCCCCGGTGGTATCCACCACCGCGCCGGCCTGGTGGGCGGGAACCAGGCGCGCGGTTCCCTCGGCGAAAGCGAGCGCGCCGCGCGGGCCGAGGGTGATCACCACCGCTCCCACCCCGCGCGCGGCGAGTGCGGCGGCGGCCCGCGCCGCCGCCTCCGGTCCGTCGATCGCGATGCCGGTCAGCGTCTCCGCCTCGCTCTCGTTGGGGGTCAGCACATCGACCATGGCGAGCAGCGTGTCCTCGAGCGGCGCGGCCGGCGCCGGGTTGAGCAGGGTGCGCACGCCATGCCGGCGCGCCCGGGAGAGCCCGTCGGCCACCAGAGCGGTGGGCAGCTCCAACTGGGTCAGGAACCCGTCCGCGGCCGCGATCCGCCCCTCGGCGAGCGCGATTTCCTCCGCGCCCAGTGCCGCCGCGGCGCCGGGGACGACGACGATGGCGTTCTCCCCGCGCGCCGCATCGACCAGGATGGCGGCGGTGCCGGTGGCCGCCGTGGTGGTCTCGAACACGAATTCGGTCTCCACTCCCTCGGCCGCGTAGAGGGCGCGGGCGGCGGCGGCGAAGGGGTCGGCGCCGAGCTTGGCGAGCAGCGCCACCCGGGCCCCGAGCCGCGCCGCGGCCACCGCCTGGTTCGAGCCCTTGCCCCCCGGCCCGAGCCGCGCGGCCGAGCCCAGGACCGTCTCCCCCCAGGCCGGCAGGCGCGGGGTGAGAAGCGTCAGGTCAGCGGCGTAGATGCCGAGAACGACGAGCGAGGGCGGACGGTCCAGCATCGGTCGATCCCCCGGAAACGGTGAGCCTGCCTGTGGTGCGCGCTCGCGCGGGGCACGGCGGGCGTGGTGTTGCGGGTCGCGATCATCCCTCCGCCGGCGCCCGCACCGCCTCCGCCGCCGCGATCCCGTCGGCGACCGCGGCGCGCAGCGCGGGATGGAGGTGCGGGTTGGCCGCCACCGCGTCCGTCCCCAGCGCCTCTGCGCCGGTGGCATCCGTCGCCTGGCCGCCCGCCTCGCGCACCAGGAGCATCCCCGCCGCCATGTCCCAGGGCTTGAGCCCGAGTTCCCAGAATCCGTCGAACCGCCCCGAGGCCACCCAGGCGAGGTCGAGCGCCGCCGCCCCGAAGCGGCGGATGCCAGCGACCTGGCCCATCAGCCCGCCGAGGGTGCGGGCGAAGGCAAGCCGGCGGGCGGGAGAGACGGCGGCGAAGGGGATCCCGGTCGCGAACACCGCATCCTTCAACGCGCGGCGGGCAGAGACCCGCAACCTGCGGTCGTTCAGGAAGGCGCCGGCCCCCTTCTCCGCCCAATACATCTCGTCGGCCACCGGATTGTAGACCAGCCCGGCGGCGATCTC
This sequence comes from Acetobacteraceae bacterium, assembly GCA_027326105.1. Taxonomy (GTDB): domain Bacteria; phylum Pseudomonadota; class Alphaproteobacteria; order Acetobacterales; family Acetobacteraceae; genus DAHWFB01. The sequence continues at coordinate 23,176 of DAHWFB010000078.1, forward strand.
GGTCTCGCTCTCCGACAGGCGCTTTTCGAGCCCGATGGAGATCGCCCAATGCGGCATGCCGTGGAGGAAATTGGTGGTGCCGTCGAGCGGATCGACGATCCAGCGCCAGGTCCAGCGCGCCGAGCCCGAAACCCCCGATTCCTCCATCAGGAACCCGTAGCCCGGCCGCGCCTTGCCGAGTTCCTCCTTGAGGATCGCCTCCGAGCGGCGGTCCGCCTCGGAGACGAAATCCGACGGCCCCTTGACCGATACCTGCAACTGCTCGACCTCGTTGAAGTCGCGCAGCAGCCGCTTCGCCGCCTTCTGCGCGGCGGCGGCCATGATGCTCAGATGGGGGGAGAGCCGCACGCTCACCCTTTGGCCCGCTCCAGGTAGGAGCCGTCCTCGGTGCGCACCACGATCTTCTCCCCCGTCTCCACGAAGGGCGGGACCATGGTCTTGACCCCGTTGGAGAGTTTCGCCGGCTTGTAGGAGGAGGCCGCGGTCTGCCCCTTCACCACCGGATCGGCCTCCACCACCTCGAGCACGACGGAGGGCGGCAGATGCACCGCCACCGGCTCGCCCTCCACCAGATCGACGGTGACCGCCATGTTGTCCTGGAGGAAGGGCGCGGCGTCGCCAAGCAGTTCTACCGAGACATGGGCCTGTTCGAAGGTCTCGGGGTCCATCAGAACCATGTTGGACCCGTCCAGATAGGAATAGGTGTATTCCTTCTCCTCGGTCAGCAGCCGCTCCACCGTATCGGCCGTGCGCCAGCGCTCGTTGGTCTTGTTGCCGCTCTTGAGGTCGCGCATCTCGACCTGGATGAAGGCGCCGCCCTTGCCGGGGGTGATGATCTGCTGCTTGAGCACGGTCCAGCGGCGGCCTTCGTGCTCGATCACCTGGCCGGCGCGGATCTGGTTCGCCTGCTGCTTCATGCTCGGAACTCTCTCGGGTGGAAGGCGGGGGAGCGGGCTTCTACCCCGCGCCCGGCGCTGCGGCAAGCGGCCCGCCCAGCCCATGCACCCGCCCCTCGCGGTCGCGCACACCCGCGGGCGGAAGGAAGAAGTCCGGTCCCACCGGCACCTTGCCGAAGCCGCCGGGAATATCGACGACATAGGTGGGCAAGCCATGTCCGCCGAGGCGCCCGCGCAAGGCCGCGAGCAGTGCCCGGCCCTCCGCGACCGGCACATGGAAGCGCGCCGTGCCCGGCGCGGGGTCGAGATGGTGCAGGTAGTAGGGCTTGACGCGGCAGGCCAGCATGGCGCGGAACAGCGCTTCGAGCGCGGGCGCCGTATCGTTGACCCCGCGCAGCAGGACCGACTGGCCGAGCAGCGGAACCCCGGCCCGCGCCAGCAGCGCCAGCGCCTGCCGCTGGGGCGCGGCCAACTCGCGCGCGTGGTTGGCGTGCACCACGAGCCAGAGCGGCTTTGCGGTCGCGAGTGCGCCGAGCAGCGGCGCCGCTACCCGCCCGGGGGTGGCGATCGGCACGCGGGTATGGATGCGCAGCGTCTCGAGGTGGGCCATGGCGTCGAGCGCGCGGAGGATCCGCCCGAGCCGGCGGGCGGAGAGGAACAGCGGGTCGCCGCCGGTGAGGATCACCTCGCGGATCGCCGGCCGCGCCGCGATCCAGGCCAGAGCGGCGGCCAGATCGGCCTCCGCGAGCAGGCCGCCGTGCGGGCCGACATGCTCGCGGCGGAAGCAGAAGCGGCAGTAGACCGGGCAGAGCAGGGTGGGCTTGAGCAGCACCCGGTCGGGATAGCGGTGGACGATCCCCGGGATGGGCGAGAGCGCGTCGTCGCCGATCGGGTCGGCGCGCTCGCCGGGTGCGGTTTCGAGTTCCGCCGGGTCGGGCACGAACTGGCGCGCGAGGGGATCGCCCGGCGCCTCGATCAGCACCGCGAGCGCCGGCGGAACCGCCACCGCGTAGCGCGCGCCCACCGCCGCGAGCGCGCCCAGCGCCGATTCCGGCGCCAGCCCGGCGGCGATCAGATCGGCCGGCGTGCGCAGGGTGCGGGGGTTCGCGGAAGGGGTGGGATCGGGCATGGTGGCGCCTCCTAGTCCCGGAGCTTCGATGGCGCAACCGAGAACACCCCCCGACTGGCACCCCGACTGGCACGCCGACTGGCACGCCGACTGGCACCCTGGGCGGCTCGCCGCCCGGCTGCCGCATCTGCGCCGCCGCGCCCTGCTCACCGCCGCGACCCGGGCTTTCTTCACCGCGCGCGGCTACGCGGAGGTCGAAACCCCCTACGCGGTGCGAACCCCGGGGGAGGACGTGCATCTTGCCGCCTTCGCCACCGAGCGGATCGCCCCCGACGGCGCGCGGGAGAGGCTTTTTCTCCACACCAGCCCGGAATTCGCCATGAAGAAGCTGCTCGCCGGCGGCGCGGGCAGGATCTTCCAGCTCGCCCGGGTCTGGCGCAACCGGGAGGGCAGTGCGCTCCATGCCGCGGAGTTCACGCTCCTCGAATGGTATCATCCCGGCGCGGGCCTCGATGCGCTGATGGAGGAGACCGAGGCCTATCTGCGCGCCGTGCTGCCCCCGGTAGTGGCGCGCGCGGGGCGGGAGATCGACCTCGCCCGCTGCGAACGGCTGACCGTGGCCGAAGCCTTCGCCCGCCATCTCGGGCTCGACGTGCTGGCCTCCGCGGGCGACGCCCCGGCACTGGCCGCCGCCGCCGGTGTCTGCCTGCGCCCGGGCGAGGGGTGGGAGGATCTGTTCTTCCGCCTGATGCTCGCGCACATCGAGCCGCACCTCGGGCGCGATGGTCCCACCTTTCTCACCCACTGGCCGGCTCCGCTCGCCGCACTCGCCGCGCGCGATCCCGCTGATCCGCGGGTCGCGCTTCGCTTCGAGCTCTATGCCGGCGGGCTGGAACTCGCCAATGCCTTCGTCGAACTCGCCGACCCGGCGGAGCAGCGCGCCCGCTTCGAAGCCGACCGCGCCCGGCGCCTTGCGCTGGGCGGGCAGGGATGGCCGCTGGACGAAGCCCTTCTCGCCGCCCTCGAACACGGCATCGGGGAGGTCGCCGGCATTGCGCTCGGTTTCGACCGGCTCGCCATGCTGGCTACCGGCGCCAGCCGGATCGAGGAGGTGCTGTGGCTGGCGCCTCCATAAGAAGATCAACATATGTTTATGTCGTTATCTCTACCCGGTGCGGCCGAATGGTGGCATAAAAGGGGGATGCGTCGGGGGTGGGTTCTCTGGGTACTGCTGCTGGCGGGCTGCACGGTGGGGCCGCCGCCCGATCCGCGCGCGCCGTTCCTGCCCCTGGTCGGGCAGCCCGAAGCGGCGCTGATCGCCAAGCTGGGCGTGCCGACCCGCACCTATACCCTCGGCGCCACCACCTACCTCGCCTATGACAGCCGCCGGGTGGATGTGGTGCCGGGCTATTGGGGGCCCGGCTGGGGGCCGTGGTGGGGCGGGCCGGGCGGCTACTGGCCTCCGCAGGCGATCCGTCGCGGCTGCGAGGTGGATTTCTCGGTCGTGGGCGGCGTGGTCAAATCCGTGCGGGTGGTCGGCGGCCCCTGCGACTGACGGAAATCTTAGCAGGTCTGTAAGTTTATTTTGCAGACCTCTCCGCTGTTATGCAGACAAATGGCGGACAGATGTCAGGAATTCCGACGATCCTGCGGCGCGACTGATCATGACCGGGCAGAGCGGGGGCGCGACCGAGGCTGGTTTCCACCGCGGTATTTCAGAACGAGCCGTTCGGCGCCTGGGGTAGCTCCGGTAGCAGCTCGGGTGACGGCTCCGGGCAGGGGCGGGCAGAACGGCGAGCATGGAGGTTTCCCGCCGCCGGCGACGGGAGGGTTGGGGGGAATCCCGTGCCCGACGTTCGAGCGACAGGGAGAGTGGGTGAGCGTAGTCGCGCATTGGGAGACGGTATCCAGGAATTAGATTATTTGTAAGACTTTCTCGAATAGAATGCGTTCCACTATGAAATTAGCAGCCCGTCTCACTTGTCTCTCCATCTTGCGTGTGGCCCGCGAGCGACGCGGCGCGGCGGCGGTGGAGTTCGCGGTGGTGGGCAGCGTGTTCCTGCTGCTGCTGCTGCTCGCGCTCGAATTCGGGCTGATCCTGTTCACCCAGGCCGCTCTCGACAATGCCACCGCCGAGGCCTCGCGGCTGATCATGACCGGGCAAAGCGGCGGCGCCTCGCAGACCGCCTTCACCGCCGCGGTATGCAGCCAGCTCGGCGGGCTGGTGCCGTGCTCCGCCATTCAGGTGGATGTGCAATCGGCCACGAGCTTTGCCAGCCTGACACCTTCCGGAACCGGCGCCAGCGGTCTCGCGACCACCGGCTATGCACCCGGTGGCGCCGGAGCGGACGTGCTGGTGCAGGTCGCCTATCCCCGTCCGTTCGTGATCCCCTGGATCGGCGAGGCGCTCGGTCTCGGCAGCACGTTCACGCTGCTGTCCACCGCCGCCTTCCAGAGCGAGCCCTATTGATGCGCGCGCTCTGGCAGCGTCTGCGCTCCGATCGCGGCGGCACCGCCGCGGTGGAACTCGCGCTGATCTTCCCGGTGCTGCTGACGCTGAGCCTGGGCGGGTTCGAGGTCACGCATCTGGTCGCGGCGAGGGCGCGGCTGGTGGCCGCGACCCAGGCCATGGCGGAGATGGTGGCGCAGCAGACCACCGTCGATTCCTCGGCGATGAGCAATTTCTGCGCCGGCGCCACCCTCGCCATGGCGCCCTACGCGACGACGGGGCTCACCATTTCGGTCGCCAGCGTGACCCGGAGCGCGACGGGGACCATCGGGGTCGATTGGCAGGATACCAGCTGCGGCAACGGCAGCCAGATCGCCAACGCGACCACGCTCGCCACCCCGGTGATCCCCAGCAACAACGACAGCGCCATCGTGGTGGTGGCGAGCTACACCTACCAGTCGCCGCTCGCCTATCTGCTGCCGGGCGCCTTCGCCATGACCGAGACGGCGATCACCCGGCCGCGCAACGTTTCCACCATCACCCATAGCTGACGGAGGCGGGAGGAATTTCCATGGCGATCGGTTCGATCCTGCGGCCCGGCCGGGCCGGCTGGCTGCGCCGCCTGCACCGGGCGCGCGGCGGCAACGTGGCGATGATCTTCGCGCTCACCGCCGGTGCCCTCGTGGTCGCCACCGGGGCGGGGGTGGACATGACCCGCGGGGTCGATGTGCACTCCGAACTGCAGTCGATCGCCGACGCCGCGGCGCTGGCCGGCGCCGCCGCCTATACCAGCAGCGGTGCGGCGAGCACCGGCAAGACGGTGGCGACCAACTACATGAACGACGCCATCGCGACGCTGCCGCCCAACGGCGGGGTGCAATTCACCGTCACCACGGGAACCCTTTCGAGCGGCGGATCGACCACCGGCTACACGGTCTCGGTCACGGCGAGCACGTCGATGTCCACCAGCCTGCTCGCCATGGTTACGGGCTCGGTGCCGGTGGCGGTGACCTCGGTCGCGGAAAATCCGGTAGTGAGTTTCACCGCCGATTTCAGCGGCTGGTTCTCGAGCGCCTATGACAGCAACACGGTTTACTACTACCTGCTCCCCTCGAACGGCTCCCTGCCTTCTTCGACGGCTTTGCACAAGCTCTATTCGAATACTTCGAGCTCGTCGACGGCCACGACCGTGACCGTCACCGCGAGCCAAAAGGTCGGTTTCGCCTTGGGCAACGTCACTGGCGGGCGGATCGGCTACGGCACCAACGGATATGGCGCGGCGCAAGGCAGCACCCATATGTTCTATTCGCAACTCTGGCCGCCAAGCCGGCAGGCCTATCCGTCCGGCCAATGGTTTTCGGGGGCCAATAATGGGCCACCGAACAATTTCGCGACCTATCCTTCGACCGATTGTTCCCTTCAGGTGTTTGCTGACCCACAAAAGACATACACTAACACACCTCCCGTCCAGGGACAATGTCTGAGCACGCCTTCAGCATATATGACACCGAGTTGCTCCCAATTGAACGGACAAATCATGCGCTATGCGTGGAACGACATGGGCGGTGGCACAGATGATCAGGACTACAATGACTCCATGTATGATTTCTACTGTGGCGGAATGGGCGGCGGCGGCTCCGGCTCCGGGCCGACCTCGGTCGTGCTGATCAAATAGCCGCGGCGATCGCCGCATTCAGGGCGCGCACGCCCGCGCCCGGGCCTTGCCGGTGGGACCAGACGGCGGCGGAGACGGCGAGGAAATCAGCCCCTGCGGCGACCAGCGGGGCGCAATTCCCGGCCGCGATGCCGCCGATCGCGACCGCGGGGATCTGCGCGATCTCTGCCCACCAGGTGAGCAGTTCCACCGTGGCGCGGATCGGCGCTTCCTTGGTGGTGGAGGGGAAGAAGGCGCCGAAGGCGACATAGTCCGCCCCCGCCTCGCCCGCCGCCATGGCGAGATCACGGCTCGCGTGGCAGGTGACGCCGAGGGTCAGATCGGGGCCGAGGATCCGCCGCGCCTGCGCCGCCGGCGTATCTTCCTGGCCGACATGGGCGCCGTCGCATCCGCTCGCACGGGCGAGATCGGGGCGGTCGTTGAGCAGGAAGGCGACCCCCCGGCTCTGCGCGATCGGGCGCAGCACCTCGATCGCGCGCCCGAGCGCCGCGTCATCGGCCTCCTTGAGGCGCAACTGCACCGCGGCGACGTCGCCCGCCGCGAGCGCTTCGAACAGGAGCGGCGCGAATTCCCCCGGCTCGAGCGACGCCGGGGTGATCAGGTAGAGCCGGCAGCGATCGTGCGGGCCCGCTCTCGTCGCGCTCACTCCCTGCCCTGGTAGATGGCGATGATCTTGGCGAGCATGGCCAGCGCCTCCTCGCGCGGGCGCTGGAAGGTGTTGCGCCCGATGATCGAGCCGTTCGCGCCGCCATCGCGCAGCGCGCGGATTTCGGCATAGAGACCTTCGAGATCCTTGGCCTCGCCGCCGGAGAAGACGACGATGCGCTTGCCGTGGAAGCAGGATTGGACCACGTGCTCGACCCGGCGCGCCAGCGTCGTGTTATCGATCACCCATTGCTCATAGACCTTGCGCGCCGCCTCCTGCGCGAGGTGGGCGGAGGGCGGCTTCACCTTGATGATGTGCGCACCCATCAGCGCCGCCATGTGGGCGGCGTAGGCGGTGACGTCGAAGGCGGTTTCGGCCGCCTTGTCGAGGGCGGGGCCGCGGGGATAGCTCCACACCACCACCGCGAGCCCGACCGATTTGGCCTCGGCCGCGAGTTCGCGCAATTCCTCCATCTGCTCGAAGGCGTGATCGGAGCCGGGGTAGATGGTGAAGCCGATGGCGGCACAGCCCAGCCGCAGCGCGTCCGCGACCGTGCCGGTCACCGCCTGGTCGCGGGAGGTGGCGAGGCTGTTGGACGAATTGACCTTGAGAATGAGCGGCAGGGCGCCGGCGAAGCTGCCTGCCCCGGCCTCGATCATGCCCAGAGGGGCGGCATAGGCGGAAAGCCCGGCGTCGATCGCGAGCTGGAAGTGATAGTGCGGATCGTAGGCCGCCGGGTTGGGGGCGAAGCTGCGGGCGGGGCCGTGCTCGAAGCCCTGATCGACCGGCAGGATGACGAGCCGGCCGGAGCCGCCGAGCTTTCCTTCCATCAGGATGCGGGCGAGATTGGCCTTGGTGCCGGGATTGTCGCTCTCGTACCAATCGAGGATCTTCCGCACCCGCTGGGTGACGCGCATCGTTTCTCTCCGTTGGCTGGCGTTGTCCCCCGCTTAGCGCCCAAGCTTCGCGCCGCGCAAGCCGTCCCTCGTGCGTACTCCCGGCTCAAGGCCCGGGAGCGGCCTTGGCCTTCTGGGCTTCGTCCGCCGGCGTCTGGTGACGCGCCCGCCATTCCTCGTAGGGCATGCCGTAGATGATCTCGCGCGCCGCGGGGTCGGAGAGGGCCAGCCCGCGCGTCTGCGCCGCCTCCCGGTACCAGCGCGAGAGGCAGTTGCGACAGAAGCCGGCGAGATTCATGAGATCGATGTTCTGCACCTCGGGGTGCTCGCGCAGATGCGCGACCAGGCGGCGGAATGCCGCCGCCTCCAGTGCCGTCGTGGTCGCCTCGTCCATCTCCGTTGCCGCCATGCCCGCCTCCTGCTGGTCAATCCGTGCCCCACATGGCGCTTCGGCGCGGCTTTCGCCATACTGGACCGTCCGCAGGAGGGGAGGGACGATGCCGGTCCGCCGCAAGGAGGTATTCCCGGCCGCGCCGCACGGCCCCGTTCCCGCCGGGCAGCGCCCGCCACACGTCCCGAGGGGAAGCCCATGACCGTACGCCCGCGCCTGCGCCGCCACCGGCGCACCAAGATCGTCGCCACCCTCGGTCCCGCCAGCTCCAACCGCGAGGTGCTGACCCGGCTGTTCCACGCCGGCGCCGACGTGTTCCGGCTCAACTTCAGCCACGGCTCCCACGCCGACCACGCCGCCCGCATCGCGCTGATCCGCGCGCTCGCCGAGGAGACCGGCCTGCCCATCGGCATTCTCGCTGACGTCCAGGGGCCGAAGCTGCGGGTCGGCGCCTTCCAGGGCGGGCGGGTGCATCTGCAGACCGGCCAGACCCTGCGCCTCGACCTCAACCCCACCCCCGGCAATACCCGCCGCGTCTGCCTGCCCCATCCGGAGATCATCGCCGCCGCCGGCATCGGCACCACGCTGCTGCTCGACGACGGCAAGCTCCGCCTGCGGGTGGCCCGCAAGCGCGAGGACCATCTCGAGGCCGAGGTGGTGGTCGGCGGGCCGCTGTCGGACCGCAAGGGGGTCAACGTCCCCGACGTGGTGCTGCCGATTCCGGCGCTGACCGTGAAAGACCGCGAGGACATCGCCTTCGCCCTCGACCACGGGGTGGACTACATCGGCCTCTCCTTCGTCCAGCGGCCGGAGGACGTGGCCGAGGCGCGCGGGATCGCCGGCGGGCGGGCCTGGATCCTGACCAAGCTGGAAAAGCCCCAGGCGCTGGAAAACCTCGACGCCATCATGGCGCTGTCGGACGCGGTGATGGTCGCGCGCGGCGATCTCGGCGTCGAGCTTCCGCCCGAGGAGGTGCCGCTCGCCCAGAAGCGCATCGTGCGCACTGCCCGCCAGGCGGGCAAGCCGGTGGTGGTCGCGACCCAGATGCTGGAGAGCATGATCTCCGCCCCCGCGCCTACCCGCGCCGAGGCCTCCGACGTCGCCACCGCCGTCTTCGACGGGGCGGACGCGGTGATGCTCTCGGCCGAGACCGCGGCCGGCCAGTATCCGTTCGAGGCGGTCAACATCATGGACCGCATCATCGCCCGGGTGGAGCGCGATCCCGGCTGGCGCGCGATCATCGACGCCTCCCGCCCCGCGCCCGAGCCTTCCTCGGCCGACGCGATCGCCGCCGCCGCCCGCCAGGTCGCCCACGTGGTGGGTGCGCGCGCCATTCTCGCCTTCACCGCGACCGGCTCGACCGCGCTGCGCGTCGCCCGCGAGCGCCCCGACTGCCCGGTGATCGGCCTGACCACCTCCGCTGCCACCGCCAACCGGCTCGCCATCGTCTGGGGGGTGCACGCGGTGGAGGTGGCGGAAATGTCGAGCCTCGCCGAGACCAACGAGATCGCGGTCGGCATCGCCAAGGCGGAGGGGTTCGCGGAAGCGGGTCAGGAGATCGTCATCACCGCCGGGGTTCCGCTCGGCGTCTCCGGCACCACCAACACGCTGCGGGTGGCGCGGATCGAGTGAGCGAGCCGAATTCCGCCCGGCTTCAGGGCCTGCTTCGCGCCGCGGCCGCGCCGAGGCGGCGGCTGATGCGCTCGGGTCCGAGGCGGGCGAGCAGAGGGACGAGTTCCGGCCCGTGCTCGTGGCCGGTCAGCGCGCGGCGGAGTGGGCCGTAGAGGCTGCGGCCCTTGCGGCCCGAGGTGGCGCGCAGCGCCTCGATCCAGCTGTGCGGGGTCTCTTCGCCCCACGGCGCAGGCGGCAGCAGGGCGGCGGCCTGGGTGAGGAACGCTTCGTCCGCAGGGTTCGGCGCCGGGGGATCGAGGTCGCCGTGCAGGATCTCCCACCATTCCCGCGCCTCGGGCACCAGATCGAGATTGGCGCGGACGAGGTTCCAGAATTGCGCGTCGGCGCCGGGCGGCAGGCGCTCGGAGACGGCCTCGAACCCCAGCCCGTGCAGGAGCCGGCGGTTCAGCGCCAGCAACTGTGCGGGATCGAAGCGGGCGGGCGAGCGGGAGAACCGGGCGAGGTCGAAGCCGGCGGCGAGTTCCGGCAAGGGCAGCGGCGTGGGCTCGTGGCCGGCGCCGAGGCTCGCGAGATAGGCGGCGACCGCGCCCGGCTCGAACCCTTCGCGCTTGAGCGCGCGCAGGCTGAGCGCGCCGACGCGCTTGGAGAGCTTCGCCCCCTCGGCATCGTGCAGCAGCGGGAGGTGGGCGTAGCGGATGGTGTCCGGGTCGGCGCCGAGGGCGGCGGCCATGTCGCGCTGGATCGCGGTGTTGCTGACGTGATCCTCGCCGCGCAGGATGGTGGTGACGGCTTCGGCGAGATCGTCCACCACCGAGGTGAAGAGATAGAGCGGCGTGCCGTCGGCGCGCAGGACCACCGGGTCGGAGAGGCTGCCGAGCGGGATGCGGCGGGAGCCGAGCACCAGGTCATGCCAGGAGGCCGCACCCTCGGACAGCCGGAAGCGCCAATGCGGCGGGTTCCCGCTCGCCCGACCGCGTTCGCTGGCGCCGGGGGCGAGGGCGGCGCGATCATAGACCGGCGGGCGGCCACGCTTGAGCGCGGCACGGCGCTTGGCCTCGAGTTCCTCGGCTGTTTCCCAGGCGGGATAGAGACGGCCCGCCTGCCGCAGCCGTGCGGCGGCGGCCTCGTAGGCGGCCAGACGGTCGGACTGGCGGAGAAAACCGTCCCAGTCGAGGCCGAGCCAGGCGAGGTCGGGGGCGATCGCCGCGGCGTATTCCGGGCGGGTGCGGGTCGCGTCGGTGTCGTCGAGACGCAGCAGGAAGCGGGCCCCGGAATGGCGGGCGAACAGCCAGTTGAGCAGGGCGATGCGGGCGTTGCCGACGTGGAGGTACCCGGTCGGGCTGGGGGCGAAACGGAGGGTGCTCACGCGATCAGGCCGGTGAAGCCGTTGGTGATCGGGTAGCGGCGGTCGCGGCCGAAGGCGCGGGCGGTGATCTTGACCCCCGGCGGGGCCTGCCGGCGCTTGTATTCGGCGCGGTCGAGCATGCGCCAGACACGCAGGATGGTGGCGCGCTCGAAGCCGGCGGCGACCAGCGCGTCGACCGATTTCTCGCCCTCGACGAGACCTTCGAGGATGCCATCGAGCACCTCGTAGGGTGGCAGCGTGTCCTGGTCGGTCTGGTTGGGCTTGAGCTCGGCCGAGGGCGGCTTGGTCAGCACCCGCTCGGGCATGACGCGGCCGGAGGGTCCGCGGGCGGCGGCGGGCAGGTTCTGGTTGCGCCAGTGCGCGAGCGCGAAGACCGCGGTCTTGTAGACGTCCTTGAGCACCGAATAGCCGCCGCACATGTCGCCGTAGAGCGTCGCGTAGCCGACCGACATCTCGCTCTTGTTGCCGGTGGTGAGCACCATGTCGCCGAACTTGTTGGAAAGCGCCATCAGAATGAGCCCGCGCGCGCGGGACTGGATGTTCTCCTCGGTGGTGTCCGCCGCGTGCCCGTCGAACACCGGGGCGAGGGCTTCGCCGAAGGCCGCCATCGCGCCGCCGATGGGGATGATTTCATAGCGGATGCCGAGCAGGCGGGCGCAGGCGGCCGCGTCCTCGAGGCTTTCCAGGCTGGTGTAGGGGCTCGGCAGCATCACCGCGCGGACGCGGGCCGCCCCGAGTGCATCGACCGCGACGGCGGCCGAAAGCGCGCTGTCGATGCCGCCCGAAAGCCCGAGCAGGACGCCGGGGAAGCGGTTCTTGTCCACATAGTCGGCGAGCCCGGTCATCATCGAGCGATAGACCAGCTCGTGCTCGGCGGGTTCGGGCGGCAGGGCGGAGGGGATGCAGGAGAGACGGTCCTCGCCGTCGCGGCGCCACTCGGTGAGCGCGAGCGCTTCCGCGAACCAGGGCATCTGCAGGGCGAGCGAGCGGTCGGCGTTGAGGACGAAGGAGCCGCCGTCGAAGACCAGCTCGTCCTGGCCGCCGACCTGGGCGCAGAACACGAAAGGCAGGCCGGTCTCCGCCACCCGATGGGCGGCGAGGGCGACGCGGTGGCCCTGCTTGCCGGCCTCGAAGGGTGAGCCGTTGATGGAGAGCAGCAGCTCGGCGCCACTTTCGGCCAGCGTCTCGGGCACGTCGGGGAACCACCAGTCCTCGCAGATCATCAGCCCCAGCCGATGGCCGCGGAAGGAGACCGGGCCGGGTGCAGGGCCGGGGGTGAAGACGCGCTTGTCGTCGAAGACGCCGTAGTTGGGCAGTTCGTGCTTGGCGCGGCGGGCGAGGATGGACCCCGCATCGAGCAGGAAGGCGGCATTGTAGCGCTTCCCGCCCTCGACCCAGGGCCCGCCGACCACGAGACCCGGCCCGCCGTCGGCGGTGTCGGCGGCGAGTTCGGCGATGGCGGCGGCGCAGGCCTCCGCGAAGGCGGGCTTGAGGACGAGATCCTCGGGCGGATAGCCGGCGATGGAGAACTCCGGCGTGACCAGGAGATCGGCACCGAGACGGGCGGCCTCGGCGCGGGCGGCGCGGATGCGGGCGAGGTTGGCGTGGATTTCGCCCTCGTGCGGATTGAGTTGGGCGAGGGCGAGACGGAGCGTCGCGGACATGGGAGAGAGCTAGAGGCTCGCGGGCGGACAATCAATCTCGGCGAGGCCGATTCCCGCCCCGCCGGCCGCCGCGCCGGCCGGGGCCGCAAGACGATGCCCTACAGCCCGAAGATTTCCCGCGCCTGGCCGACCACCCGCACCGCCTCGCTCCAGAGAGCAAAATCGGCGAGGCGATCGAGGTCGGCCCAGGCGAGTTCGGCGAGGTCGGCCCCGGCGCGCGGGGGCTCGCCGCGCCAGAGGGCCGCGAAGTCGAGAATGGTATAGTGGAAGCGGATCGTGCCCGCCGTGTCGGTGTGGATCGAGTCCGCGTGGCCGGCGAGCCGCAGCCGGCCGACCGTGAGGCCGGTTTCCTCGGCGAGTTCGCGTCGGGCGGCCTGCTCGGCGGTTTCGCCGAGCTTCTGGCCGCCGCCGGGAAGGCTCCAGAGCCCCTCCGCCGGGGGGTGGGCACGCCGCCCGAGCAACACCGCGCCGGGACGCAGCACCACGATGCCGATGCCGACCAGTGGGCGGGCAGGGTATTCGCGCCCGCTCACGGCGCCGCGGGCGCCGGCGGGGTGGCAGGTGGCGATGGTGCGGCGGGCGATGGCGCGGGTGGGGGTGTGGCGACCTTGATCGAGCGGAGTTGCGCGAGAGAGGGAACCAGTTCGACCTCCCGCCAGGCGCCGAGGCGGAAGACCCAGCCCTTGAGCCGCGCTTCGAGCGCTTTGGCCCCGGTGCCGGCGGCTGCGAACCCGACCCAGAGAAAGGCGCCGGCGCGGCGGACGCGGGCGGTGACGGCAAGCCCCTTCGTGGTGGTGAAGACGGCGGTGCCGACCAGCTTGCCCGGCGCCTGCGCGGCGGGGAGCACGTCCGAGAACGTCACCTCCTGCAGCGCGGTCGCGATGTTGCGTACCCGCCCCGGGTCGAGGGCGGGATGGTCGGCGGGCGCGAGCATCGCGAGCCCTTTCTTGCCGGCGCGGGCGAATTGCAGCAGATCTCCACCGCGCGCGATCTCCACCTTGGCGATCGCCGGCGGCGGAATGGTGAAGAGCGTGCGGTCGAGCCAGGCGGCGGGCTTGGCCGCGGCGGGAACCGCGCCCTCCGCGAGCCACGCCTGCGGCTGGCCGGGAAAACGGACGAAGATCGTGGCGGGCAGGTTGCCGCCCGACGGGGTGCGGCTGCGGCCGAGGAGCAGCGCGGCGAGCACCTGGCCGGCCCGGTCGCGCAGCAACACCCGCGTGCCCGGACCCTTGGCATCTCCCGGCGCCGCGAGCCCGAGGCGGGGGAGCAGGTGGGGATCGGCGGTGAGCGGGGCGCGCAGGCGCAGCCCGGCCAGCCCGGCGAAGAGCGCGTGCAGGGCGGCGGGGCGGATCGGGTAGTCGCCGCGATCGGTGAGGCCCCAGACCTTGCCCCGGCGGCCGAGGCGCAGAACCTTGCCGTTGGCGACGATCTCCACCTGCCGCGCCGCGCCGAGCCGGGCAGCGAGCCCGGGGAAGGCCGGGCGCGCGTGCGCCAGCCGGCTCGCCACCTGCGGCTCGCGGGCGAGACCCCAGTACCATCCGGCGCCAACGGAGGCGAGGCCGAGAAGAAAGAGCAGGATCGCGCTCGCGGGTCGCATGCGCCCTCCCTATGCCCGCGCCGGGCGGTTGCGCCGGGCGGCGTTGCGGCGGGTGCGGCGCAGCAGCGCGATGAGCAGCGCGATCAGCGTGAGCGCGGCGGGGACGGCCACGATGTCGGCCAGCCGCACCAGCATCTCCAGGCGGGCGATGCGGCGGTTGAGATCGTATTGCACGCGGCGGAGCCTGCGGTGGGTGGCGATCACGTCGCGCCGCAGCCCGGCGATGGCGGCGGCCTGGGCAGGGGTGAGCAGCGCTGCGTCCGCCCCGGCCTTGGGGTTGCCGGTGCGCAGGGCGGCGAGCTTCGCCTCGGTCGCCTTGAGGTGGGATTGGAGGGCGAGTTCGGTGCGCCGGAACTTCTCCTCCGCGGTGCGGCGCATGCGCGCGACCACGCTGAAAGGCCGCGAGACGACGCCGCGCGCGCGCAGCGAAAGCAGTGGATCGCCGCCGGCCAGGCTGCCCACGAGATTGAGCACGAAGGCCGCGTTCTCGCTCTGCGGCAGACGCAACACCGCGTTGTCGAGCACGTCGGAATCGGCGAGGACCACGAGATCGGCGGGTTTGGCGGTCTGGGCGATATAGGGGGGGAAATGGGCGGGACGGGTCTGGCCCTTGGGCGGAGACACCGGACCGGGGAAGGCCGAATGGAGGATGCCGTGGATGCGCGCGGCGATCACCCTCGGCTTGCCGGAGGGGGTGAACCGCGCCAGCAGCCGGGCGGGATCCGGCGCGGCGGAGACCGCCGAAAGCGGCAGCACCTCCGACTGCGGGCTGCTCGAAAGCAGGGGCGTGAAGCGGATGGCGGCGCCCTTCTTCGGGGCGAGAAAGCCGCTCGAGGCGACCGTGACCTGCCCGATGCCGGCGAGCGCGGGGTCGGCACGGTCGATCCCCTTGCGGATCGTGAACCAGGGGATGTAGGGCACGCCGGCCATCGGGTCGGCGGGGTTGGGCGAGGCGACCCGCAGCGCGCCGGAGACCTGGGCGAGCACCTTCGCGGGGTCGTAGGACACGCCCCAATCGGCGAGCAGGGGCGTGAGGTTCGAGCCGGTGACGGCCGCGGGTTGTCCGTTGGGGCCCCGAATGCGGACCTGGGCCTCGCTGCGCGGGTCGACGAGCAGCATCAACCGCCCGCCGCGCATCACGAACTGGTCGATCGCGTATTTCGTCGCGAGCGAGAGATTCTGCGGCTGCACCAGCAGCAGCACCCGCACCGCGCGGGGAATTTCCTGCGCCGTCGCGGGGATCAGCCGGGTCGCGAAATTGCGCGAAAGCTCACGCCAGATCAGCCACGGTCTGCCGACGTTGCCCTGCCCGTGCGCCATCATCAGGGCACGGAAATCTCCCGCCAGAGGCAGCGAACTCATCACCCCCACCACCGGACGGTGGTGGCCGGAGACCTGGTCGATCAGCAGGGTGAGGTCGTATTCGAGGAAGGGTTCGCGCGCCGGATCGAGGAAGGGGATGGTCTTGCGCTGGTCGAGCAGGTTGGTCGCGACGAGGCCGAAATAGACCCGCGTGCCGGCCTGGTCGATGGGTACGCCGGAAAGCCCGTCGGCGATGGCGCGGTCCTCGACGCGGGAGAAGGGGCGCGGGTCGAAGAAGCGGACGGTGACGCGCCCGTGCGACAGCGCGGCATAGCGGCGCAGCATCTGGCGCACGTGGGCGGCATAGACGCCATAGGCCGGCGCGCGCAGGCCGAGCGCGGGGGAGTAGTAGAGGCTGAGGGTGACCGGCTGGCGGAGGTCGCGCAGCACCGTCCGCGTGCCCGGCGAGAGGGTGTAGAGATGGCCCGCCGTGAGATCGATCTGCCGCGCACCGAGCCGCGCCTCGGCCAGCATGTTGAGCCCGAGCGCGATCCCCGCCGCGCCGAGCAGACCGAGGAGCGAGAACCAGATGCGGGAGCGGCGCATGTTCAGCCCGCTTTCCGGTGCACGACGATCACCGTATTGAGCAGCAGGAAGAAGAGAGTGAAGGTCGCGAAGAAGACGAGATCGGGCAGCCCGATGACCCCGCGGACGAAACTCTGGAAGCGCGCGGTGACGCTGAGGCCGCGGGCGAACGCGGCGAGCATTGGCGCGCTGGCGGAGAGGAAGTCGCTCACCACCGGGGTCGCGGAGACGGCGAACAGGAAGGTGAGCGCGACGCCGAGAACGAAGCCGATCACCTGGTTGCGGGTGAGCGCGGACATCGCCGCCCCGACCGCGAGATCGGCGCCAGCGACCAGCAGGCCGCCGAGATAGCCCGCCGCGATCATGCCATTGTCGGGATGGCCGAGCAGGTTGACGGTGAGCACGAAGGGAAAGGTGAGGGCGAGCGCGATGGCGGAAAACGCCCAGGCGGCGAGGAATTTGCCCACCACCGCCTCGCCCACGCGCACCGGCAGGGTGAGCAGAAGCTCGATGGTGCCGAGCCGGCGCTCCTCCGCCCACAACCGCATGGTCAACGCCGGGATGAGCAGCAGGAACACCCAGGGCAGGAAGTTGAAGAAGGGCACGAGATCGGCCTGGCCGCGGGCGAAGAAGCCGCCCAGGGTGAAGGTGAGAGTGCCTTGCAGGGCCAGGAAAATGACGATGAAGACCACCGCCACGGGGGTCGCGAAATAGCCGGCGAGTTCGCGCCCGGCGATGACCAGCGTGCGGCGGATCACGCTGCCTCCGCGGCGGGTTCGGTGGTGAGCGCGCGGAAGACCTCCTCGAGCCTGCCCGAGGGGTGGCGGCGGGCGAGTTCGGCCGGCGTCTCGTCAGCGATGACGCGCCCGCCCGCGATGAGGATGGCGCGGGTGCAGATCGCCTCCACCTCGTCGAGCAGGTGAGTGCTGATGACGATCGCCTTGGCCGGCGCCATGCGGCGGATCAGCGTGCGCACCTCGTGCTTCTGGTTGGGATCGAGCCCGTCGGTCGGTTCGTCGAGCACCAGCACTGGCGGATCGTGCAGGAGCGCCTGGGCGAGGCCGACGCGGCGCTTGTAGCCCTTGGACAGCGTGTCGATCGGCTGTTCGCGGACCGGATCGAGGCTGGCGAGCGCGACCGCGCGCTCCACCCGCTCGCCCGCTTCGGCGCCACGCCAGCCGCGGATGCGGGCGGTGAAGCGGAGGAAGCCGGTCACCGTCATGTCGGGGTAGACGGGCGCGCCTTCGGGCAGGAAGCCGAGCGCGCGGCGGGCGCGCAGCCCGTCCGCCACCACGTCATGGCCGAGGATGCGTGCACGTCCGGCGCTGGGCTCGAGAAACCCCGCGATCATGCGCATGGTGGTGGATTTGCCGGCGCCGTTGGGGCCGAGGAAGCCCACCACCTCGCCGCGCTCGACCCGGAAGCTGACGCCATCCACCGCGGTGAAGGCGCCAAAGCGGCGGGTGAGGCCGTCGATTTCGAGGAGGGGCGCCATCAGGGGCGCCAAAAACAGGCAAAAAGTGGACCGAAGGCCGGGGCCTGAGGCCCCGGGCTCCCAATCATTGCAATAGATTGGGGTGCAGGGGCGAAGCCCCTGGCCTGCTCTGCCCTCTTCGTCGGCCGGCGCATCTCCATGCGCCTGCCCCTACTTCGCCCGCGCCGAATGGGCAAGCCGGGCCGGGCAAGGGTGACGAAAACGTAACCCGGCGCACGCGATCGTGCCTCTCTACCCGGCGGCGAGACTCGTCGCCGCGGCGCGGCGCTCGAAGAGGCGCAGCAGCAGGCGCAGCGCCTCCCCGCGCGGGGAGGCGAGGGCAGGGTCCTTCTCGGCGATCAGGGCGGCGTCCTGGTTCGCCATGAAGAGCAGGCCCTCGTCGCGGCCGGGGTCGGCGAGGCGCCAGCCGGGTGTGCCGGACTGGCGGGTGCCGAGCAGTTCGCCGCCGCCGCGCAGGCGGAAGTCCGCATCCGCGATGGCGAAGCCGTCGTCGCAGTCGCGCAGCAGGACAAGCCGTTCGCGGGCAGCAGCGGTGGGGACATCCTCGTGCAGCAGCAGGCAGAATCCGGGCTGGCCGGCGCGCCCGACCCGGCCGCGGAGCTGGTGGATCTGGGCCAGGCCGAAGCGCTCGGCGTGGTCGATGACCATCACCGATGCCGCCGCGATGTCGATCCCGACCTCGATCACGGTGGTGGCGACGAGCAGGCGGCCGGGCGAGGCGGCGAAGGCGGCGAGCGCCGCCTCGCGCGCGGCGGGGTCCATCCGCCCGTGGGCGAGCCCGACCGCGGCGCCGAACCGGGCGGAAAGGATGGCGAAACGCGCTTCGGCGGCGGCGATGTCCCCCGCCTCGCTTTCGGCCACCTGCGGGCAGACCCAGAAGATCGAGGCCCCGCGGGCGAGCATCCGCGCCACCCCCTCGATCACGGCGGGCAGCGTCGCCGCCGCATGCAGCGTGGTGCGCACCTCGCCGCGCCGGCCGGGTGGGCGGATGAGGCGGCTCACCTCCATCTCTCCCCATTCGGCGAGCAGGAGGGTGCGCGGGATCGGGGTCGCGGTCATCGCGAGTACGTGGGTCGCACGGCCCTTGGCGCGGAGGGAAAGCCGCTGGTTGACCCCGAACCGGTGCTGCTCGTCGATCACCGCGAGCGCGAGATCGTGGAAGGCCACGGACTTCTGGAACAGGGCGTGGGTGCCGACCGCGAGCGGAATGGACCCATCGGCGAGGCCGGCACGGGCGGCGCGGGCTTCGGCGGCGGCGAGCGTGCCGGTGAGCAGCGCGACGGGGACCGGTGCGAGGCGGGCGAGGGTGCGGTGGTGCTGGCGGGCGAGCAGCTCGGTCGGCACCATCAGCGCCGCCTGCGACCCCGCCTCCGCGGCGCGCAGCATGGCGAGCAGGGCGACCAGCGTCTTGCCGGCACCGACGTCGCCCTGCAACAGGCGCATCATCCGCCGCCCGGAGGCGAAGTCGGCGTCGATCTCGGCGAGCACGCGGGCCTGGTCGGAGTGCAGCGGGTGGCCGAAGGTGGCGAGCGCCGCGTCGCGCAAGCGTCCATCGCCAGCCAGCACGCGGCCTGGGCGCTTGCGCCGGCGGAGCAGCGCGAAGGCGAGCTGGGAGGCGAGAAGTTCGTCATAGGCGAGGCGCTCGCGGGCGGTGGGGGGCGGGATTTCGTCCGGCGCCTGCACCAGGCGGAGCGCCCCGGCGAAGCCGGGCCAGGCACGGCGGCGCAGCAGCGTGGGGTCATGCCATTCCGGAAGGGCGGGAACGGCGGCGAGCGCGCCCTGCATGGCGCGGGCGACCTGGCGCGGCCAGAGGCCCGCGGTCAGCGGCCATTGCGGCTCGATGGGCGGTATGGCGGCAGGACGGTCGGCGGGGACGACATGGTCGGGGTGGGGAAACCGCAGTCTGCCGTCGAAGAGTTCCACCCGGCCGGAGACCAGAAGGCGGGCGCGCGGCGGCATGGCAGCGAGGCGAGCGGGATGGAAGAGGACGATTTCGGCGAAGCCGGTGCCGTCGGTCACCAGGACACGCCAGGGCTGGCGCGGGCCCGCGGGCGCCTCCTGGCGCACCACCTCCACGGTTACCGTCGCGACGGCGCCGGGAGGAACTGCGCCCGTGAGCAGCGCGTGGAGCGAGGGGCGGAGGCTGCGGTCGGTGTACGCGAGCGGGAGGGTGAACAGCAGATCACGCAGCCGCTCGCCTTCCGCCACGCGGGCAAGACGGGCGGAGGTGGCGGCGCCGATGCCGGGCAGGCGTGACAGCGGCGCGAACAGGGGAGCGAGCGGATCGGGGACGGTCAACGGACACTCTCGGGTGAGGACCCGCTGTGTAGCAGCACAACCCAGAGGCGGGGGAAGCCTCGGCTCCGCCCCGAACCGGACCGCAGGAGGCTTCAGTCGGTGGTGCCCGCGCGTTCGCTGTGCAGTTCGTGTTGGAGGGCGGCGAGGTCGGTACCGGTCTCCTCCACACTGCGGCCCGCGGTCTCATTGCCGAGGAACAAAAGCGGCATCACCAGCAGCGCCATCAGCGCGGCGAGGATGAGGAACAGGGTCGCGGGCTTGTAGGTAGCGAGCAGCCCGGGGATGTAGCGGATCATCACCACCCCGAGCAGGAAGCGGGTGATCACCTCGCCGGTGGCAGCTCCCGTCCCGCGCAGGCGGGTGGGGAATTGTTCCGCCATGTAGAGCTTGGGCACCGCGAAGCCGCCGAGTCCGAGGAACCAGGCGAGCAGGGCTGCGATGACCAGCATCGGCGTGGCCAGTTGCTGGCCGAGCAGGGCGAGGCAGACGGCGGTGATCAGCATGAAGGCGATGTGGGTGGGACGGCGGCCGATCCGGTCGCCGATGGTCGCGCCGGCGAGCGTGCCGAAGCCGGAGACGAACTGGAGCCCGGCAATGTAGAGCAGGGAATTGGTCGGCGTGGCGCCCATCTGGTGGAAGATCGTCACGCCATAGATGGTCATCAGGTAGAAGATCACGAACGGTGCGCCGAGCGCGCAATAGGCCACGAAAGCGCGCTTGAGATAGACCGGCTCGAACAGGGTCGCGATGCCGGCGCGGCGTTCGGCGGTCGCCTCCAGCACTTCGAGCGCAGCCCGGTTGGTGAGGTTGGGGTCGTGGGGCAGGCCGGCCTCGTTCTCGATGCGCTCGACCACGGCGCGCACTTCCGCGAAGCGGCCGCGCTTGAGCAGGAAGCGGGGCGATTCGGGCAGGTAGCGGGCGATGATCGGCACCAGCACCAGCGGCAGGCCGCCGAGCAGGAACAGCGCACGCCAGCCGGTCTCGGGCGGGAAGTTGCGCACCACCGCGATCGCCGTCAGCGTCGGGATCATGTAGGAGCCGGTGAGCACGAAATTGGCCCAGCCCACCGCCTCGCCGCGGCGCTTCTTGTTCACGAACTCCGAGATCAGCAGATAGGGGACCGGGAAGACACCTCCTTCGCCGAAGCCGGCGAGAAAGCGCATGATCGCGAGTTGGGTGACAGTGGTGGCGAGCATGCTCGCCATGGTGAACACCGCGAAGAAGGCGACGCCGAGCGCGAGGATGCGCTTGCGGCCGTAGAGGTCGGCGAGCCGTCCGGCGGGCAAGAGGCCGAAGACGATGCCGAGCGTGCCGGAACTGCCCAAAAGGCCCATGTCCGCCGGCGACAGGTGCCACGCCTTCCTGAGCATGGGCAGGGCGGGACCGATGATGCCGATGTCGAAGGCCTCGACCAACCAGGCGAGCATGAGCAGGCCGACGATGCCCCACACCGTCCGCGTCATCGGGGCGCGATCGAGGCGGGCGAGCAGGTTTTCGTCGCGGAGAGCGGCGAGGTGGCGCTCGGACGGGGCGGCGGGCATTGGCGGTCTCCTGGGGGTTTCCTGCGGTGTTCTTGTCGTGGGCGGCGCGGGCAGGCGGGCGGACCGGATCAGGCGGGTTCGATGAGGAAGAGGGTCTGTCCGTATTGGACCGGAGCGCCGTCAGCCAATGGAATAGCGAGAACGCGGCCCACGATTTCGGCGCTGATCGTGGTGAAGAGCTTCATCACCTCGAGGATGCAAAGCTTGTCGCCGGGAACGACGCGGCTGCCGACCTCGACGAACGGCGGATCGCCGGGGGCGGGAGCGCGATAGAAAGTGCCGACCATGGGCGAGTGCACCGCGACCGCACCCGCCGGGATGGCGCCGGGCGCAGCGGCGGGAGCCGCCGCGGGCGCTACTGCCACGGTCGCGGGCGTTGCCGGTATGGCGGATACCGGGAGAGATTCCGCCCGTGCGGCGGCATGGCGGCGAACGACGAGGCGGAGGTCCGCGGTCTCGAGGATCAGCTCCTCGCAGGCGCTGGCGTCGATGACGCGGACGATCTCGGCGATTTCCTCATAGCTCGGCATGACGGACCCGCGGCGACGGCACTGCGCCGGCCTCCGGCGCGGCCGGGAACAGCGCCTCCCCCAGCCGCTCGGCGGCCTTCTGCAACACCGGGATGTGGCGCGTGATCTCGCTCGCCCCGAGGCGCACCGCTGGGGCGGAGATGGCAATGGCGGCGCGCACCGCCCCCGAGCCGTCGCGAATCGGCGAAGCGAGGCAGACCACGCCGGCAAGGAACTCCTGGTCGTCGATGGAGAAACCCTGCTCGACGATGTGGTCGAGCTCGCGGCGCAGACGCAACGCGGAGGTGATGGTCGCCGGGGTGTAGCGGGTGAGGGTGAGCGCTCCGGTCATCGCCTCGCGCGGAGCCAGCGGCATATGGGCGAGCAGGAGCTTGCCCATGGCGGTGCAGTGGAGCGGCACCCGCGAGCCGCTCTCGAAGCGCAGGCCGAGCGGCCAGGACGCCTCGACACGGTCGAGATAGACGACGGCCGCGCCGTCGAGCGCGCCGAGGTTGACGGTTTCCCCGACCCGGGCGGAGGCCGCCTCGAGCAGGGCGCGGCCGGGGGCCCAGCGGACGGCGGCTTCGAGCGTGCGCAGCCCGAAGCCGAGCAGGCGGTGGCCGGGGCCGAGGCGGCGGGTGCCGGGTTCGCGGCGGAGCATCCCCTCGCCAACCAGCATGGCGACGATGCGGTGCATGGTGGGGATGGGAATGTTCAGGCGGGCGGCGAGATCGGCCGTGGTGGGGGCGCGGTCGGCGAGCACCACCGCCTCGAGCACGCCGAAAACCTTGAGCGTGGGGACCCCGGTCTTGCGCCGGGCCGGGGTGTGTCTGGCGGTGGTCATGGCATTTGTGCTCCGAGAGCGTGCCTGGCTGCGAAGCAACCACATGCGCTTTCGTTTTTCAATACGAAACTCCTTGCAAACTGCGGCTGGGTTCGGCTTGCTGGCGCCCAGTGGCGGCCCTGCGGTGCGGGCTGCGGGTGGAAACGGGCGACGGGAGGCGGGCGTGGACCAGGCGGGTGCCCCGCGTCGGGTCGGGCTGGTGGACGTCACCCTGCGCGACGCCCACCAGTGCCTGTGGGCGACGCGGATGACGACCGCGATGATGGCGACCATCGCCCCCCTGCTCGACCGCGCCGGGTTCGCCGCCATCGATCTCGTCGGCGGCGCGGTATTCGATGTCTGCGTGCGCTTCCTGCGTGAGGACCCGTGGGAGCGGATGCGCATCGTCTCCGGCTGGGTGCGCGAGACCCCGCTGATGGTGATGACGCGGGGGCAATCGCTTTTCACCTTCGCCTTCTTCCCCGACGATGTGGTGGCATTGACCGCGCAGCGGATCGCCGCCAACGGCTGCCGCATCGCCACTCCCTATGACGCGCTCAACGACATGCGCAATCTCGCGGTGCCGGTGGCGGCCTCGAAGCGCGCGGGCCTCACGGTGGTGGGCGGCGTGGTCTATTCGCTGAGCCCGGTGCATACGGACGACTATTACGAGCGCAAGATCCGCGAACTGGTCGCACTCGGGGTGGACGGGGTCTATCTCAAGGACCCAAGCGGGCTGCTGACGCCGGAACGGATCGCGACGCTGATCCCCCGCGTCCGCGCCGCCTGCGGGGCGCTGCCGCTGCATCTGCACAGCCATTGCCTGACCGGGCTCGCCCCGGCCAACGCGCTGCGCGCCGCCGAACTCGGGGTCGATCTGATCCACACCGCGACCTCCCCGCTCGCCGAGGGAGCCTCCCATCCTGCGACCGAGCGGATGGCAGCCAACCTGGCACGGCGCGGATTCGCGACGGGGATCGATCTCGCCCCCGTCGCCGAGGCGGCGGAGCGGCTGCGCTACCTCGCCCGCACCGAAGGCAGGCCGCTCGGTGCCATCGCCCCATTCGACGCCTTCCACTACGAGCACCAGATGCCCGGCGGCATGATCTCCAACCTGCGCGCCCAGCTCGCAGGACTCGGGCTCGCCGCGCGGCTGCCCGAGATCCTCGAGGAGGCGGCGCGGGTGCGCGCGGAGCTCGGCTATCCGATCATCGTCAGCCCCTTTGCGCAGTTCGTGATGACCCAGGCGGTGCTGAACGTGCTTGGCGCCGAGCGCTACGCGACGGTGCCCGACGAGGTCCGCGCCTATGCGCTCGGCCGCTACGGGGAGATCGCCGGTGCGCTCGACCCCGCGGTCGCCGACCGCATCACCCGGGGTGGCGAGCCGGTGCGGGCGCGGCCGGGGGATCTGCTGGCGCCGGGACTGCCGCGGCTGCGCGCCGAGCGCGGGCCCTTCGCGAGCGAAGACGATCTCCTGCTCGCTGCCTTCTATGCCGAGGCTGAGGTGCGGGCACTGAAGGCGGCGGGGCCGATCGATCTCCGCCACCCGCTGGCGGCGACGCCGCTCGCGACCTTGGTGCGCGAGATCGCGCGCCGGCCGGACATCCGCTCGTTCCATTTTACCGAACGGGGGACAGTAGGAAACAAGCGGGGAGAAGATGGATCTCGGCCTCGCTGAACGGGTGGCGGTGGTCACCGGCGGCGCTTCCGGGATCGGGCGGGCGATCGCGGCGGCACTGATCGCGGAGGGAGCGCGGGTCTACCTGCTCGACGTTGCCGAGCCGGCGGAGCTGCCCGCAGGAATGGCCGGGATGGTCCACGCCGATGTCCGCGAACCCGCCGCGGTGGCGGCGGCATTGGCGCGCGTAGCGCAAGCGGAAGGCGGGCTCGACGTGCTGGTCAACAGCGCGGGGGTGCTCGGCAGCGGGGGCTTCGCCGAGGCCGATCTCGCACAATGGCGGCGGATCGAAGGGGTCAACCTGACCGGCGTGGTGGTGTGCTGCCAGGCGGCGATCCCCCATCTCGGCGCCCGCCGGCGGGGGCGGATCGTCAACATCGCCTCGGTCGCGGCCTTCCGCGGCGGCGGCGCGGTCGGCAACGTGCTCTACGGGGCCAGCAAGGCGGGGGTGGTGGCGCTGACCCTGGGGCTCGCCCGCGAACTCGGCCCGGCCGGCATCACCGTCAATGCCATCGCCCCGGGGATCACGCCGACGGCGATGACGGCGGCACATCTCGGCGTGCGGAGGGCCGCGGCGATCGCCCGCAGGGTGCCGCTCGGGCGGCTGGCGCGGGCGGAGGATACCGCCGCGCTCGCTGCCTTCCTCGCCTCCGACCGGGCGGGCTTCATCAGCGGCACGGTCATCCCGGTGGATGGTGGCTGGCTAGCTGCGTAGAACCCTGAAGGCGCGAAGCTACAGCTTCGCCAGCACTGCCTCGGCGGCGCTGACCTCGAACCCGCCCGGCTCCTCGACGCCGAGATGGGTCACCACCCCGTCCTCCGCGATCAGGGCGAAGCGCTGGGCGCGCACGCCGAGGCCGCGGGCGATCAGGTCGAGCTCGAGCCCGAGGGCGCGGGTGAAGGCGCCGGAGCCATCCGCGAGCATGGTGACGGCGGTGCCGACCCGCTGCTCCTTGGCCCAGGCGTCGAGCACGAAGACATCGTTGACGGCGAGGCAGACGATGGCATCGACGCCCTTGGCGCGCAGCGCTTCGGCCTGTTCAAGGAATCCGGGGAGATGCTTGATGCTGCAGGTGGGGGTGAAGGCGCCGGGGACGGCGAACATCACCACCTTGCGGCCCTTGAAGATCTCCTCGGTGGAAATCTCGCGCGGGCCTTCGGGTGTCGGCGTCATCAGCTTCATCTTCGGGATGCTGTCCCCGACCTTGATCGTCATGCGTGCCCGCGTCCCCTGGTTTCATCCCGCCGAATCTTGCTTCTTCCGGTCGGGCTGGGAGCGCTCTGTAGCAAGCCCGCGAGCCGGTGTCACGGGCGGCTTGCGGCGGGCGGGCGGCGGGGCCACTCTAGGGGCGATGGGACGATCGGCGATGGGACAGGATGAACCGGCGGCAGCCGCAAAGGGCGGCGGAGAGTTCCTGACCGGGCGCTTGCTGATCGCGATGCCCGCGATGGGAGATCCGCGCTTCGCCCATAGTGTCATTTTCCTCTGTGCCCACACCGCCGACGGGGCGATGGGCATCGTGCTGAACCAGCCGGTGGCGCAGCCGAGCTTCGAGGATCTGCTGGCCCAACTCGAAGTGGAGCCGCTGCCGCCGGCCCGCAGCATCCGTATCTGTGTCGGCGGGCCGGTGGACCACGGGCGCGGGCTGGTGCTGCACACCGCGGATTGGACCTGCGAGGATAGTCTGAAGGTGGACGGCAAGGTGGCGCTGACCGCCAACCTCGATATCCTGCGCGCGCTCGCGCAAGGCACCGGGCCACGCGCGGGGCTGCTGGCGCTGGGTTATGCGGGGTGGGGGCCGGGGCAGCTCGACCGTGAAATCCAGGAGAACGCCTGGCTCTGCGCGCCCGCGGACGAAGCGCTGGTGTTCGACGAAGAAAGCGGAACCAAGTGGCGCCGCGCGCTGGCCAAGCTCAGGATCGACCCCGCGCT
>DAHWFB010000079.1 GCA_027326105.1 Acetobacteraceae bacterium
TCGCCTGGTCGACCACCCGCATCGAGAGCTTCACCTTGCCGCGCTCGTCGAAGCCGAGCACCTTCACCTTTACGGCATCGCCCATGTTCACGATGTCGGTGGTGCGCGCCACCCGCCCCGAGGCGAGTTCGCTGATGTGGACCAGACCGTCGCGCGAGCCGAGGAAATTGACGAAGGCGCCGAACTCGGCGGTCTTGACCACCTTGCCGTTGTAGATCACGCCGATCTCGGGCTCCGCCACGATGCCGCGGATGCGGTCGATCGCCGCCTGCGCCTGGGACTGGTCGGTGGCCGCGATCTTGATCGTGCCGTCGTCCTCGATGTCGATCTTGGTGCCGGTCTGCTCGACGATCTCGCGGATCACCTTGCCCCCGGTCCCGATCACCTCGCGGATCTTCTCCTTGGGCACGGTGATGATGGTGATGCGCGGCGCGGTCGCCGCCACGTCGTCGCGCGCGCCGGTGATCGCACGCGCCATCTCGCCGAGGATATGCAGCCGCCCCGCGTGCGCCTGCTCGAGCGCGATGCGCATGATCTCGGGCGTGATCGAGGTGATCTTGATGTCCATCTGCAGGCTGGTGACGCCCTGCTCGGTGCCGGCGACCTTGAAATCCATGTCGCCGAGATGGTCCTCGTCGCCGAGAATGTCGGACAGCACGGCGAAGCCGCGGTCCTCCTTGATCAGCCCCATGGCGATGCCCGCCACCGGCCGCGCGAGCGGCACGCCGGCGTCCATCAGGGCGAGCGAGGAGCCGCACACCGTCGCCATCGAGGAGGAGCCGTTGCTCTCGGTGATCTCGCTCACCACCCGCAGCGTGTAGGGGAACTTGTCCTTCTCCGGAAGCAGGGGATGGACCGCCCGCCAGGCGAGCTTGCCGTGGCCGATCTCACGCCGCCCGGGGCCGCTCATGCGCCCGGTCTCGCCCACCGAATAGGGCGGGAAATTGTAGTGCAGCATGAAGTGCTGGCGGAAATCACCGTCCAGCGCGTCGATCATCTGCTCGTCCTGGCCGGTGCCCAGGGTCGCGACACAGAGCGCCTGGGTCTCGCCGCGGGTGAACAGCGCGCTGCCATGGGCACGCGGCAGTACGCCCACTTCGGCGACGATGGGGCGGATGGTCCTGGTGTCGCGCCCGTCGATGCGCAGGCCGGTATCGAGCACGGCATCGCGCAGGATCTTGGCCTCGACCTCCTTGAAGTGCGGCGCGATCGCCTCCGCGGTGTGCCCTTCGGCGGCCAGCGCTGCGACCACCGCGGCCCGGGCGGCGTCGATGCGGGCGTGGCGGGCCTGCTTTTCGCGCTCGGCATAGGCCCCGGACACCGGCCCGCGGGCCAGCTCCTCGACCCGGGCGCGCAGCGCCGCCTGCGCCGGGTCGGGCTCGGCGAGCGGCCAGGGCTCGCGCGCGGCGACCTCGGCGAGCTCGATGATCGCCTGGATCACCGGCTGGAAACCCTGGTGGCCGAAGGTGACGGCGCCCAGCATCACCTCCTCGGCAAGCTCGCGCGCCTCGCTCTCGACCATCAGCACGCCTTCGGCGGTGCCGGCGACGACGAGATCGAGCACGCTCTCCTTCATCTCGGCCGCGGTCGGGTTGAGCACGTAGCCGCCGTCGACGTAGGCGACGCGCGCGCCGCCTATGGGGCCGAAGAAGGGAATGCCCGAAAGGGTGAGCGCTGCCGAGCAGCCGACCAGGGCGACCATGTCGGGGTCGTTCTCGAGATCATGGCTCAGCACCGTGGCGATGACCTGGACCTCGTTGCGGAAGCCCTCGGGGAACAGCGGGCGGATCGGCCGGTCGATGAGGCGGGAGATCAGCGTCTCGCGCTCGGTGGGCCGGCCTTCGCGCTTGAAGTAGCCGCCCGGGATCTTGCCGGCGGCGAAGGCCTTCTCCTGGTAGTTCACGGTGAGCGGAAAGAAATCCTGCCCGGCGCGGACGTTGTGGGCGCCGACCACGGTGCACAGCACGATGGTGTCGCCATAGCGGGCGAGCACCGCGCCATCGGCCTGGCGGGCGATCTTGCCGGTCTCGAGCACGAGCTTGCGCCCGCCCCAGTCGATCTCCTTGCGGAAATAATTGAACATCCCTCGCGGTTCCCTCGCGTTCGGGCGAAGACAGCGGCCGGCAGCGGAAGCGAATTGCGCCGGTCCCGGTGCGGGAGCGGCGCCTCGGGCGGCATGGCGGCGGACCACCCCCTGCGGGCAGCACCGCGAACCACGTCGCCGGAAACGCCGCTCTTCCCGCGCAGGGGAAGACGCGCCTTCCGTCCGTCGTTCCGCCGCCTTCGCGGCGTGCGGGGCGCCTCGCCCCGCCGTCACACCCCGCACCCCCATGGCGCGGGGCAGGCCGCCACCCGCGCCGGACCATGCCGGGGCGCGGGCGACGGAAAATCCGCCCGGTCAGCGGCGCAGGCTGAGCCGCCCGATCAACGTCTCATAGCGCCGCACGTCCTTGGCCTTGAGATAGTCGAGCAGCCGCCGGCGGCGGCCGACCAGCATGAGCAGCCCGCGCCGGGAATGAAAATCCTTGGCGTGGGTCTTGAGATGCTCGGTGAGGTTTCCGATGCGCTCGGAAAGCAGGGCCACCTGGACCTCGGGGCTGCCGGTGTCGGCCGCCTGGGTGGCATAGTCGGCGATGAGCGCGCTGCGGCGCTCCGGCGTGATCGACATCGTTCAAATCTCCATGGTTCGGGTTGCGGCCGGCGCGTGCGGCGAAAGCAGCCGTTCGGGCTTGAGCCAGCCGTCCTGGAGCCGGCACAGCCCGATCACGCGGCTCCCCGCCATGGCACGGGCGAGCCCGCCCTCGGGATCGGCCGCTGGTGGAATCCGGCCCATCAGCGCAACCAGGCTCAACGCCTGGCCATGCAGAAGGCCGGCGGCCTCCGCCTCGGTCAGGGCCAGCGCCGGGATGTCGGCCAGCGCGGTCGCGACCGGAAGCAGGAGGTCCGGGGAAGCCGGCGCTGTATCCACCCCCGAGAGCAGTTTGTCCAGCCCGATCGCCTCCGCTTCGGTGAAAGGGCCGACCCGCAGGCGGCGCAGGGCGGCGACATGGCCCACCGTCCCGAGCGCCAGCGCGAGGTCGCGCGCCAGGCTGCGCATGTAGACCCCCTTGCCGGAGGCGACCTCGAAGACCGCCTCCTCGGCGCTGGGGCGGGCGACCAGCTCGAAACGATCGATCCGGGCGGGACGGGGCGCGAGCACCACCGCCCTGCCCTCGCGCGCCATGTCGTAGGCCCGCTCGCCGGCCACCTTCACCGCCGAGAAGGCCGGCGGCACCTGCTCGATGACCCCGCGAAAGGCGGGCAGAGCGGCCTCGATCGCGGCATCGGTCGGTCGGGCGGGAGAGGTCGCGCTCACCGCGCCGTCGGCATCATCGGTGTCGCGGGCTTCGCCGAAGCGCAGCGTGAAGCGGTAGAGCTTGGTGCCGTCCATCACGTAGGGCACGGTCTTGGTCGCCGCGCCGAAGGCGATCGGCAGCACGCCGGTCGCCAGCGGATCGAGCGTGCCGCCGTGGCCCGCCTTCTCGGCGTTGAAGGCGCGGCGGACGCGGTTGACCACGTCGGTGCTGGTCAGGCCCGAGGGTTTGTCGATGATCAGCCAGCCGTCCAGACGGCGACCCCGCTTCTTCTTCATGCCGTGCGCCTTACCGTCCCGGTGGATGCTCTGCGCGGAAAGACGAGGCCCAGGCCACGCGCACCTATCGCTTGTTGCCGAGATCGCGGGAGACCTCGGGCGAGCGCAGCAGCCGCTCCATCCGCGCCGCCTGGTCGGGGGCCTCGTCGGCGACGAAATGCAGCGCCGGCGCGACCCGCAGATGCAGCGCCCGCGCCACCTCGCCGCGCAGATGATGGCCGACGCGGTCGAGCACCGGCAGCAGCGCCGCCCCGTCGTCGCGCCCGAGGCGGGTGAAGAAGACGGTGGCGTTGCGCAGGTCGGGGCTCATGCGCACCTCGTTGACGGTGAGATGCGCCTCGGCAAGCTCGGGATCGCGGAAGTCTCCGCGCGCGAACAGCTCCGCGAGCAGGTGGCGAACCTCCTCGGCCACCCGCAACCGGCGCTGGCCGCCGCCGGGGTGCGCCGGCTTCATGCCGCGAACGTCTCGGTCTCGTAGCACTCGACCACGTCGCCTTCCTGAAGATCCTGGAAGCCGGCAAAGGACAGCCCGCACTCGTAGCCCTTCGCCACCTCGCGCACGTCGTCCTTGAAGCGCTTGAGCTGGGAAAGCTCGCCCTGGTGGATGACCACGTTGTCGCGCAGCAGCCGCACGC
This sequence comes from Acetobacteraceae bacterium, assembly GCA_027326105.1. GTDB lineage: Bacteria > Pseudomonadota > Alphaproteobacteria > Acetobacterales > Acetobacteraceae > DAHWFB01. The sequence goes on from DAHWFB010000079.1 coordinate 4,267, forward strand.
CGGCGCCGCGCTTGACCACGCCATCGGTGACCATGCAGCCCGCCACCTTGCCCACCTTGGTGATCGCGAAGACCTTGCGGATCTGGGCGTAGCCGAGAAACTTCTCGCGCTCCTTGGGCGCCATCCGCCCCCGCACCAGCTTTTCGATATCGTCCGCCACCTCGTAGATGATGCTGTAGTAGCGGATATCGACTCCCTCGCGCGCCGAAAGCTCGCGCGCCTGCGCGGTCGCGCGCACGTTGAAGCCGATGATCACGGCGTGCGAGGCCTTGGCTAGTCCGATGTCGCTCTCGGTGATCTGGCCCACCGCGGCGTGCAGCACGCGAACCTTCACCTCCTCGCCGCCGAGCTTGAGCACGGTCTGCGCGATCGCCTCGGCGCTGCCCTGCACGTCGGCCTTGATCAGGACCGCGACCTCCTTCTGCTCGCCGGCCTGGATGCGGGCGAGCATCTGATCGAGCGTGCCGCGGCCTTCCGCGGCGGCGGTGGAACTGCGCTCGCGCAGCTTGCGCTGGCGGAACTCCGAGATCTCGCGCGCGCGGGCCTCGTTCTCCACCGCGACGAACGGCTCTCCCGCCTGCGGCACGCCGGACAGCCCGATGACCTCCACCGGCGTCGAGGGGCCGGCCTCGCGCAGATTCTGCCCGCGCTCGTCGATCATCGCGCGCACCCGGCCCCACTCGGCGCCGGCGACCACGATATCGCCCTGGCGCAGGGTGCCCTTCTGGACCAGCGTGGTCGCCACCGGACCGCGCCCGCGGTCGAGCCGGCTTTCGATCACGGTGCCCTCGGCCGCGCGGTCCGGGTTGGCCTTGAGGTCGAGGATCTCGGCCTGGAGCAGGATGGCGTCCACCAGCCTGTCGAGGCCGATGCGGGCAGTGGCGGAAACCTCCACGTCCTGGATCTCGCCGCACATCTCCTCCACCACGACGTCGTGCTGGAGGAGTTCGTTGCGCACCCGCTGGGGGTTGGCGTCGGGCTTGTCCATCTTGTTGATGGCGACGATGATCGGGGCGCCCGCCGCCTTGGCGTGGCGGATCGCCTCGATGGTCTGCGGCATCACCCCGTCGTCGGCGGCGACCACCAGCACCACGATGTCGGTCACCCCGGCGCCGCGCGCGCGCATCGCGGTGAACGCCTGATGGCCGGGCGTGTCGATAAAGGTGATCTGCCGGCCGCTGCGCAGATTGACGCGGTAGGCGCCGATATGCTGGGTGATGCCACCGGCCTCGCCGGCTGCGACGTCGGTCTCGCGCAGCGCGTCGAGCAGCGAGGTCTTGCCGTGGTCGACATGGCCCATGATCGTGACGACCGGCGGGCGTGAAACCAGGTTTTCCTCGGCGTCCAGCGCGTCGAACAGGCCTTCCTCGACATCGGATTCGGCGACGCGCTTGACCGTATGGCCCAGCTCCTCGGCGATCAGTTCGGCGGTGTCGGCGTCGATCACGTCGGTGATCTTGTGCATCTGCCCCTGGCGCATCAGCAGCTTGATGACGTCCACGCCGCGCTCCGACATGCGGTTGGCGAGTTCCTGGATGGTGATTGTCTCGGGCAGGACGACTTCGCGCGACAGGCGC
>DAHWFB010000084.1 GCA_027326105.1 Acetobacteraceae bacterium
TTCGGCGTGATGGGCGTCATCAACATGGCCCACGGGGAGATGGTGATGGTCGGCGCCTACACCACGCTCGTCGTGCAGAACCTCATCGCGGGTGCCGCCCCCGCGCTCGCCGGGGTCAGCCTGCTGGTCTCCATTCCGGCGGCCTTCCTCGTCGCCGGCCTGCTCGGCGTGGTCATCGAGCGCACGCTCATCCGCTTCCTCTACGGCCGCCCGCTCGAGACCCTGCTCGCCACCTGGGGGCTGAGCCTGATCCTGCAACAGGCGGTGCGCAGCATCTTCGGCGCCACCAACCAGGATGTCCGCTCGCCGGGGTGGATGCAGGGCGCGGTCCATCTCGGCGGCCTCACGCTGACGCTGAACCGGCTCTGGATCATCGCCTTCGCCGTTCTCGTCCTCGCCGGGCTGATGGCGCTGCTGCGCTTCACCCGTCTCGGGCTCGCCATGCGGGCGGTGACCCAGAACCGCCGCATGGCCTCGGCGATGGGCATCCGCACCTCGCTGGTGGACGCGCTCACCTTCGGCCTCGGCTCGGGCATCGCCGGCATCGCCGGCGTGGCGCTGTCGCAGATCGACAATGTCAGCCCCAATCTCGGCCAGAACTACATCATCGACAGTTTCATGGTCGTCGTCTTCGGCGGGGTCGGCAATCTGTGGGGAACCGTGCTCAGCGCGCTGATCCTCGGCATCGTGAACATGGTGCTGGAGCCGGTCTCCGGCGCGGTCCTCGGCAAGATCGCGGTGCTCCTGCTGCTCATCCTCTTCATCCAGCGCCGCCCGCGCGGGCTGTTCCCGCTCAAGGGAAGGGCGGCCGAAGCATGAGGGCGCCGCGCGATCCCGCCACCGCCATCGCGGTCGCCCTGGTGCTCGCGATCGCGGCGCTGATGGGCGTGCTCGATCTCGCCACCCTTCCCGCCTCGCCCTGGCACGTCCCCACGTTCGCCATCGGGCTCGCCGGCAAGTATCTCTGCTACGCCATGCTCGCCCTGGCGGTCGATCTGGTCTGGGGGTTCGCCGGCATCCTCAGCCTCGGTCACGCCGCCTTCTTCGCGCTCGGCGGCTACGCCATGGGCATGTATCTCACCCGCGAGATCGGCGCCCGCGGCGTCTATGCCAACCCACGCCTGCCGGATTTCATGGTGTTCATCGGCTGGAAGCATCTGCCCTGGTACTGGCACGGCTTCAGCCACCTCGGCTTCGCGGTCGTGATGGCGATGGCGGTGCCCGGCCTGCTCGCGGCGCTGTTCGGCTTCTTCGCCTTCCGCTCGCGGGTCTCCGGCGTCTATCTCTCCATCATCACCCAGGCGCTCACCTACGCGCTGATGCTCGCCTTCTTCCGCAACGAGATGGGCTTCGGCGGCAACAACGGCATGACCGACTTCAAGGACATCGCCGGGTTCCCGATCGGCGCGCGCACCACCACGGTGGGGCTCATGCTCGCCTCCGCCGCCGTGCTCTCGCTGCAACTGCTGCTCGCCCGCCGCGTCGTCGCCTCGCGCTACGGCAAGGTCCTGGTCGCCGTGCGCGACGCCGAAAGCCGCACCCGCTTCCTCGCCTATCGCCCAGAATCCTACAAGCTCGTCGCCTTCACGCTCTCGGCGGTGATGGCGGGGATCGCCGGCGCCCTCTACGTTCCCCAAGTCGGCATCATCAACCCGAGCGAGTTCTCTCCGGCCAATTCCATCGAGGCGGTGATCTGGGTCGCAGCCGGCGGGCGCGGCACGCTCTCCGGCGCCATCCTCGGCGCCATCCTGGTCAATCTGGCGAAGACCTGGCTGACCAGCGCGCTGCCCGAGGTATGGCTGTTCGCGCTGGGCGCGCTGTTCGTCTTCGTCACCCTCTTCCTGCCGCGCGGCATCATCGGCACGCTCGCCCGCCTCCGCCGCCCCGCGCCGGCCACCCCGGCCACGCCGGACTCTCCCGCCGAGGCCCACGAAGTCGCATGAACGCCATCGCCGACGCCACCGAGCCTCTGCTCTATCTCGACGGTGTCTCGGTCAGCTTCGACGGGTTCCGCGCCCTCGACGAGCTTTCGCTGCTGCTCATGCCCGGCGAGATGCGCGCCGTCATCGGCCCCAACGGGGCCGGCAAGACCACCATGATGGACGTCATCACCGGCCGCACCCGCCCCGACACCGGCAAGGTCGTCTTCGGCGCCGCGACCGACCTCACCCGCCTCGACGAGCCCGCCATCGCAGCGCTCGGCATCGGCCGCAAGTTCCAGAAGCCGAGCGTGTTCGAGCAGCACAGCGTGTTCGACAATCTCCTGCTCTCGCTCGCCGGCATCCGCAGTCCGCGCCGCGCCCTCTTCGCCCGCGAAACGCCCGCGGAGCGGGCCCGCGTCGGCGAACTGCTGGAGACCATCCATCTCACCGCCGCACGGGGCCGCCGCGCCGGCGATCTCTCCCACGGCCAGAAGCAGTGGCTGGAGATCGGCATGCTGCTCGCGCAGGAACCCCGCCTGCTGCTCGTCGATGAACCGGTCGCCGGCATGACCGATACCGAAACCGCGGAGACCGCCGCCCTCCTGCGCACCATCAACCAGACCCGCAGCGTCGTCGTGGTCGAGCACGACATGGCGTTCGTGCGCGCGCTCGGGGTCAGGGTCACGGTGCTGCACGAAGGGGCGGTGCTTTCGGAAGGCTCGATCGACCATGTCAGCGCCGATCCGCGCGTGATCGACGTCTATCTGGGACGCTGAGATGCTGGAAGTCGGCGCACTCGATCTCGCCTACGGTGCGGCGCTCGCGCTGCGCAAGGTCTCGCTCGCGGTCGGCGTGGGGCAGGTGTTGTGCCTGCTCGGGCGCAACGGCGTCGGCAAGACCAGCCTGCTGCGCGCCATCGCCGGCGCCCATCCGCCCGCGGGCGGCCACATCCGCTGGGAAGGCCACGAACTCGCCCGCCTGCCGCCGCACGAGCGGGCGCGTCGCGGCATCGCCTGGGTCCCGCAGGGGCGCGACATCTTTCCGCTGCTCACGGTGGCCGAGAATCTCGAAACCGGCTTCGCGGTGCTGCCACGCGGCGCGCGCCGCGTGCCGGCGGAGATCTTCGATCTCTTTCCCGTGCTCGCCACCATGCTGCGCCGGCGCGGCGGCGATCTTTCGGGCGGGCAGCAGCAGCAACTCGCCATCGCCCGCGCGCTCGTCATGCGTCCGCGCCTGCTGCTGCTCGACGAACCCACCGAAGGCATCCAGCCCAGCATCATCAAGGACATCGCCAGGGTCATCTCCCTCTTGCGCGAACGGCGGGAGATGGCCATCCTCCTGGTCGAGCAATACTACGATTTCGCTCACGCGCTGGCCGATCGCATCGCGGTGATGGATCGCGGCAGCATCGTGCTCGCGGGGGCGCGGGAGGAACTGGACGAGGCCGATGTCCGCCGCCATCTCTCGGTCTGAGCGGCCGCCCCCGCTCGAACGCGCGCGCGGTCGCCTGCGCGTCGGCATCGAGCGCCGCCGCGGCGCCTCGGTGTTGGCGGGCCTCTACCAGGAGGGTTGCCTGAAGGCGCGCTTTCCGCGCGGCGAGGCGGCGGACTCGCTTTCCCTCGTGCTGATGAACAATTCCGGCGGCGTCGCACCGGGTGATGATCTCGCGACCGAGATCACCCTCGGCCCGGGTGCTGCCACCACCGTCGTCTCCGCCGGGGCCGAGCGTTTCTATCGCGGCCGCGCAGGCGAGGCGTGCGCCGTGGTGCGCAACCGCCTGGTGCTCGCGGCGGGCGCCACGCTCGAATGGCTGCCCCAGGAATCGATCCTGTTCGACGGCGCCGCGCTCGACCGCACGCTCGCGGTCGAAATGGCCGCCGATGCCCGCCTGCTCGCGGTGGAATCCCTGCTCTTCGGGCGCGCCGCCATGGGGGAGACGCTGCACACCCAGCGCCTGGTCGATCGGCTGCACATCCGCCGCGCCGGGCGCCTGGTCTGCCACGACGCCGTCCGGCTCGAAGGCGCGGCGAGCGCGCATCTCGCCCGCCCCGCGCTCGCCGGCGGCGCGGGCGCGGCCGCGGCGCTGGTATGCGTCGCGCCGGAGGCCGCCGCCCTGCTGGAGCCGCTGCGCGCGGCGCTGGCGCAGGCGCCCGGCGAGGCGGGGGCGAGCGCGCGCGATGGCCTCCTGTTCGCCCGCCTGCTCGCGGCCGACGGGGCGCGGCTGCGCATCGGCGTCATCGCGGCCCTCGCCGCCCTTCGCCCCGGCGCCGCCCTGCCGCGCAACTGGCGCTGCTGAAACCCGGAAGAGGCCGATGAATCTCACCCCGCGCGAGAAGGACAAACTGCTCATCGCCATGGCCGCGATGGTCGCCCGCCGCCGCCACCAGCGCGGGGTGAAGCTCAACCATCCCGAAGCGGTGGCGCTGATCACCGATTTCATCCTCGAAGGCGCGCGCGACGGGCGCAGCGTCGCCGATCTGATGGCCGCCGGCGCGAGCGTGCTGACCCGCGCCGAGGTGATGGAGGGCGTCGCCGAGATGATCCCCGACGTGCAGGTGGAAGCGACCTTCCCGGACGGCACCAAGCTCGTCACCGTCCACCAGCCCATCCGTTAAGGAACTCGCGCGATGATTCCAGGTGAAATCCTCTGCGCCCCGGGCGAGATCGAGCTCAACGCCGGCCTGCCCCGGGTCACGATCGAGGTCGCCAACACCGGCGACCGCCCGATCCAGGTCGGCAGCCACTATCATTTCGCCGAAACCAATCCCGCCCTCGCGTTCGACCGCGCCGCCGCGCGCGGCCTGCGGCTCGACATCGCCGCCGGCACCGCCATCCGCTTCGAGCCCGGGCAGAAACGCAGCGTCACGCTGGTTCCCTACCGCGGGCTGCGCATCGTGCAGGGGTTTCGCGGCGCGGTCATGGGCAGGCTGGAGGGGTAGGAGCCATGGCGCGTCTCCCCCGCCCGGCCTACGCGGACATGTTCGGCCCCACCACCGGCGATCGCGTGCGCCTCGCCGACACCGATCTCCTCATCGAAGTCGAAGCCGACCACACCCTCTATGGCGAGGAGGTGAAATTCGGCGGCGGCAAGGTCATCCGCGACGGCATGGGCCAGTCCCAGCGCAGCAACGCCGAAGGCGCCGCCGACACCGTCATCACCAACGCGCTGATCCTCGACCATTGGGGCATCGTCAAGGCCGACGTCGGCATCTCCCAAGGCCGCATCAGCGGTATCGGCAAGCCCGGCAACCCGGACATCCAGCCCGGCGTGACCATCGTCATCGGCCCGGGCACGGAAATCATCGCCGGCGAAGGCAGGATCCTCACCGCCGGCGGCATCGACGCGCACATCCATTTCATCTGCCCCCAGCAGGTGGAGGAGGCGCTCGCCGCGGGCATCACCACCATGCTCGGCGGCGGTACCGGACCCGCCACCGGCACGGCGGCGACCACCTGCACGCCCGGGCCCTTCCATCTCGCCCGCATGTTGCAGGCGGCCGAGGGCCTGCCGGTCAATCTCGGCTTCGCCGGCAAGGGCAACGCGTCCCGCCCCGAAGCGCTCGAGGAGATGGTGCGCGCCGGCGCCATGGCGCTCAAGCTGCACGAGGATTGGGGCACGACGCCGGCCGCGATCGACTGTTGCCTCGAGGTCGCCGACCGTTTCGACGTGCAGGTGATGATCCACACCGACACGCTCAACGAATCGGGCTTCGTCGAAGACACCATCGCCGCCTTCAAGGGGCGCACCATCCACGCCTTCCACACCGAAGGGGCCGGCGGCGGCCACGCGCCGGACATCATCCGCGTCGCCTCTCTGCCCAACGTGCTGCCGAGTTCCACCAACCCGACCCGTCCCTACACCATCAACACGCTCGACGAACATCTCGACATGCTGATGGTCTGCCACCATCTCGACGGCGCCATTCCCGAAGACATCGCCTTCGCCGAAAGCCGCATCCGGCGCGAGACCATCGCGGCCGAGGACATCCTGCACGATCTCGGCGCGCTCTCGATGATGTCCTCCGACAGCCAGGCGATGGGCCGCGTCGGCGAGGTCATCCTGCGCACCTGGCAGACCGCCCACAAGATGAAGACCCAGCGCGGCGCCCTGCCCGGCGATGGCGCGGCGGACAATGCGCGGGTGAAGCGCTACCTCGCCAAATACACCATCAACCCCGCCATCGCCCACGGCATGAGCGCGCACGTCGGCTCCGTCGAGCCCGGCAAGCTCGCCGATCTCGTGCTGTGGTCGCCCGCCTTCTTCGGCGTGAAGCCCGATCTCGTGCTGAAATCGGGCAGCATCGCGGTGGCCGCGATGGGCGATCCCAACGCGTCGATCCCCACGCCCCAGCCCATCCACTACCGCCCGATGTTCGCGGGTTTCGGCCGCGCGCTCCCCCTCTCCTCGGTTCTCTTCGTCTCCCAGGCCGCGGTCGGGGCCGGTCTCGCCGCCCGCCTCGGCCTCACCCGCCCGCTCGTCGCGGTCACCAACACCCGTGGCGGCATCGGCAAGAAATCGATGGTCCACAATGACGCGACCCCCGACATCACGGTCGATCCCGAAACCTACGAGGTCCGCGCCGACGGCGAACTCCTCACCTGCGCGCCGGCCGAAGTGCTGCCGATGGCGCAGCGGTATTTCCTGTTCTGACGCCATGGATCTGATCGCGCAAAGGCCGGGGCTCCGCCCGGTACCCGCCCGGGCCACCGGCCCCGGACCCCGTGCTTTGCTGGATCGGTCGGGGTGCAGGGGCGAAGCCCCTGGCCTTCCCCTGCGTTGCCGCTGATGCGCACCGTCCGCACCCGCCTTCCCGCCGGAAGCTGGCCGCGCGGCGAGGAATCCGGCACCATCCGCCTCGATCACGACCTCCGCCATCGCCGCCGCCTGTGCCTGGTCTCCGACGGGGGCGAGGAATTCCTGCTCGATCTCGCCGAAACCACCCGCCTCGAGGATGGTGACGCGCTGGTGTTCGAGGATGGCACCCTCCTGCGCGTCATCGCCACCCCCGAGCCGCTGCTCGACATCCATGCCCACGACGAGCGCGCGCTGGTGCGCATCGCCTGGCATCTCGGCAACCGCCATCTCGCGGTCGAGATCGCGGGCGATCATCTGCGCATCCGCCCCGACCCCGTCATCGCCGCGATGGTCGAAGGCCTCGGCGGCCATGTCGCGGAGATCGAGGCGGTCTTCACCCCCGAATCCGGCGCCTACGCCGCCCATCCGCACGAGCATGGATGAGCGCGCGCTCCTGCGCCTGATGCTCTGGCTCTCGCCCGCCTTCCCCACCGGCGGCTTCGCCTATTCGCAAGGCCTCGAATGGGCGGTGGCGGCGGGCGACGTGGCGGACGGGGCAAGCCTCGCCCGCTGGCTCGAGGACACGCTCGCCCACGGCCAGGGCCTCGCGGACGCCATGCTGCTGCGCGCCGCCCACCGCGCGCACGACGAACCCGCCCGCCTCGCCGAACTCGCCGAACTCGCCGCCGCCGCCGCCCTCCCGCGCGAACGGGCGGAGGAAACGCTCGCGCAGGGCGGCGCCTTCCTGCGCGCCGCGCGCTGCTGGCCGCCCTGCCCGCCCGCCGGCCTCCCGCTCGCCTATCCGCTCGCCGTCGGCGCCCTCGCCGGCCTGCACGCGATCGCGGAGGAGGCGGCGGCGGCGGCCTTCCTCGCCGCCCAGGCCGCGGCCCTGGTCTCGGCCGCGGTGCGCCTGGTGCCGCTGGGTCAGAGCGCGGGCCTCGCGGTCCTCGCCGGGCTCGAGCCGGCGCTGCTCGCGCTCGCCGCCCGTTCCGCCCATATTCCGCTCGCCGATCTCGGCGGCTCCGCCTGGCGCGCCGAAATCGCCGCCATGCGTCACGAAACCCAAGCGACGAGGCTGTTCCGCTCATGAGCAACTCCCCCCACGGCCCCCTGCGGGTCGGCATCGGCGGCCCGGTCGGTTCGGGCAAGACGGCGCTGATGGAAGCGCTCTGCCGCGCCTTCCGCGCCAGCCACGAGATCGCCGCCATCACCAACGACATCTACACGAGGGAGGATGCCGAGTTCCTGCTCCGCGCCGGCGCGCTGGCGCCCGAGCGCATCATGGGCATCGAGACCGGCGGCTGCCCCCACACCGCGATCCGCGAGGACGCCTCGATCAATCTCGCCGGGGTGGCGGAAATGCGCGCCCGCTTCCCCGCGCTCGATCTCATCCTGATCGAGAGCGGCGGCGACAATCTCGCCGCGACCTTCAGCCCCGAACTCGCCGATCTCACCCTCTACGTCATCGACGTTTCCGCCGGCGACAAGATCCCCCGCAAGGGCGGCCCCGGCATCACCCGGAGCGATCTCCTGGTCATCAACAAGATCGACCTCGCCCCCTTCGTCGGCGCCAGCCTCGAGGTGATGGAGCGCGACGCGAGGCGCATGCGGGGCGACCGCCCCTTCGTCTTCGCCAACCTCCGCGCGGGCGTGGGCGTCGCCGAGATCGCCGCCTTCATCACCCGCGCAGGGGGGCTCGCGCCGCGATCCGCGCGGAGCTGACCCGCGGCCCGCCCGCTCACGCTGCCCGCGCGGCCCCGCTCCCCACCACCGCGCCGAGTGCGGCGATCAGCGCGTCCATCATCGCATCGCTATGGAACGGCCCCGGCGTCAGCCGCAGCCGCTCGGTCCCCCGCGCGACCGTCGGGTAGTTGATCGGGGTGGCGTAGATGCCGAACTCCTCGAGCAGCCGCCGGCTCACCTCCCGGCAGCGCGCGGCATCGCCGATCAGCACCGGCACGATATGGCTCACGCTCGCCATCCGCGGCAGCCCGGCCGCGTCGAGCCGGCGCTTCAGCGTCTCCGCCCGCTCGAAATGCCGCGCCCGCCGCGCGTCGTCGCCGCGCAGGTGGCGCACGCTGGCGAGTGCGGCGGCCACCACCGGCGGCGGCAGCGCGGTGGTGAAGATGAACCCGCCCGCGGTCGAGCGCAGGAAGTCGATCACCTCGGCGCGTCCGGTGATATAGCCGCCGTGCGCCCCGAACGCCTTGGCCAGCGTGCCCTCGATGATGTCGATCCGCCCTGCCACCCCATCGCGCGCCGCCACCCCCGCGCCCTGCGGCCCGTACATGCCCACCGCGTGCACCTCGTCGAGATAGGTGAAGGCGCCGAACCGCTCGGCCAGCGCCGCGATCGCGGCGATGGGCGCGATGTCGCCGTCCATCGAATAGACCGATTCGAAGGCGATCAGCTTCGGCGCCCCCGCCGGCGCGGCGGCCAGCCGCGCCTCGAGATCGGCGACATCGTTGTGGGCGAAGATGTGCACGCTGGCCTTGGCCGCCTTGATGCCGGCGATCATCGAGGCGTGGTTCTTGGCGTCGGAGAACACCTGCCAGCCGGGCAGGGCGGCGAGCATCCCCGCCAGCGCCGCCTGGTTGGAGACGAAGCCGGAGGTGAACACCAGCCCCGCCTCCTTGCCGTGCAGATCGGCGAGCTCGGCCTCCAGCGCCTCGTGCAGCGGAGAGGTGCCGCTGATGTTGCGCGTGCCCCCCGCCCCGGCGCCCATCTCGCGCGCCGCCGCGCAGGCCGCCTCGATGGTGACCGGCGAGCAGCCCATGCCGAGATAGTCGTTGGAGGACCAGACGATGACCTCCCGCTCCACCCCGTCGCGCGTCATCCGGTAGCGCGGAAAGCGCGCCGCCTCGCGGGCCAGCGGCGTGAACTGCCGATAGCGCCCCTGCGCCTTGATCTCGGCCAGCGCCGCGCGGCAGTGGGCGTCGAATGCGTGCATCCCCGTCTCCGTATCAGCCCCCCGGCCGAACCAGCCTCCGCCCCGTCCCTTCCTATCAGGCCAGCGCCGCCAGCGCGATACCCGTCAGCGTGAGCGCGAGCGCGAGCAGCTGGCGCAGCCCCAGCGGCTCGCCGAGCAGGGCGGCGGCGAAGAACACCGCGAACACCGGCACCAGCAGCGAGCCCACGCCCGCGGTCGCGGCCGGCAGCAGCGCGAGCGCCCGGAACCAGGCGAGATAGGCCGCCGCCACCGCGACCAGCCCCATATACACCAGCACCGCCCACCGCAGCCCGTCCACCCGCCCCGGCGCCCAATGCTCGAAGGCCAGGCTGAGCAGCCCGAGCGGGATCGAGCCGAGCAGGATCTGCCAGCCGGTATCGACCAGCGGCGAGAGCGGATGCCAGCGCCGCTTCGCCATCACCATGCCGAACGCGAAGGAGACGGAGGCAAACAGCACCATCGCCACCCCGGGCCACTGGTCGAGCGAGGCCGCCATCGGCTGGTCCCCGAGCAGCACCGCGACCCCCGCGAACCCCGCCACCAGCCCGCCCGTGCGCCTGGCCGTCGGCCGCTCGCCGAGCAGCGGCCAGGCCATCAGCGCCGCCCAGATCGGCAGCGTATAGGCGATGATCGCCGCCTCCCCGGCCGGCAGCCAGTACAGCGAATAGGCGGCGAGCCCCATCCAGAGGCCGAAATTCAGCATCGAATCCAGCATCAGGCGGGGCAGGAACGCGAGCGGCGGCAACATCCGCTCCCCCCGCACCCCGGCCGCCGCGAACAGCACCAGGGCCCCCAGCAGCCCGGACAGGCTGCGCATCGCGAACGGCGGCATGCGGGCCAGCATGAACTTCACCACCGACCAGTTGGCGCCCCAGATGACGGCGGTCAGGCCGAGACAGGCGAGCCCGAGGGTCCGCTGCGAAACCCCGCCGCCGGCGAGCCGCCGGTCCCCCGCCCCGGCTGGGCGCGCGGCCGGGCGCGCGGCCGGTTCAGCGGACATGGACGCGGATCTCCCCCGGCGCGTTCCCCGCCCGCCCGCGCGCGAACAGCCGCATCCGCCCCGGCGCCACCCCTTGCCGCGCGATCACCGCCATCACCGCCCGCGCCTGGCCCCGCGCCGCCGCCGCCGCCGCCGCCGCGGCCGCCGGGTCGCCCGCGTCCGCCACCGCGATCTCGATCAGGAAGGCCGCCCCGGGCTTCTTCGCCAGCGCCGCCCGCACCGCCTGCGCGAGCGGGCCGGCATAGGCGGCCCGCCTGGTCCCCAGCCGGATGCTGACCAGCGCCAGATCGGCGGGCAGCGGCGGGGCGGCCGCCGCCGGCCGCGCCCGCGGCGCGAACGTCCGCTGGTCGATCAGCGTGCATCCCCCCAGCGAGCAGGCCAGGACGAGAGCGGAGCCGAATAGGGCGCGGCGCGACATGGCTCTGCCGATACCCCCCGCCCGGGACGGCGGCAAGCGGGCCCGGCCGGCAACGCCCGTCCGCCCCCGCGATCCAGCCATGCACGCCGGCAGGGGCGGCATCGCCGGCGCCCGTCCCGCCCGCCCCTCCCGGCACCGGCGGGCCGGCCTGGAGCGCCGCGCCCGGCGCGCTCCTGGAGCGATCCTGGAGCGATCCTGGCGCGCTCCTGGCGCGCTCCTGCGGCGCGGGCAGGGGGGTGATCCCCGCGCGCGCGCCGGGCTACACTCCGCCCGCCCCACCGGCACCACCCGCACGGAACGAAAGCCCCTCATGAGCGAGATCCCGCCCGAGCCCTCCCCCCGCCGCCGGGAAAGCTGGATCGCCCTGCTGGCCGGGGCCGGCATCGCGCTCCATCTGCTGCTGCTCGCGCTCGGCGCGCCGGCCGCCGCCGTGCCGCTCTGGCTCGTGCTGGTCGCCGGCGGGGGGCCGCTGCTTCTCGACCTCGGGCGCAACCTCCTCGCCGGCCTCTTCGGTTCGGATCTGCTCGCCGGCATCTCCATCCTCGCCGCCATCGCGCTCGGCCAATATCTCGTCGGCGCCATCATCGTCCTGATGCTGGCCGGCGGCGGGGCGCTGGAGGCGATGGCGACGCAGCGCGCCACCCGGGTGCTCGGCGCGCTCGCCGCCCGCCTGCCGCGCATCGCCCACCGGCCCGGCCCCGGCGGCCTGGTCGATGTTCCCACCGACGAAATCGTGCCCGGCGACACCATCGTCGTGTTGCCGCACGAACTCTGCCCGGTGGACGGCGAGGTGGTGGAGGGGCGCTCGACGATGGACGAGAGCTATCTCACCGGCGAGCCCTTCCGTCTCGCCAAGGTGCCGGGGGCGGCGGTGATCTCGGGGGCGATCAACGGCGAAGGCGCGCTCACCGTGCGCGCGACCGCGGCGGCGCGGGATTCGCGCTATGCCCGCATCATGGAGGTGATGCGGCGCAACGAGAGCGCCCGGCCCCGCCTGCGCCGCCTCGGCGACCGGCTGGGCGCCTTCTACACCCCGCTGGCGGTGGCCATCGCCGCCCTGGCCTGGGCGCTCTCGGGCGATCCCCAGCGCTTTCTCGCGGTCATCGTCATCGCCACCCCCTGCCCGCTGCTGATCGCCATCCCGGTGGCGATCCTCGGCGCGATCTCGCTCTCCGCGCGTCACGGCATCATCATCCGCGACCCCGGCGTGCTCGAGCGGGTGGCGACCACCCGCACCCTGATCCTCGACAAGACCGGCACCCTGACCCACGGCCGCCCGGGCGTGACCGACGTGTTCGCCGCCCCCGGCTTCACCGAAGCCGAGGTGCTGGCCGCCGCGGCGAGCCTCGAGATCTACTCGCGCCATCCGCTCGCCGGCGCGGTGGTGGCGGCGGCGCGGGCGCGAAACCTCGCCCCCGCCGCGGCCGAGGCGGTCTCCGAGCGGCCGGGCCAGGGGCTCGCCGGCCGGGTCGGCGGGCGGGCGGTGGTGATCGGCGGGCGGCCGGCGGCGCAGGCGGCGGGCATCGCCCTGCCGCCGATCGCGGGCGGGCTCGAATGTATCGTGCAGATCGGCGGGCGCTTCGCCGGGCTGTGCCGCTTCCGCGACGCGCCGCGCGCGGACGGGCGCCCCTTCATCGCCCATCTCGCCCGCCGCCACGCCATCTCCCGGGTCCTGCTGGTCTCCGGCGACCGCGAGGCGGAGGTGCGCTATCTCGCCGATGCGGTCGGCATCACCGATATCCACGCCGGGCAGAGCCCGGAGCAGAAGCTCGCCATCGTGCGCGCCGAAACCGCCGCCGCGCCGACCCTGTTCGTGGGCGACGGCATCAACGACGCGCCCGCCCTGATGGCGGCCTCGGTCGGCGTCGCCTTCGGCCCCAACAGCGACATCACCTCCGAGGCCGCGGGTGCGGTCATCCTCTCGCCCTCGCTCGCCACCCTCGATCTCTTCCTCCACATCGGCGGAAGGCTGCGACGGATCGCGCTGGAGAGCGCGTTGGGCGGCATGGCGCTCAGCCTCGCCGGCATGGCGCTCGCCGCCACCGGCCATCTGCCCCCGCTCGCCGGCGCGGTGGGCCAGGAGGTGATCGACCTGCTCGCCGTGCTGAACGCGGTGCGGGTGGCCCTGCCGCAGGGCCCGCTCGCCGATCTCGCCTGACCCATCCCGCTGCTCCCGGCCCGCCCCCCAGGCGCATCGGGGCGCATCGGGGCGCATGCGGGGGGGCGCATGCGGGCGCGCTCGGGGGGAATTCGGCGCTTGTGCCCGACCCCCGCCCTGTGTTCTATTTCCGTTCATGGAAGCGCTCACCCTCCCCACCACCCCGGCCGAACGCTTCGCCTGGATCCTCGGGGCGCTCCGCCGCGCCGTCGCCGCCCAGTCCGCCGCCGCCGAGGCGGCCGCGGCCCGGG